>JADFZS010000009.1 GCA_015232405.1 Magnetococcales bacterium | reverse complement strand
GGCATATAATAGAGCAGAGTCGCCAAGCCCTACACATCCAGGGCCGGGATTTTATGATCTCCTCTTTAAACGATAAAGCCGCATACATAACAAACTTTTTTGAAGAGCGTCTCAGACATCTGGATTTTCAGGCATCTGCATTTGATAATTTACTGTTTTTGGAAACATTATTAGCAGAACAGGCTAAAAGTGGCGAGGATACGGCAACATTTGTAAAGAGTTTTAAATGGTCGCAGTTGACAACTGGTGATGGTCATCACAACGATTTACGAGATTTTCAAACAACCTATAACTATCCTAATATCTACATTTTAGATAGATCCGGAAGTGTGATTTTTTCTGCTGGTGCAAACTCTCTTATTGGTAAAAACAGCCTTGTTGGGCAGTTGGGTTCCAGCAAATTGGGCCAGGGTGTGCAAAAAGCTCTGGCGAGTGGCACTCCGGTAATTACCGATATGGAGAGAAATCCTGTTTTTGGTGATGAAGTGGTTCTTTTTCTCATAAGATCCATACTCAATAAAAATGGCCAAACAATAGGTGTTGTAGTGCTGCAGCCCTCCTTGGAGTCTCTCAATAAATTTGTCATGCACAAAAATCATGAGGCAAAAACTTATGAGACATACTTGGTGGGAGAGGATCAACTTTTCCGTTCACAGAACAGTCAAAAGGATAAGTCTGTCATTTTAAATCAAAGGGTGGATACATCTCTGGTAAGGCAGTGGTTGAGAGATAATGAAAATGATGAATTCCACGAAAAAGATGTTTTATCCAGAGGTTATAAAGCCAAAGGTTCTTGGGAGCCATATAGCAACTATGCAGAAGTTGAGGTGTTTGGTCAATATACCCATCTACCTGTTCTGGGTAGGCATGGGTTGGAGTGGACCCTGATATCTGAAATATCGGTTGAGGAGGCATCCGCCTCTTCTGATAATCTGCGCACAACCATGCTTGTGCGAATTTTTGTAACCGCATTTATTGTGTTATTGGCAGCAGGCTTTGTTGCCCTACGTCTGATTTTGCCCCTAATTCAGATTACTGCATGGTCACGGCGGATAACTGCTGGAGATTTTACTGAAGAAAAAATTACCACAACCAGTGATGAATTGGGTCAGTTGAGTGAAGCATTTTTGGATATGAGTAAATCTCTGCAGCTGTCTGCAGATAATGCAGATAGAGAACAGTGGTTGAAAGGGGCCAGTGCCGAACTGAACGAACGGCTGCGAAGTGAAAAAACTTTGGCACAATTGGGCCAGGATATCAGTAGCTTTCTGGCCGAAAAAATGGATGCCTCAGTCGGAGTTTTTTATGTGATGGCAGAAGATGGCAATCTGCAATTAATGGGAAGTTATGCCTTTGAAAACCGCAAATCATTAAACTCCCAATTGGCCCTTGGTGAAGGTGTGGCTGGTCAGTCGGCCCTTGAGAAAAAAACCATCACATTAAGCAATCTTCCCGAAAACTATATAACAGTTCGTTCCGGTATGGGGTCTGCTTCGCCCCGGACATTGATGGCCTTCCCTTTTATACACAACAACAAGGTAGAGGCAGTTGTTGAGTTGGGAACATTTAACGATTTCTCCGACTTGCATATGGATTTTATCAAGCAGGCATCAGAGGGAATTGCCATATCGACTGCTGTAACCAAATCTCGGGTGGTACAGGAAGAGATGCTAATTAAAACCAAGGAGCAGGCAATATCCTTGAAAAAGCAGCAGGTGGATCTGGAGCTATCCAACACCAAGCTGCAAGAGCAGACCGACTCTTTGGAGAAAGCTGGCAAACAACTTGAAGATTCCAATGCCAAACTCCAAGAACAGACCGACTCTCTAAAAGCCTCAGAGTCACGATTGCAGCAACAGCGTGAGGAGTTGCGGGTATCCAATGAAGAGTTGGAGGCTCAGGCCCAGCAGTTGGAAGAGCAGAAAGAGGTGGCCACCCAGAAAAATGAACAGCTACAGTTGGCTCAACTAGAGATTGAAAACAAAGTGGTTGAGATGGCAAAAGCCAGCCAATATAAATCTGAATTTCTTGCCAACATGTCCCATGAGCTAAGAACCCCCTTAAACAGTCTTTTGATCTTATCCAAAAGCCTTGCCGATAACGAGGATGGCAACCTTTCAGAAGGTGATGTGAGAGATGCCGAAATTATCTACGGTTCTGCCAGTGATCTTCTTGGTCTGATCAACCAAATTCTTGATTTAGCCAAGATTGAAGCGGGAAGGATGGATGTCCATCCTGAGCGTTTGGTGTTGTCTGATATGGCGGTGAGCCTGGAGCGTCAGTTCAGACCAGTTGCTGACAAAGCAAAACTGGACTTTAACATAGAGTTTATGGAAGGGAGTGTGGAGACCATTTACACCGACCCTGAAAAGGCCGGGCGTATTATCAAAAATTTACTCTCCAACGCCTTTAAGTTTACCAGCAAGGGTGGGGTTACAGTTCGCATCTCACCACCAACCGAAGGGTGGATTACCAAGGGTAACCAGATACCTACAGATGGTGGGGTTGTGATATCTGTCCATGATACCGGAATTGGAATATCACCAGATAAACACCAAGCAATTTTTGAAGCTTTCCGCCAGGAAGATGGCTCTACCAGCCGACAATATGGTGGAACCGGCCTTGGTCTATCCATATCTTATCAGTTGACCAAGTTGTTGAATGGTAAAATCCATTTAGAGAGCACCCAAGGTAAAGGGAGTGTTTTCTCTCTCTTTATTTCTGTATTGCCCGATGCTCCTGTTGAAAGTGAGGAATCCACCACCTCATCCCCCCAACCCAAGCTTGAAGTTCCCGTTGAACTGCCTGTTGTTACTATGCCTGCTTTGAAGACCGACAGGGTCGAGGATGATCGGGAGCATATAGTGCAGGGTGATAGGGTGATGTTGGTGATTGAGGATGATGCCAGTTTTGCACAGATTATAGTCAATATGGCGCAGAAATCCGGTTTTAAATGTATTACCGCCAACGATGGTGAGAGTGGCTTGGCTCTAGCTGTTGAGCACAATCCAACCAGTATCATCCTGGATCTTGGTCTACCCGGTATGGATGGTTGGGAGGTACTGGATAATCTTAAATCCAACAGCGAAACACGCCATATACCTGTCCATATCATGTCGGCGATGGATGACAACATGGAGGGGTTGAAACGGGGAGCGGTGGGTTATTGCAACAAACCTGTCACCAAGTCCCATATTGAGGAGGCCTTTGCCAAAATGGCCCACTTTGCCGATACCGGGCCACGTTCACTGCTGTTGGTAGAAGATGATGCAAATTCTCGTATGGCAACAGCAAAACTGTTGGCAGGTAAAGATATTGAAATAGTTGAAACTTCCACTGGGGCTGAGACCATGGAGGTTATAAAAACCAGATCATTTGACTGTATGATCCTGGATCTGGGTTTGCCGGATATGAGTGGTTTTGATCTATTGGATAATATCGCAGCTGATGCCTCTCTCACTGCTCCCCCTGTCATTGTCTACTCCGGCAGAGACTTGACCAGACAGGAGTATGATCGCTTAAAGGCATACACCAACAGCTTTGTCGTAAAAGGTGTGCAGTCCTCAGAGCGACTATTAAATGAGGTGATTCTCTTCCTGCATCGTATGGAGCGGGACCTACCAGATGAACAGCGTATGATGATTCGCAAACTTTATGATCAGGAGGATGTGTTTGTCGATAAGACCGTACTGATAGTTGATGATGATGTGAGCAATCTTTATGCAATGGCTAAACAGCTAGAGCGCAAAAATCTTAAAACAGTGATGGCTGCCGATGGTCAGAAATCTTTGGATATGTTGGAAAAACATCCAGAAGTCGATATTGTTCTCATGGATATAATGATGCCGGTAATGGACGGTTATGCCGCTATGGGAGAGATTCGTAAACGTGAGAATTTAAAAAAGCTCCCCATTATAGCTCTCACCGCCAAAGCGATGTCTGATGATAAGAAAAAATGTCTTGATGCCGGAGCAAGTGACTATCTCACCAAGCCTGTTGATATGAATAAGTTGTTCTCTATGATGAGAGTTTGGTTGCACAAATGATCTTTTAAATAGACCAATTGGAGAAACTAATGAAACTTAGATTAAATGTATTTCTAGCCAGTTTTTTGACCGTTTTTATCTCTGGGATTTCCTTTACCCAAGCTGGGGATTCCACAGTTGTAATCAGGGGAAGCCATGCTCTTTATTTAACCTTGGAACCCCACATGAAAACCATAAACAGAGCAACCAAAGTCAATGTAGATTTTTCCAAACCCGGTGGTTGCGGTGATGCTGTAAAAAATGTCACTACGGGTGGCGGTGTTGGTGCTGTGTGTTGCCACCTGGATGATGCTGAGTTGGCAAGAATGGGTGGTGCTGTGCTGCACCCACTAGCCCTTGAACCGTTGATGATCACCATAAACAAAAAAAACAGGGTTAAAAATCTCACCACCGCTCAGGTACGTATGATCATGTCGGGTAAGATTAAAAACTGGAATGAGGTTGGTGGGGCAGACCAAAAAATTGTTGTTGTCATGCGCCCCCATTGTGGCCCGAGGCCGGGACACTGGAAAACCATTTTACCAAGAGAGCAGTGGCAGCCCCATATCAAGGTAGATAAATTTTTAACCATGATAACCACTGTGGCTAAACTCCCAGGAGCCATAGGTCACCTTGGTTCTGTGCTTTATGATCCTAAAATGATGAATGTAGTCAAGGTTGATGGGATAGATCCCCTTGATCCTGCGGTGTTTGATAAGGGATACCCATTTTTCAGACCCATATCTCTGGCCCTTCCAGCCAGCCCAACAGCTGCAGAGACCAAGGTTGCAACATTTTTAGAAAGCCCAGCTGCCAAGCATTTTTATACAGAAAAGTATGTGGTTCCATCACAACGGTTCGCCCCTTGATTCAAGCTTTTTAGACACTCTTGTTTATGGTCCATTAAGGTATCGTTATTTTGGATCTTGGGTAAATAAATAGAGTATAATTAATAATAATTTCAAGAGTTACAGTTATATAACTCTGTTAGGCTGCTATAATGAAATCATTTAGCATCAAACAACGGTTGATAACCCTGCCACTTATATTGGTGGTAATAGCTGTTGCTAGCATATCTATCCTCTCTTTGACGGCATTAATTGAGATTGCCCAGATTATGCGTGTCAAAGAGATGGCCAACAATACCCGTTTTATCAATAACCTTTTTATGTCCAAGGAGCGCACTCTACTTGAGGCTTCACAAATAATAGCCCGTAATGGTCACTTGACTGAGAGCATGTATTATTACCTGAAATTTGGTGGCGAGCGGGAGCCAATTAACGAGTCTTTAAAAGAGATTTATACAAGAAAACCCATAGATTTAATGATAGTGACTGATAATAAGGGGCTGGGTTTGGCATATAATGATGATTTGACCCGCTTTAACTATCATGTAAACCCTGAGCTATTTCACAATATCCTCGAAGATCGCAAATCACACTCTTTTATTAAATTGATTGATGGTAAATTGATGATAATTACCACGACACCCATCTTCCATAAGATGGATGAGGAGTCTGAATTTGTTGGGGTATTTATCAGTGGTCATTTGATAAACAGTGGTTTTCTCGGCAAAATAAAGGGCAATACCCAAATAGAGGTGGCTAGCTATTTTAATGATAGAGTCGATGCCTCAACATCAGACTTTTTAAGTGATTATAAAATGTCTGAGGATAGCCTGGAGAAGCTGAAAAAGAACCGGATGGAGTTGGATTCGTTTCAACCTAAGTCGGGAGTATCTCTGGATCTCTCATTTTTTTCCATAAGGGAAGAGGACGGTAGAGGTAAACATATAGCGACCATGATTTTGGCTGTGAGGAGTGAATATATTGCAACTATACAGCGTGATACCACTCTTAAAATAGTCGCCATGTCACTGTTGGTAGTATTGGGAATTGGGCTTATTGGTCTGCGCACGGCAAAAGGGATAATAGAGCGGATTTTAGAGTTGGTTAAGGTTTCCAACAGTTTAAGTGCTGGTGATATGTCGGCCCGGGTAAAAAACCCCCAGGAAGATGAGGTCGGGCAGTTGGGTGTGGTGTTTAATGACATGGTGCAAAAAATGGGGGAAGATTATTGGCTGAAAGAGAACACTGCCAAATTTTCTGCCATGGTGCAAAAGGCCACCTCTTTAGGTGAATTGTCAAACTCTCTTATTTCAACTCTTGTGCCTCTATTAGATGCTGGTACCGGGCTGTTTTTTGTCTTTGATGAACCGTCAGGGGAGTATCAGCTCCATGGTAGTTACTGTGGTCAGCAGATAACCCAGCTCTCTTTTGCCCCTGGTGAGTCCCTTGTTGGTCAATGCGCCCGTGAGAATAAAATAATCCTCTTAACCAAGTTTCCTGAGGAGTATATAAAAATCAGCTCCGCCTTAGGTGATGGCACACCCAAGGAGATCATGGTAATTCCTGTTAGTTTTAGAGATAATGTAGTGGAGGTAATAGAGATGGCCTCTTTTAAATCTTTTACCCCGTTAAGCAAGGTGTTCATAGGCGAGGTTATCCCAATAATTGGCTTGGGGTTGGAAAATTTAATTCGTAACCAGAAGGCCGAGACCTATTTTATTGGAAATGAGTTTCATGACAAAGAGTAGAATCAACTCTCTTGAACATAGAGAACGGGGAGACTGTTTTGTTGGCAGCCTCTCATGTATTTGTCCTCTCTATGCTCAAGAAGAGCTATCCATGGGCAGGTATGTGACATGAGCCGGATAGAACTGCAAGATTTTGAAATACGGTTACTGTTGGAGTCGTTGCGCTATCGTTATGATTTTGATTTCAGCAACTATGTTCAGGCTTCTCTAAAAAGGCGACTTCTCCATGCTATCAAAGTCAGTGGTATAGAGCATGTCTCTGATGCAATCCCTAGGGTTCTCCACGATGAGGCATTTTTTCAAAAACTGTTCTATATCCTTTCGGTTACTGTAACTGAATTTTTTCGTGATCCACCTTTTTACAAAACAGTGCGTGAAGAGATAATCCCCCTGCTGGATAAATTTCCCATCATCAATGTGTGGCACGCTGGTTGTGCTACTGGTGAAGAGGTCTACTCCATGGCGATATTGCTACATGAAGAGGGTTTATCTGATCGTGTTAGAATTTATGCCACCGATATCAACAATCGCTCTTTATCTCTGGCAAAAGAGGGGGTCTATAGCATAGAGAACCTCAGAGATTATTCAATTAATTATCAAAATTCCGGTGGTAAGGGATCGTTGTCAGATTATTATTATGCCAAATATGGTTTGGCACTGATTGATCCTGACTTAAAGAAAAATATACTTTTTTCAAACTTTAATCTTGCCACAGATTCAGTTTTTACCGAGATGCACCTGGTGCTCTGTCGTAATGTTTTAATTTACTTTGATCGCACTTTACAAAACCGGGTATTAAATCTGCTCCACGATACATTGGTAGATGATGGTCTATTATGTTTGGGTAGTCGGGAGTCTTTAAAATTTTCTGATGTGGTCAATAACTTTTCACCAATCTCCCAACAGTGGCGGATTTTTCAAAAAAATCCCAAAAAAGCTAGGTAAGGGGGTAAATATGTGCAGAGAGCAAAAAACATGACATCCTCCCCAGCTAATTTTCGAGGGGTGGTCATAGGAGGATCGGCAGGAAGCCTGGATGCGTTTAATACCATTCTCAGTGGGCTGCCGGGTGATTTTCCTGTGCCGATTATACTGGTACAGCACAGGGCGAGTGATGATAACGGCTTTTTGGCCTCTTTTTTAGATGACAATTGCAAACTCAGTGTCAGTGAAGCAGAGCCGGGGGATTTGGCTACTGCTGGTTGTGTTCATGTAGCACCTGCTGGGTATCATCTTTTGGTGGAGACAGATGGATCGTTCGCATTAACCATTGATCCTAAATACAATTATGTTCGTCCTGCCATTGACATACTGTTTGAGAGTGCTGCCGACTATTATGACGAAGCTCTATTAGGTGTTTTATTAACAGGGGGTAGTGATGATGGCACAATGGGATTAAAACGCATCAAAGAGCTGGGTGGTACAACTATTGTGCAAGATCCCGAGCGGGCTGAAGCCTACCTTATGCCCCGTTCTGCTATAGCTGCTGGGGTTGCTGACCATGTGGTATCCTTAGATAAGATTGACAAAAAAATATGTGATATTTTGGGAGTAGAGCAATAATGAGCGAAAACCTTCCAAAGATTTTAATAGTAGACGACCTTCCGGCGAATCTACGTGCCATGCACTCTCTGCTCTCTAAAATGGATGCTGAGATCCATGAGGCTGATTCTGGGGCGCAAACTCTGCTTCTGTGTTCAGAGAATGATTATGCTCTGCTGCTGTTGGACGTAAACATGCCCAATATGAATGGTTTTGAGGTGGCAAATATACTGCGAGGTGTTGAGAAAACCCGTGATCTTCCCATTATATTTGTAACCGCTGCTGCCTCTGATGAGTATCAGACCTTAAAAGGTTTTGAAATGGGTGCCGTCGATTTTATCTTGAAACCCATTGATGACCGTATTTTGCGCTCAAAAGTGAACGTTTTTGTCGATCTCTACAATAAAAAAAGAGAGCTGCAGGAGAAAAATAGCGAGTTACAAAATATCCAGAGCATTCTGCTTTTGATGATGGATGCGCTGTTTTTTGTCTCAACCCAAGGGGTGATAACCAAGATCAACCAGGAGACTCTTTTTGGTTATAGTAGTTCTGAGTTGCTAGACTCCCAGGTTGATAAACTTTTCGATTCTGACGCTTTTGGTGACGACTCTATTTTAAATCTATTGGTGGAGGGTGCGGTCAACAATACCGATGCCAAACTAAAGGCCAAAGATGGCTCAATGGTTCCGGTATTGCTATCTGGCTCGCCACGTCATGACGCACAAGGAGATATCAGTAGTTTTGTTCTGGTCGCCAAAGATATCACCGACTATAAACAGGCACAAAAGGCTCTCAGAGATAAAGAGGCCCAGTTGGTCCATTCCAGCCGTTTGACTGCTATGGGTGAGATGGCAACTGGTATCGCCCATGAGTTGAACCAACCCCTCACAGTTATTCGTATCCGTTCCCAAAGTCTGGGGCATGCGGTTAACAACGGTACCACTATCGAGGCAGATATAGTTTCTAAAGTAAGTAGTGAGATTACCCAGCAGATAGACCGGGCCACTACAATTATCAACCATATGAGCGCTTTTGCCAGGGTTGAGATTAATGATCCCGTCAAGGCGATTGATCCAGCTATTCCTGCCAATCAGGCACTGCTTTTTTTCAAAGAGCAGTTTCGCATCAGGGAGATTGAGTTGGAGTTGAAGATAGGTACAAATCTGCCATTGGTGCGGATGCACGGCAACCGTTTTGAACAGATTTTGGTTAACCTTCTCTCCAATGGGCGTTACGCTGTAGATAAAAAAGCGGAGAGTGACGAGGATTATCAAAAACAGATAACATTGAGTCTCAGTGAGGGAGCTGAACGAAAAAATGTAATTCTAGAAGTGAAAGATAACGGTATAGGGATGTCTGAAACAGAGTTGCAAAGATGTTTGGAACCTTTTTTTACCACTAAAGAGGAGGGAAAGGGGACCGGGTTGGGTCTTCATATTGTACGGGGTATCGTCGAGGAGTTAAAAGGCGAAATTACCGTTGAAAGTGAAAAGGGGGTTTCCACAGTTGCCAAGGTAATTCTGCCTGCAGCTACAGATATTGAAGGTGATGGTTAAGCTATGTTGGTGACAACCGATATAAATGCACCAGTGGCAATCCTTCTGGTGGATGATGAGGCAACCATAGTCAATGCTCTGCGTAGTGAGTTGAGTTTACAGTCACATACGGTATTTACCGCCAACTCAGGAAAGGAGGCGTTAACGCTTTTAGAAGAGCAAAAAATTGATATTTTGATAACCGACCTGAACATGCCGGGTATGAATGGTTTGGAGCTTCTTACATCAGCCAGTAAAATACAGGATGAGATCCAGACCATTGTTCTTACCGGGTTTGGCGATATGAAAAATGCTATTGAAGCGGTAAACCGTGGTGCGGCAGGTTATATGCTTAAGCCACCAGATTTAAATGAGCTTGATAAGCAGATAACTAGCTGCAAAAAAAGAATTATTCTAGGCCGCACCCTGAAAAAAAGAAATGAGGAGCTGGAGCTGGAGGTATTAAAACGGACCGAGGCAGAGCAGGAGTTACAACAGGCCAAGGTCTATACCGATACTATTTTGGCCTCCATGGCTGACACACTTATGGTCACCACTTTTGATGGCATGGTCATGAAGGTCAACCGCTCTGCCAGCCAACTGTTGCGATATTCGGAAAGTGAGTTTTTGGGCTGTCATGTGGATCAATTTTGCCGTCAACATGTGGATGATGATGAAGAGGTGTTTTCCCTGGGAGCAGAGCTGAAAGCCATGCTTCCTGCCGGGGGTTTTGATAACCTGGAAGCTGTATTTATAGCAAAAAATGGTCTGGAAATTCCTGTTCTTATCTCGGCTTCCGTCATGCGTGATGATCGGGGTGAGGAGACGGGGATTATCGTAGCTGCCAAGGATATCACCGATTATAAACAGGCGCAAAAAGAGCTGCGGGAAAAAGAGGCACAGCTTATCCATGCCGGAAGACTTACCGCCATGGGCGAGATGGCATCCGGTATTGCCCATGAACTAAACCAGCCCCTAACCATAATTCGTATGGCTGCGCAGAATTTTGGCTACAGAATGGCTGAAGGGATGTTGGGTGAAGAGGACTCCCTGCAGATAAGTGATAAAATAATGAAGCAGGTTGACCGGGCAGCAAGCATTATCAACCTGATGCGGACATTTGTCCGTAGTGAAGGTAAAGATGATGATGATGTTATTGTTGACCCATCCATCCCGACCTTGGACGCCCTTACCTTTTTTCGCGAACAGTATCGGGTTCATGATATTGAGCTGGTCACGGAGATTACCGAGGGTCTTCCCAAAATTGCCATCCACCCCAACCATTATGAACAGATTGTTGTAAATCTTCTCTCTAATGCTCGTTATGCGGTAAATAAAAAGGGCGACCAACAAGAGGAGTATAAAAAGCAGGTAATAATAAAGCTATCTTACATTGAAGAGGGTGCTGGCTCCATAATTTTGGAGGTTGATGACAACGGTATAGGTATGTCTGAAGAGGAGCAGAAACGTTGCTGGGAGCCATTTTTTAGCACCAAAGAGGTGGGTGAGGGAACTGGGTTGGGACTTTATATAATCCATAGCATCATAAGAGAGAGACAGGGAACCATACAGATGGAAAGTGTTGAAGGTAAAGGGACAAAGCTAACGGTACAATTTCCGGTTGTAAAGTTGGCTACGTAGGTATTGGTCCATTTTTTATCTATTTTCAACCCGGCTCCAAGGGGCTGAAATGTAAATAATTTCCTTGGTATTTAAGCTTTTAGTACCCTTAATTAGAAGGTTTAGGAGAAAAGCGTGAAAAAGGCAACTGTATTGGTAGTAGACGATGAAGTTGGAATAGTCGAAGGGCTGCAAGACTGGCTTGAGATTAATGGCCACAGTGTTTATACCGCCTCGTCTGGTATCAAAGCTTTGGAGGTTTTAGCCGAGCAAAGTATAGATATCATGATAACCGATCTACGTATGCCGGGTATGGGAGGGCTGGAGCTTCTCACCAAAGTACCAGATGTGCGAGAGGGTATATGTTCCATTGTCTTGACCGGACATGGGGATATGAGTAACGCAATTAAAGCCCTGAACAACGGTGCTGTAGCCTATATGTTGAAACCTGTTGATCTGGATGAGCTGGGTATACATCTTGGGCGTTGTATAAAACAGGTGGAGATGAAACGACAACTTGTTTTAAACCTGCGTTATCTGGAGAGTATCATTGAGTCAATGGCTGATGCTCTGATAGTCATATCACCAGATGGCACTGTGCAGACGGTCAATCGCCTTGCCTGTGATATGTTGGAATATAGTGAAGAGGAGATGGTGGGCAAAAAGCTTGAAAACTTCGCCTCTATGCACTCAATTTTTGGCGAAAATGGGTTTGAAGATCTACTAAAAAATGGTTTTCTAAGTAGTTTTGATACCACCATTGTCTCAAAAAATGATCGTGAGACCCCGGTACTGCTCTCCGGTTCTGTACACCGTGATCTAACCGAAGAGGTAACGGGTGTGGTACTGGTTGCCAAAGATATTACCGACTATAAACGTTCCCAGACAATCTTGCGGGAGAGAGAGGCCCAGCTAGTCCATACCGGTCGTCTAACTGCCATGGGTGAGATGGCTGCTGGTATAGCCCATGAGCTAAACCAGCCTCTGGCTGTTATCCGTATCTGGTCGCAAAGTTTAGGTAACGATGTGGGCCGGGGATCGGTATCTGCAGAGCGTGTGACCGAGGCGACAAAAGAGATTGACCAGCAGATGAAGCGGGCCACAACCATCATAACCCATATGCGAGCTTTTGCCCGGGGTGAGAGTGATGAACCACCAGAAGCAACAGATCTGGCAGTACCAGCAAATGAGGCCCTGCTGTTTTTCCAGGAGCAGTTTCGTATCCATGAGATTGAACTGGATATGCAAATTGGTGAAAATCTACCAGAGGTCTCTTTACATGCAGGGCGTTTTGAACAGGTGGTGGTCAACCTTCTATCCAATGCCCGTCATGCGGTTGATAAAAAACGGTCAGAGGATAGCAGCTTTCAGAAAAAAATTGCCTTGCGCCTCTATGCTTCTGACGACAACAAATGGGTAATATTAGAGGTTGCAGATAACGGTATTGGCATGTCCACCCATGATAGAGACCGTTGTTTGGAGCCTTTTTTTACCACCAAAGAGGTGGGGCAAGGGACAGGCTTGGGGCTACACATAATTCGCGGTATTGTACAAGAGATGAATGGGCGTATCCATGTTGATAGCCAACTTGGTAAGGGTGCAACATTCAAAATTCAATTGCCAGCAGCATGAGGCTAATTATATGGATAGCATAAAAGCAACAATATTGTTGGTAGATGACGAGCCCGCCATTATACAAGCTTTGGCAAGTGAGCTGCGTCTGCAATCTCATACGGTTTTTACCGCCTCTTCTGGTAAGGATGGTCTGGAGATTATAAATAACAACAATATAGATATTTTAATAACCGATCTGCGAATGCCAGGGATGGATGGCTTGGAACTACTATCCAAGGTGGCTGAACTTAACAGTGAGATACAGGCAATTGTTCTTACAGGTTATGGTGATATGCAGAATGCTGTTGAGGCATTAAATCGTGGTGCTTCTGGCTACATGTTGAAGCCACCAGATCTAAAAGAGCTATCCATACATATTGAAGGCTGTTTGAAAAAGAGCGCACTTAACCGTGAGCTAAGGCAGAAAAATAAAGATCTTGAAGATGAAATTGAAAAACGCCGTCAGGCAGAGATCTCCATGAAACAGTCCAAAGAGGCTGCTGAGACTGCCAATCGTGCCAAGAGTGCGTTTTTGGCCAATATGAGCCATGAGATTCGTACCCCCATGACCGCCATTATCGGTCTTTCAGATCTGGCGATAAAAGCCGAGCTGTCACCAAAGGTCAGGGATTATCTCAATAAGATAAAAAGCTCTTCATATTCACTGTTGAGTTTAATCAACGATATATTGGATGTTTCTAAAATTGAGGCAGGGCGATTGCAGCTTGACTCAGCCCCTTTCAACCTTGAAGAGATATTTGAAAGGCTTGCCGATGTATTTAAAAAGCAGGTCTCTGACAAAGGGTTGGAACTGGTACAATCTCTACCAGAGAATAACGCTTGCCATCTCATAGGTGATTCAGTTCGTTTAGAGCAGGTGTTGATTAATCTTTTGGGTAATGCAGTTAAATTCACCAAAGAGGGTGAAATAGTAATCAAGGTCTCCATTATCGAGGAGAGTACCGACCATATAAATCTCTCTTTTTCCGTGAGTGATACCGGAATAGGAATGGATTCTGATAGAATTCCCAAGTTATTCAGTGCTTTTGTGCAGGCTGATGACTCCACCACCAGAAAATATGGTGGAACTGGTTTAGGTCTTACAATCTGCAAACATATTGTTGAGATGATGGGGGGTAAATTCAAGGTAGAGAGCACACCAGGAAAGGGTAGTGTTTTCTCTTTTACCACTGTTTTTAAACGGTCAAAAGGTAAAAGAAAGCCCAGGTTGGGGCTACCAAAAGATCTTCACAGTATGAAAGTACTTGTCTGTGATGACAACAAGGTGGCAAGGGAGACCTTGCGAGATGATCTGGAGACATTGTCATTTCAGCCTACATTGGTGGAGTCTGGCCCCCTTGCTTTGGAGGAGTTGGAAAAGGCCAAAAAAGCTGGAGAGCCGTTCCCCCTTGTTCTTATGGATTGGCGGATGCCGGAGATGGACGGCATTGAGACAGCTGGTATAATATTGCAGGATAAAGATTGCCCAAGAATTATCATGCTCACCGCTTTTGGTCGGGATGAGGTCAGCAAAAAGGCAATTGAGGCTGGAGTCCACGCTTTTCTCTCCAAGCCTGCTACCCGTTCTTTGTTGTATGAGGCCATAATAAGCATATTCAACCGGGATATGACCGACACCTTCACCAACAAAAAGGATGATCAAAACAGAGAGGAGTTTACTTTGAAATTTACTTCTACCAGAGTTCTTCTGGTGGAAGATAATGCTATTAATCAACAGGTTATCAGAGAGATTCTGGAAAATGTTGGTATTGAAGTTGAGATGGCAAGCAACGGTCTAGATGGTGTGGAGAAGGTGCAGGCATCTACCTTTGACCTGATTTTGATGGATATCCAGATGCCGGAGATGGATGGCTATACCGCCACCGGAAAAATAAGGCAGATGCCGGACTTTGAGAAAATTCCCATCATCGCCATGACAGCATATGCCATGGAGGGGGACAGGGTGAAATGTTTGGCTGCTGGTATGAATGACCATGTGGCTAAACCTATTGATAAAAAACAGCTGTTTGCTGCCTTGCAAAAATGGCTGCCTCTCTCCAAACAGTCAAAAAGTCAAGTTGTGGCGAGTAGTTCAGTACAGATTGAAGAGCAGCCATTTGGCGGTGAACTACCGGGAATCGATACCGATACTGGTTTAAGCCAAGTGGATAATAATAGCCAGTTATACCGCACCTTGCTTATTAAATTTTCCGATGAGTTTAACGATGTGGTAAAACATGTGGAGCGTGGTTTGACAGGACACAGATCCGAAGACCCCGAAAATGCTCGTCGCCATGTCCATACTGTGAGAGGTTTGGCTGGTAATCTCGGTATGGTTGAGCTGACAAAAGCTGCCACTGAGCTGGAAAATAGTATAATAAAAGAGGATAAAGAACAGTGGCCCGCTCTTTTAGAGATATTTGCCAAATTATCAGATCAGGTTATCACCTCCATTGAGCCTCTTAAAAAAGCGAAGGCAAAAGAGGATGCCATCAAAGAGGAGTCTGAACAGGGTGGCGAGGCGGTAGATATTGAGGATGTTAAGTCACTGATAATAGAGTTGAGTGATAATATCCAGAATAAACGGTTTAAAGCTGGTAAATTGTTGCAAACCTTAAAACCAATGGTGCGCAATATGGGAGTGAGCAAAGAGATGGATCAGCTTGAGGCAGATCTTGGACAGTTTGATTTTGAACAGGCAAAACAGAAATTGAATCTAATTAGCGAAAGCTTGAAAATAGATTTAGATAGCGAGAAAAAGGAATAATAATGTCGATTACAGCCAAACTTATGCTGGTCGATGACTCACCAGGTCACATATCACTTCTTGGGGGTATTCTAGAGGCTGATTATGACATATTGGTTGCCAATAACGGTGAACAGGCTTTGGCATTGGCGGCTGCTGAGTTGCCAGATCTGATTCTACTTGATGTCATCATGCCTGAAATGGACGGTTATGAGGTGTGTCAGAGATTAAAAAATGATGAGGTGACCTCTGAAATACCGGTAATCTTTACCACGGCAAACTCCAATCCAGAAGAAATTGTAAAAGGTTTGGAGGTTGGTGCTTCATATTATCTAACCAAGCCAATTGACTCCAAAATATTAAAAGCGGTTGTTAAATCTGTTCTTGAGGATATTGCCGATAGCAAAAACCTCAAAGAAGAGGTAGATGCTAATGAGGATGGCTATTTTGATTATCTGGATAGAGGTTTCTTTAGTATCAGAACCACAGATGATGCCCATGAACTAGCGGTACGTTTGGCAAGGTTATGTCCTGATCCCCAACGCAGTGTTTTGGGGCTTTTGGAGCTACTCATGAATGGGGTGGAACACGGTAATCTAGGGATAACCTACAGAGAAAAAACTATCCTTAATGAAAAAGATCGATGGAAACAAGAGGTCAATCGTCGTTTACAGCTGCCTGAAAATCTGAATAAAAAGGTGGTCGTAGAGTATGAAAAGCTAGATGATGAATTGCGCTTTTTGATTGTTGATGAGGGTGAAGGTTTTGATTGGGAGCCATACATGGAGATCGATCCCAGCCGGGTATTTGATACCCATGGGCGTGGAATTGCCATGGCACTAAAGGTAAGCTTTGACTCCATTAATTATCAAAATAAAGGTAATGAAGTGTTGGCTGTTATTAAACGTAACTCTGACGACAAACCTAATGAGAGCCAATAGGTAGGTATAGAACCGTTATGACCCAGCTGCAACAAAAATCAAAAATTCTAATTGTTGATGATCAGAGACCTAATATAGTCGTTTTAAGACGCATATTATCGGTAACCAACGTCGAGATTCTAGAAGCACAAACAGGTGAGTTGGCTCTAAAACTGTGTCGTGAACATGATTTTGCAGTTGTTCTTTTAGATGTGATCATGCCAGTGATGGATGGCTTTGAGGTCGCAAGAGAGTTGCGTAAAAATGAGGCTACCAAAAACCTGCCCATACTGTTTATAACCGCATACGATATGGATGACCAGCATGTGGTGGCAGCATACAATAAATTGGAGGCGGTGGACTTTATTCAAAAGCCCCTTAAAGACAAAATTCTGCTGGCCAGGGTGAGTGTTTTTTTAAAGCTGTGGAATGAAAAACGGGCAAGAGAGGACTCCATATTGCTTCTGGCTGAACAGAAAAAAGAGCTTGAGAGGGAGGTAAAAAGACGTAAAGAGGTTGAAGAGCAGCTCCGTATAAGTCACCAAAGTGTCACCATCAGGGCAATTGATAGAGAGAGCCGACTCCAAGCAACCATGGAAAATGCCTTGGATGCAATTATCTGTATTGATACCAATGGCATTGTGGTTGAGTTTAATCCGGCAGCAGAAAATCTATTTGGTTTTAAACAGCATGAGATTCTGGGAAAAGATATTGCCGAGAAGATTGTCCCTCCTGAGCTAAGGCAGCAACATAGGCAGGGTCTATCCCGATATATTGAAAAAATGAACTGTGGCAAGGAGATCGGTGGCAATTCAAGAATGGTGGACACCTTGGGGTTACGTGCTGACGGCAAGCGGATCAGCCTTGAGGTATCGATATCATCATTTTCATGTGAAGATGGTACACATCTAACCGCTTTTTTCCGTGATATCACTGACCGCAAACAGTTTTCCCGTGCTTTGGTCGGAACCTTGGAGGCTGCTGAAGATGCCCATAAGGAGCTGAACCAACAAAAGGATTTCATAACCCAATCCAACGCCTACACCCAGAGCATCATCGATTCCATGGGCGATGCCCTGATTGTTCTATCAACAAAAGGGTTGATCCAAAGGGTAAATGAACCTGCATGTCAAATGTTGGCAGGCTCTGAGGCTGATTTGGTTGGGCAAAATATATCGGAGTTTTTCTCCAGCTATATCTTAGATGGTCTTGATGACAATGAGATGACGGTGTGTGTAGACAGCATTAAAGCCCACAATGAGTCACAAAACTCTGAGGATAATTTTCGATCTTTAGATGGATGTACAGTGCAGGTATTGATCTCATCGTCCATACTCTACAACGCCAATAAAGAGGTCTCTGGCATTATTCTGGTTGCCAAAGATATTACAGAGTATAAACGGGCAGAGGAGGAGCTGTTGGAAAAAGAGAAACAGCTGTTGATTGCCGAGAAAAAGGCTAGCAAGGCCAAGGATCGCTTTTTGGCCCATATGAGCCATGAAATAAGAACGCCAATGAACGCCATCATTGGTCTAACCGATCAAGCCCTGCTCACTGAACCACCTGATAGAACACAAAACTTCCTCAAAAAAGTGATGAACTCATCACGTTTTTTGTTACGGATAATTGATGATATCCTAGATTTTTCTAAAATTGAAGCGGGTAAGTTGGAACTTGAAATGGTCGATTTCAAGCTCTCCAATCTGTTGAATAACCTGGCAGATCTTTTTTCCGAAAAAGTGGCGGAGAAGAGTGTCACCCTACAGATGCACCTACCAGCCAAATATCCCGATATGTTGGTTGGTGACTCCCTGCGCTTGGAACAGGTTTTAATGAACCTGATTGCCAACGCGATAAAATTCACAGATGAAGGTGAAATAGGGGTTACAGTTTCGGTTGTATCCCAACAAAAAGATGAGGTTGTACTGATGTTTTCTGTCAGGGATACCGGTATTGGTATGAGTACTGAGTATATCGAATCGTTGTTTCAGCCTTTTATTCAAGAGGATAGTTCCACATCAAGAAAATATGGTGGTACTGGCTTGGGGTTGACTATCTGTAAGCGTCTGGTTGAAAAAATGGGTGGTATAATCCAGGTTCAGAGCACACCTGGGCAAGGCAGTAATTTTCAATTTTCCGCTGCTTTTGCTTTGCGAACAGCTGGTGAGCCAGTGAAAAGTGGAGAGGTTGAAGAATTTACTCTACAGATAAGCCCTGACTATCTTGATGATGTGACAAAAAAAATTGCTGGTTGCCATGTGTTGTTGGTTGAAGATAACCATATTAACCAGCAGGTTGCCGCAGAAATTCTCGGTAATGTCGGTCTTGAAGTTCAGATTGTAGATAATGGTATGGATGCCATTCGTATGGTTGAGAGTGTAGAATTTGATGTGATTTTGATGGATATTCAGATGCCTGAAATGGATGGGTTTGTGACCACCAGCCACATACGTAAATTGGCTTATGGCAAAGATGTACCCATCATTGCAGTAACTGCTCATGCTCTTGAAGAGGACAGGCAGCTCTGTTTGGCTTCCGGTATGAACGATCATATTCCCAAGCCCATTGATAAGAAAAAGCTCTTTGATGCCATGATAAGATTGATTCCAGAAAAAGATAGATCGCAAGTAGTGGTGTCTCCAAAGAAGATCAGCAACTCTGAAGACTCTACACTGCCAGAGTTTTTAGCCGGAATTGATGTTGAGGTTGGTGTCGAGCGGTTAGATGGTAACCAGGAGCTTTATATGGCTCTTTTAGAGGATTTTGTCCAGGAGTTCTCTACTGTTGTCGAGGATGTCAGAAATTGTCTGTTTGATGATGTTAAAGAGGATATTCCAACTGCTAGACGACTGCTACATAGTGTGCGTGGTATGTCGGGAAATCTGGCTGCCACGGAGTTAAACCTTGCCGCTTCCAATTTGGAAAAAGCTATCATAGAGAACCGTCCTGATGATTGGTTGGATATGATGGAGGCATTTACCGTAGCCTGTAATTTGGTCATGCGTTCCATTTCAGCTATGAATAAAGCTGGTGATGATACAAATACCAACAACTCTTCCCACCATGAGGCCCAATTAGATGAGATAGAAAAAGAGATTAATGAGTTGGCTATCTCTCTTAAGAAAAAACGTTTCCGTGCCAAAAAACAGTTGGCAACATTAAAAACTAAAATTGGGCAGGAAGTTAACTCGGAAACCATGGGGTTGTTGGAGTCTGCTATCGAAAAATATGATTTTGTCGAAGCACATAAACATTTGCAAGCATTGGCCGAGCTTATTGGTATTACCATTACCCAAGAGGAAGGGTGAGATCGTCCATGGGTAACGATAATACTCAGGAGCTTGAGATACGACTTCTTCTTGAGGCACTGCGTCATCGTTGTGGCTTTGATATTCGTCACTACGCCCAAGCCTCTCTACGTCGCAGACTACTATATTGTCTAAAATCATGTGGTATCGATAAAATATCTGAGGCTATACCCCGCATTATTCATGATCAAAAATTTTTTAATGAGCTTCTATACAGCCTCTCTGTCACCTTTACAGAGTTTTTTCGTGATCCACATTTTTTCCGCATAGTTCGTGATCGGGTTGTATCTATCTTAAAGACCTACCCTTTTGTAAATATCTGGCATGCTGGATGTTCTACAGGTGAGGAGGTCTACTCCATGGCGATCCTCCTTGAAGAGGAGGGGTTGATGGGAAAGGTGCGTATTTATGCCACCGACTTTAATAACGACTCCTTACAAAAGGCAGCCGAAGCTCTCTATAGAACAGAAGATCTTGTCGCTAGTGAATCCAATTATAAAAAGGCGGGTGGTAGTAGATCTCTGGCTGACTACTATAATGTGGAAAACAAGCATGCCCGTATTGATCCATCATTGGTGAAAAATATTGTTTTCTCTTCTCTTAACCTGGCCACAGATAGTGTTTTTACCGAGGTTCATCTGGTTTTATGTCGTAATGTATTGATCTACTTTGACAGCACCCTGCAAAATCGGGTGTTAAAACTTCTCCATGATAGTCTGGTTCATGGGGGGGTCTTATGTCTGGGCAGTCGTGAAACTTTAAGGTTTTCTGATGTAGAGAACCATTTCCTTCCCATTTCTGATAAATGGCGTATCTTCCAAAAACGTGTCACCAATACTCGTGTACTCAGTAATAGAGATAGACGGGATAGGGTGGATAGACGGGAGAGTGGTGACAGACGTGTAGCAAAAAGTGATGGAGATATTCTCAATATTCCTAAACGGACCTTTAAGGTGGTGGTGATCGGCTGTTCTGCTGGTGGAATGGTTGCGTTGCGGATGATTTTAAGCGCCCTACCCAAAAATTTACCTGTTCCATTGGTTGTTGTGCAACATCTAGCTATGGATGCCGATTCTGAATATCTCGCCGCTTATTTAGATAACCACAGTCAGCTGACAGTGATGGATGCGTTTGACAAACAGGTGATGAAGCCAGGATTTGTCTATATTGCTCCCCCTGGTTTTCATCTTATGGTTGAGGCAACAGGATCTTTGTCGTTGAGTAACGATCCCAAATTCAACTATTCACGTCCTGCAATAGATATTTTATTTGAAAGTGCCATAATGGCATATCCCAAAGAGGTAATCGGTGTTCTATTGACTGGAGCAAATTCGGATGGTACCAAGGGGTTGGGAAAAATAATCGATAAAGGTGGGGTGACTATTGTTCAAGATCCGAGCACTGCTGAGTCTGAACTGATGCCACGCTCTGCAATCGAGGCTGGGGTTGCAGGACGAGTGTTACCACTATCTGGAATACCCTTGGAATTGTGTCTTATGTTGGGATGTGAATTACCATGAACAATGTTCTACCTAAAATATTAATTGTTGATGATCTACCTGCCAATATCAGTGCGATGCGGAAGATTCTCAGCAAGGTAGAGGCGAAGTTGTTTGAAGCTGAATCCGGGGAAGATGCTTTGGCACTGTGTGCCGAACATGATTTTGCTTTGGCACTGTTGGATGTCAATATGCCAAAAATGAACGGTTTTCAGTTGGCTGAGATTCTATACGGGGTAAAACGGACCAAGGGACTACCCATTATATTTGTCACAGCTGCCGAAGCAGATGCTTATCAAATTTTACAGGGCTACCAAGTCGGTGCTGTAGATTTTGTTAGAAAACCCATCGACAATCGTATTCTGCTGTCTAAAGTTGGGGTTTTTCTAGAGCTGAACAATAAAAGACGAACCATTGAGGAGTCGGCTTTACTGCTGCAAGAAAAAAACCAACAGCTAGAGTATGAGATTGACCAGCGACATCAAGCTGAAGATAAGATCAGCCGTGCTTATGAGTCACGTATTGCCATAAGTAAACTGCTACAGACCGCCCTTGATCCCATATCCCTTGAAGAGCAGTTGGATACAGTATTGGATATTCTGTTTTCAGTTCCTTGGCTCTCTCTGCAAAAAAAGGGAGGGGTCTTTTTGGTTGATCAAGAGACAGAAGATCTGGTGCTATCATGTAGCCGTGGTTTTAGCGATGAGCAACTTGAATTTTGTTCCAGGTTGAAACCGGGGGTCTGCCTTTGTGGTAAGGCGTTAGAGAAAAAACAGATTATCTTCTCTTCATCCTCTGATCCTGACCATGAGATCAAATATGAAGGGGGAGTACCACATGCTCACTACTGTATCCCCCTGCTTACCAGCGACCAGGTTTTTGGTGTTTTAACCCTTTATATGGAAGATGGCCATAAGCCTATACCTGAAGAGAGCGAGTTTTTGACTTCAGCTTCAAACACTATTGTGGGTTTGATAGAGAGACGTAGTTTGGAGAGGCAGTTAAAGCAACAGGCGCAGTTTGATGAGCTGACAGGATTGCCAAATCGTGTTCTGTTCCATGACCGTTTAAATCAATCGATAAAGTTTGCCAAAAGAACTGGCAAGGATGTGGTGTTGATGTTCCTTGATCTTGACCGTTTTAAACTGGTCAATGATACAATGGGACATGAGGCTGGGGATATATTATTGCAAGAGGCAGCAAAGAGAATATCCTCATGTGTGCGTGACTCCGATACAGTTGCTCGTTTGGGAGGAGATGAATTTACCGTCATCTTGCCCCAACTCACCCACCCTTTTTATGTTGAGCTGGTAACAAGAAAAATTCTTGAGCAGCTGGAGACACCTTTTAATCTACCCCAGGGGGAGGCATTGGTCTCCGGCTCCATTGGTGTAACAGTTTTTCCCAATGATGCAGAAGATGCCGAAGAGCTGATAAAACATGCTGATAGTGCCATGTATCAGGCTAAGACAGCTGGTCGCTCTACATTCCGTTTTTACACCAAAGAGATGAATACCTTTATGTCAGAGAGGTATAAGCTTGAGGCTGATCTGCGCAAAGGGATATCTGAAGGTGAGATGGTTCTCTACTATCAACCCAAGCTAAATCTGACAACCGGTGCTGTTAACGGTATGGAGGCTCTGGTTCGGTGGAAAAGAGAGGATATTGGTATTGTAATGCCAGCTGATTTTATTCCTTTGGCAGAGGATACAAAACTCATAGAGTTTTTGGATATGTGGGTGCTTGAGAATGCCTGTAGACAGAATAAAATCTGGAATGAAATGGGATATTCAGGTTTGGTTGTCTCGGTAAATATATCAACTCTGCAATTTAGGAGAGGAGCAGATCTTGTCGATACCATCACAGCAATATTGAACAAAACAGGTATGCCACCTGAGTTGCTGGAACTTGAGATAACAGAGAGTATGCTTATGGAAAATGTTGATCAAGCTGTGGTAACAATGGAGAGCATCAGAGATATGGGGGTTCAGATATCCCTGGATGATTTTGGTACTGGCTACTCCTCGTTGAGTGCTTTAAAACGTTTTCCATTGCAAACTCTGAAAATAGACCGCTCTTTTGTCATGGAGCTGACTGAGGATTCTGACGATCAGGAGATAGTCTCCGCTATTATATCTCTAGCGCAAAAACTAAAATTAAATGTTGTTGCCGAAGGTGTAGAGACCGCTCAACAGCTTAAATTCTTACAAGAACATTTTTGTAACTATGTACAGGGTTTCTTCTATAGCGAACCTGTGAGCGTTGTAGAGTTTGAAAAATTGCTACAGGAGAAAAAAGGAGCTATTGAGGGCTTAAAGTGAAGTAAAAAACTCTTTATCGATTTTGTCGGAGTCACCAAGGTTTAAAGAGAGTAGTTGGCGTAGATGGGCAAATGAATCAAAGTCGAGATCTTTAAAAAGAATAGCTGCTCCCCGTTCCTTGTTTGAGGCCAACACTTCTCCACTGATATTAATGGTAATATCTCCTAGTTCCAGGGTTCCGGTAACTTTTTCACCTTCTTGGGGTAGAGTATCGCCAAGAAATAGCATACCTTTTAAGCTTATATCACTAAAAGCACCAGGAATAGTCTCGCCAGATTCTGTCTGTAAAGTTATATCGTGAGAGAAATCTACCCGGGAGAAAAAACGTCGGTTGGAAGATGGAGTCTCAGGGCTGTCTTGGTCGCTCATTTTTACGCTCCTGCTTTTTGTTAAAGCTAGTCATAGCTTCTATATTCTCTCCTTTTACTCGGCTCATTGTAACACCAAGTTAAGATAAGTTGCAAAAAATCATGAATTTCTTGGACAACAGGCTATTTTCTCATTTTGTACTTTGTTATTTTATCTTCACTAACTATATAGCAAAATTATGTTTTGGGAGTTGCGGTGGATAATTTACAACAGTTCAGGGTTTATGGCACAATCAAGTTTGGAATTTTCGAAAAAAACTGTAGCAACGGTTTATTTAAAAGAGATAGAAGAGATGAAAAGAGCAGATAGGAGGCATAAGAAGAAAAAGTCTAAAAAAAAACGTGGTTCTAATATTGTTGCAAAGGGTGATGATCTGCAGTTGCAAACCACTTTAAGCCAAGGAGTCTCTTTCCATCAGTCCGGCAGAATAGATGAAGCAATAGCATCCTATAAAAAGGTGCTTGAACTACAGCCCGACAATACCATAGCCCTCTCAAATCTATCCTTTGCTTTACAGATGCAAGGCAAATTGGATGAAGCTGTCATTTGTTGCCAAAAAGCGATATCAATACAACCAAACTATATTGATGCCCATTTTAACCTTGGCAATATCTTAAAGGCCCAAGGCAGAATTGATATGGCTATAGCCAGCTACAAACAGGCCATAGCCATAAAACCTGACTACATTGAAGCGTTATATAATCTTGGTATTATCCTGCAAGAGCAGCGTAGGTTTGATGAGTCCATAGCTGTATATCAACATGTCTGCTCAATAAATCCCAACTTTGCTGAGGTGTATAACTGTATTGGTAGTATCTTCCAAGAGCAACAAAAGCTGGATCAGGCTGTTGCAAACTATCAACGGGCCATATCAATAAAACCGGATTATGTGGAAGCTCTCAGCAATCTTGGTTTTATCATGACAGAGTTGGGACAATTTGATGAGGCCGCCAACTTTATAAACAAAGCCATATCGTTAAATCCAAAATTTGCAGTAGCCCATAACAATCTCGGTTATTTAATGGAAGAACAGGCTAGATTAGATGAGGCTACAACCAGTTATCAACGAGCCATTGATATTCAACCAGACTATATAGAAGCCATAAGTAACTTAGCTAGTGTTTTTGAAGAGCAGGGTAAGCTTGCAGAGTCTGTTTTGCTGTTACAACGGGTTTTAGCTATTAACCCTAACTATGCCATTGCCCACAACAGCTTAGGTTCCATCGCAAATAAAAAGGGCAGATTAAATGAGGCTGTTGACTACTATAAACGGGCTGTTTTGCTTGATGATAAATATGCAAGTGCCTACAACAATCTAGGTTTGGTACAGCTGTTGTTGGGGGATTATAAAAACGGTTGGAGAAATTTTTCCTGGCGTTGGGAGCTTGATCAGTATGATGTAGATCGTTATTCGTTTCATAAAGAAAAACTGTGGCAAGGAGAACCTCTGGCTGGGAAAAGGATATTGGTATGGGGAGAGCAGGGGGTTGGGGAAAATCTACTGTTTGCCAGTGTTGTCAAAGACCTTATCAAAATTGGTGATGATATAGTTTTAGAGTGTAATGAAAGGCTTTTAAAACTATTTTTACGGTCATTCCCATCCATAACTGTAATTCCTCACCCTGAGAAATTGGAAATTGAAAAACATGATTTGGAGTATGACTATATTGTCCCTTTTGGCAATATATGCCAGTGGTTAAGACCTGATATAAACTCATTTTCACCAACACCATACCATCTTATAGCTGATGAAAATCTAAAACAGGTTTTTCGCAAACGCTATCTAAAGGAGAGCAATAATCTTCTGGTTGGCTTATCGTGGATGAGCAAAAGTACAGGTTATAAAAACAAATCCATGACTCTTATGGATCTTCTCCCTCTACTGGAAATTGAAGGGATAACATTTGTAAATTTACAATATGGCGATACAAGTGAAGAGAGAAGGCTGTTTTTTGAGAAGACCAAAATAAATATTATTGATGATCCAGAAGTTGACCAGATGGGAGAAATGGATAGCTTTGCTGCCCAAGTTGCAGCAATGGATGTTGTGGTTACAATATCCAATACCACCACACATATGGCTGGAGCTTTGGGTGTTCCAACCCTTGTTATGTTAGGGGTGTTACCAATTTGGTATTGGATGTTGGATAAAAAGGATTGTGTTTGGTATTCAAGCTTGACTCTCTACAGGCAGCAAGAAATAGGTGTTTGGCAAGATGTGGTTGTGGAGGTCACAAAAGAGATAACCACAAATTTTTTACCCTTGATTAGCGAAACCAAAAGTTCAGATGAAACCACTTTAAATAAAATACAATCAATTTTAGCAAAAGGGGTTGAACTACACAATTCCGGTAGTATTGATGGGGCAATAAAGTGTTATGAAGAGGTTTTGGAAATTCAACCTGAAAATATAGTTGCCCTATCTAATCTGGGGTTGGCTTTTCAGGTTCAAGGGAGACTTGATAAGGCAATTAGTAGCTGTGAAAAAGCAATTGCAATAAACCCTAAGTATGTGGATGTCCACTATAATCTTGGTAATATACTTAGGGTAGCCGGAAAAATTGATGGGGCAATATCGAGTTATAAAAAAGCAATCTCAATAAAAAAAGATTTTGCCAAAGCCCATTTTAATCTTGCTGTAAGCCTTCAGGAACAAGGCAAATTTGATGAAGCTATTATAAGTTATAAAGATGCTATAGCAATTAGCAAACATGATGTTGCTGCCTATAATAATCTAGGCATAATCTATCAAGAGCAGGGAAAGCTCGATAGTGCTGTAGCCATATATCAGCAAGCTTTGAAAATTCAACCAGATTATGTCGAGGCCCACTATAATCTTGGCCTTACTTTACATAAAGAGGGTAAATTTGATTTAGCGGTAGAGTCATACAAAAAGGCAATTGCCATTAACGAAGATTATGCCGAGGCCCACTATAATCTCGGTGTGACCTTGCAGGAACAAGGAAGGCTAAACCAAGCTGTTGAAAGTTACCAACAGGCCATAACAATCAAGCCTGATTATGCCAAGGCATATAATAATCTTGGTATTATCACCTTGGAACAGGGGCAGCTTGATAGTGCAATAGCAATCTATAAAAAAGGTATTGCCATAAAACCCGATTATGCCGACACTTACAACAATTTAAGCTTGGTGCAGCTATTAAAATGTGACTTTAAACAGGGCTGGAGCAATTATGTGTGGCGTTGGAAAACAGACCAATATGACTCTCATCGCTACTATATTCATAAAAAAAATCTTTGGCGAGGAGAGCCTGTTGCCAACAAACGGATTTATATCTGGGCCGAGCAGGGGGTGGGAGAAAGTATTATATTCTCTAGAATGCTCACAGACCTTATTGATGACGGAGCTAGTATAGTTTTAGAGTGTAACCATAGCCTTATCAAGCTATTCGCAAGATCTTATCCAACAATAACCTGTATTTCTCCAGCCAAAGAGGTGTCTTTGGAGGATTTGGAGAAAAATTTTGATTACATAGTACCATTTGGAAATCTCTGCTCTTGGTTGCGACCCGATCTTGATTCCTATCCACAAAATCCCAGCCTACTAGTAGCTGATGGTGATCATACAACCAAGTTGCGCAACTCCTATCGGCAAAGTCCCGAAGATATTTTGGTGGGTATAGCTTGGTACAGTAATAGTCTGAAATATAAAAACAAATCCATCTCTCTGTTAAATTTACGTCCTCTTTTTGATATTGAGGGAGTTACCTTTGTCAACCTGCAATATGGTGACACAAGAAAAGAAAGGGAAGAGTTGAAAAAAAGTGGGGACATTACATTTGTCCATGATGATTCTATTGATCAAATGGAAAACCTGGATAGTTTTGCTGCCCAGGTTGCAGCCATGGATTTGGTTGTGACAATCTCCAACACAACAGCCCACATATCTGGTGCTCTAGGAGTGCCAACACTTTTGATGTTGGGAGAGGTTCCCATATGGTACTGGATGCTGAATCGTACAGATTCACCATGGTATCCAAGTTTGACCCTCTTTCGGCAAAAAAAGCAGGGTGATTGGGGTGATGTTGTTAATGCTGTTGGTAGAGAGATAAAATCCCGTATAGCAAAAAATAGTTGATCTTTATCTGGTTGTTGTAGGCATCAAGTTGAAGATAAGCAGCACTGTACATTGTTATGGATGCCTAAACCTTAAACTTTATTGTTTAATCAATTAATACAAGTAGATTTTTAACTCTTTAATAGTGATCTTATGATTGTTTGATTTTTTCACACCATTTTTTCCATAGCTGGCGATATGTCTTCTCCACATGTGTTACGTATAGTTGAGAGTTGCCAACCACCGATTTCTCAAAATTTCCACGTAGCTCTTGCCGTAGGGTAACAAGGGATTCTACATCCATGGCAAAGTTCACAGCTTTATCAACATAATCTTTATCACTTGCAGCTCGCCATTTATCAAGATCCAAAACATGTAATATTGAAGCACTTGTGGCACAACGGGTTTTTTGTTCGTGGGTCAATACCGGAACGCCCATACGTAAGGATTCCAAGGTAGTCATCCCCCCATTATGGGGAAAGGGGTCCAGCATGATATCAACTTGGCTGTGGGTCTCTTGATGCTCTCTTTTTGGGGTGCTGCCAAGTAGTAAAATCAGACGTTCAGGGGATATACCCTCTTTTTTGAAAAATGCTTTTGTATCCGCAATATAGTTTGGCGAGTGTAGGGTTCCTGTTTTGATCAGTAGTTTAGCTGTGGGTATACGGCGCAATATTTCCGCCCATAGGGAATAGACATCACTGTTATATTTTTCAATACGGTTAAAAGCACCAAAGGTAATATAGCCATTTTCCAGAACCGGGGGGGGTGTAACCTGGGCAAATGGAGTGTCGGCATACATATGGATAACACAGGGCAGGTCTATTATCTGTTCGCTATATTTATTGCGTTGTGATTGGGGAATGAAAATTGGGTCGGCAAAAAGATAATCCATTGCTGCCATGTTGGTTCCGTGGGGATATCCCCATGCTGTTATTTGTACTGGAGCAGGTTTGCGGGCAAAAGTTAAAAGGCGGTTGCCAGGGGTATGACCTGCCAAATCAACTAAAATATCTATACCATCCTTTTGTATCTGCTTGGCAAGGGCTTTATCATCCATATGTTTTGTAATTAACCAACTGGTTGAGCTTTTCTTCAACTCTTTTGTCAAGGCATCCTCTTTTGTGTTACCAACATAGCAGAATGTCTTAAACTGTTCTGGGTTGTGGTGCAATATACAGGGGCCAAATATATATGCTGCAGAGTGTCGCCAGAAATCAGCACCAACATAGCCGATTCGTAAAACCTTATCAGGGTCGGGGCTGTTTTGTGGTGGAGTCCAAGTGGCTTTAAGGGGTTCGCTATGTTGTTTGGCCCATTTAATCCGTTCAATTTGAAAAAGGTCGGATTCATTGTCGGCAAACACATCGGTACAAAAGATAAGGTTGTTATGGGCGTTGATAAATTCCGGGTCAATCTCTATTGCTTTTTTAAAATAGAGTACCGCCTCTTTTAGTTCGCTCTGCTCTTTTTTGGCAATACCCATATTGTTATAAGCAGCGGCAAAATCCTCTCTTATTGCGATGGCTTTTTTATAATGGTTTACGGCATCTACTAAAAGATCCTGTTTTTGGTAGATACAGGCAATGTTATAGTGGGCATTGCTATATTCAGGGTTGAGTTTTATTACCTTTTTGTAGTTGGCTACGGCTTCATCAAACCTGTTTTGTTTTTGTAAAACCACAGCATAGTTGTAGTTGGCATCAATAAAGTCTGGCTCAATAGCAACTGCCTGTTTATAGCTTATGATTGCTTCATCAAGTCTATTTTGTTCCTCTAGAACAATAGCTAAATTATAGTGTGCCTTGGCAAAGTCAGGTTTAATTGCTACCGCTTTTTTAAAGCTGGAAGCAGCTTTTAAAAACTCTTTTCGGTTTTGTTGAATAACACCCAAATTATAGTGGGCTTTTAGATCGTCGGGGTTGATTTTTACCGCTTGTTTAAAGGCTGAATATGACTCATCAACTCTCCCTTGCTCTTTTAATACATTGCCAAGGTTGCAGTATGCTTCAACAAAATCCGGTTTTAACTCAATTGCTTTTTGGTAATTTGCTTTTGCATCTTCAAGCCTGTTTTGTAACTGATATAGAATTCCTAAATTATGGTGAGAAGCATAATCAGCTTTAATTGATAGCACCTTTTTATAACTTGCAATAGCCTCATCAAGTCGGTTTTGTTCCTGTAAAACAATTGCAAGGTTATAATGGGCATCGCAAAATTCAGGAGCTAAAGCTATAGCTCTATTATAGCAGCTGATGGCAGGGTTTTTCTGACCCAAATTAAAATGTGATAGCCCCAAGTTATAGTGGAGCTGGGCTATTTTATCATCAATTGCTACTGCACGGCTGAATAGCTCAATGGCTTTTTCGTGAAGTTCATGTCTTTGTGCCAATACCCCGTGTAAATTCAAGGCATCAATATGATCTGGTACTGCATTGGTTATGGCTGTACATATCTGGTCAACTTTTTCAAACTGTCCGTTGTGAAAATGCTCCAAGGCTAGCTTATAAGCCTCTTCAATTGTGAGTTGGGGGCTTTTATCATCGGCTATTTTTGTTGTACTGTTTTTATCCATTATTCAATTCACAATGTATTATTTTTGTAGATTAAGCTTGGATGCTGGCTTTCATTGTGCCATAAACCACTATCAAGTCAATTAAGCTCCCTGGATAGAGAGTTGAGGTTATTGTAAATTTTTTACAAAGACAATACATTATACTAGGAGTCTGTCGGACTGGACTCCTAGGATTATAAGAGAAGACGTGCTTAACAAAGATATGGATGATCATGAGCTGACAATAGATGAAGCCATAGCCAAAGCTGTAGACAATTTTAATGCAGCGCGCTTTGGGGATGCCGAAGGGTTGTGCAACGCAATTCTTGCAGCCATGCCGGATAATATCGATGCTGTTAACATGCTGGGGGTAATAGCTCAAAAAGTCAATCGCCACGATATGGCAGTCAAGAGGTTTTTAACAGCCATTGAGATAGATGATAAAAGAGGGATGTTGCATTTTAATCTAGCCATATCACTCTACCAAATCGGGCAACAAAACAGTGCTGTGGAGTCTCTCAAAACAGCAATGGAGATTGAACCCAATAACCGCCAGTTTAAAAATTTTTTTAAGGAAATAAAACAAAACCCAACTCCAACACAATCAACCAAAACAGCTGACAATGGGGCTGAACAAATTTTGCAGTCTGCTATTGCTGCCCACACTTCTGGTGATCTTGATGCAGCAATCAAGTTTTATAATATGGTTCTTGCCATAGATAAAAAAAACACTTCGGCACTATGTAATATGGCTGTGGCTTTGCAACAGCAAAAAAAGCTTGATAAAGCTGTTGCAACTTATAAAAAAGCCCTGGCAATTAAACCAGACTTGGTCGAGGCACACAGCAATTTAGGTAATGCCCTGGTTGAGTTGGGAAGAGTAGAAGAGGGGGCTGTTAGCTACAAGCAGGCCATATCTATAAATCCTGCTTTTGCCTCTGCACACAACAATTTGGGTAAGGTCAGGCTGGATCAAAATAGGTTAAATGATGCTGTTTTGTGTTATCAAAAAGCTATAGAACTAAAACCCACCATGGCAGAAGCTCACTGTAACCTTGGTACTGTTTATAACAAACAAGGGGTATTTGATAGTGCAGTTAGCAGTTTTAAAAAAGCCATATCCATAAAACCGGACTATCCAGAAGCCTATAGTGGTCTTGGTGATGTGCTGCAAGAGCAAGGAAAATATGAACAAGCCGTAGCCAGCTATAACAAGGCTCTGGATTTTAAGCCGGACTATACATCTGCCCATAGCAATATGATTTTCTGTATAGATATGTTTTCTGATATAGCAACAGATCTATTTCAAACAGAACGTGAACGGTTCAACAGGTTACATGCCGAACCTCTGCGCAAGTTTTGGCCTACATTCAACAACAGTGTTGATAGCAATAAAGTGCTACGAATAGGCTATGTAAATGCCGATTTTAAACACCATTCAGCATCCCATATTTTTGGCCCTGTTTTGTTAAACCACGACCGAGATAAATTTGCAATCTATTGTTATGCTGGTAACAGTGTAGAAGATGACATGACCGAGCAGTACAAGAAGATTGCAACTAACTGGGTATCTACTGTCAATATGGATGATGCCACATTGGCAGCACAAATCCACAGAGATAAAATTGATGTTTTGGTTGATACCGCCGGACACACAAAAGGTAATCGCCTTATGGTTTTTGCCCGGAAACCCGCACCCATACAGATTACCGCTTGGGGTTATCCCCATGGTACTGCCATGGCTGCCATGGACTACCTATTTGCTGATCCGATATTTATTCCGGCTGATGAACGCCATAAATACCGTGAGCAGATTATTGACCTCTCTTGTGTCATCCATCTCAATCCCTATACCGATTATCCTGATGTTACTGAACCACCGGTTTTGCAAAACGGCTATATCACATTTGGGGCGTTTAACCGTTTGGAGAAATATAACAGTGAGGTCTATTCGTTATGGGCGGAGCTTTTGCTGCTACTCCCGGAGGCAAAACTGTTGATAAAAAGCCTTAAATTGGAGTCCGAAGAGCGCAAAAAAGATATTGAAGATTATTTTAACAAATGTGGAATTGATAAAAACCGTCTTATTATCATGGGGAGAACCAGCCACCAAGAACATCTAAGACTACACAATAACTTGGATATAATGCTGGACCCTTTTCCCCATAACGGTGGTATGACAACCTTGGAGTCGGTAAGGATGGGGGTTCCTGTTTTAACCTGCGAAAAATTAACACGCTGCCCCACAAGTGCATCTATTTTACATGTGATGGGGATGGATGAGTGGCGAGCTGAATATAAGGCAGATTATCTTGAAAAAGGGGTGGCGTTTGCCAAAGATATTCAAAAATTAAAAACCTTAAGAGAGCAGATGCGACGCCGATTTGATGAGTCTGTTTTGGGGAACGGCAAACTGTATGCTGGTGAAATTGAGGCTATCTATCGCAAACTCTGGCAAAAATGGTTAAAAAATCGGCATTAAGAGCAAAAATTATTGATTGTTGCTCTTTGCCACGGCATAGCTGAAAAACTCAGCAAACTCTTTAACTGTATCTCTGTTTTCCATGATCAAATGGGCTTTGCTGCTTATTTTAGCGATAACCTTTCTGCGCCATGGTTGATCATTAATGAGGCGGTGGGCTAAATCAACATATTGTTTGGGTGTTTGTGCCACCAGATCCATAACCCCCATAATTTTATAACATGCAAATGTAACTCTACCTCGCATATAAGCACCGGGAAGAGTAATAACCGGGACACCCAAGGCAATGGCCTGGGATGTTGTTTTTCCACCTGAAAAGTGAAAAGTATCAAGAACAACATCTGCCAGACCAAACAGTTGAGCGTATTTGTCTTCACTCATTCTTGGCAAAAATATTATCTGCTCACTTTTGTTGACCAAGAGCTTGTCCCAGCGTTTTTTCAACAGTGTTATTAAATTATCATCTCCGCCTTCTATTAACACCAACCAGCCGTTGGGGTCCTGTTGCAATATCTCCATGATTGTTTCATCAAAATCGGGATGAATTTTAAATAGAGATTGGGGACACAGATAGATATTACCACTTTTTGGCAGATCATAGTCTGTACGGCTGGCTTTTTTGGTTATAGGTTTTGGCAGCTGATAATAACAGGGCAGCCCATGCATTAAATATAATTCTTCAGAATAGTGTTCTTGGGCGTTTTCTGGTTCCAAACTATGGGATGAAATAAAATAGTCCATGTTGGGAATTCCAGTGGTTACCGGGTGACCAAAAGTGGTGCACTGCACCGGGGCCAACCTGTTAAAAGCCATGAAATAGGTAAAACTATTCATGCCTATGTCGGGATAATAGAGCAGAGATAATTTTTCAGCAGCAATGGTTTGCCTGGCATTTTGAATATCAAATTTAATGGGGACTACCCTGTCGGCAGCTTGATCGATTCTTTTAGAAAAACTGTCCTCTTTACCTTGGGGGCGAAATATAATCACCTCAAACCTATCTCTATTGAGATGTTCTATTATGCCCAGGTTCAAGCTGCCAATTGTGTGGTTATAGAGGTGGGTTGATAGTATGCCGATTTTAATTTTTTTTGCGGTGGTGGTGTTTGCGTCTTCAATATTGCTAGACCATCCCAGCATGGGATATGTCTTCAGGCAGAATTCGGCAATCTGTTGCTGTATGGTTTTATCATTTAAGGCATGGTATGCGGTGTAAAAATTGGTAGTGCCAACTGCTAAATATGGATCGTTGGTTGTGCTTTTGCGGTTTTGCAATCTTATTAAGTCAAATTGCAAATTATTGCGGAACCTGGTTATGGCAATTTTTGATGGGGCAATGGGAGATTGTGTCAAAGCTAATGTCAACTCAAGTCCCACATCAGGTTTGATGGCTATTGCTTTTTTATATGTAGCAACTGCGGCATCAATTTGGCCCTGCTCTTTTAGAATATAGCCCAGAAAATAATAGGCATGCATATAGTCGGGTTTGATTGTTATTGCTTTTTGCAAATTCAATATAGCATCAGCATAATTTCCCATAGTAGCATAAACCAAACCCAAACTATTGAACCCTTCATGATAGTTGGGATTCAATGTTACTGCCTTTTGTAAACTGGCAACTGCCGACTCCAAATCACCAAGAGCTTTTTGGGAGATGCCAATATTAAAATAGGCTTGGGCCATGTTTGGTTTAATAGTAAAAGCTTGTTTTAGGCTGGCTATGGCTTGATTATATCTACCCTGTTCATACAGGGCGTTGCCAAGATTACAGTGGGCTTCGGCATATTGGGGGTCGATAGCTACCGCTTTTTGCAACAGCAAAACCCCTTCATCTGGTCTTTTTTGCTCAGTTAAAAGCTTGCCAAGATTACAATATGCTGCCACTAAGTCAGGTTTTGTTGCTATTGCCTGTTGATAACTGATAACAGCAGAATCAAACCTGCCTAACTGGTAGAGGGAGTTACCAAGGTTTAGGTGGGCCTGGGCATATCCAGGGTTAAGAGCAATGGCTATATGCAGATTGTCAACTGCCTCTTCATGGCTGCCTATGGCGATAAAGGCAGTGGCTAGGTTGTAGAACAGTTCAGCATTGTCACTTTGTAATTCGGTAGCTTTTTGGTAGTTGATGATGGCTTCATCAAACCTGCCAATATTGTGCAGTGCCAAGCCCATGTGATAAAAAATGATCGGGTTGTTGGGGAGGGTTTTTAAACACTCTTTATACTTTGCAACTGCACCCTCTAGATGACCAGCCCGATGTAGCTCTACCCCTTGATCAAAAATCAGTTGGGCGTGGTCGAGGGAATTTTGTTGAGCTGAAAAAAGCCAATCTTCCTCATTTTTGTCCAGCATAATTAATTTCAACCCTGTTACGCCCACCATTTTTTGCTTCGTATAGTTTTTTGTCGGCTTTGGCAATCATTATTTCAAGGGTGTCTTCAAGCTGTAAGGTTACGCCAAAACTTGCTGTTACAGATATAGTGGTGTTACCAAATTTAATTTTTTCTGCGGCTATTTTGGCCCGTAATAGCTCCAGATTCTCTTTTGCCCTCTCTATTGTCATGTTTACCCACAAAATACAGAACTCTTCACCACCAAAGCGGGAGACAATATCGGTTTTACGGAAATTATTTTTTAATATGGTCGAGATATATTTAAGAACAATATCTCCTGCTTCGTGACCATAGGTGTCGTTGACCGCTTTAAAATGGTCAATATCCACCAAACATACCCCAAGGTTTATCTGTTTGCGAGTGGCACTGGCAAATAGCTGTTTACCGGTATCCATCAGGTAGCGACGGTTATGTAATTCGGTTAGGGCATCACGGATGGAGAAATCCGCTAGTTTGCGTATGGTCTCCACAATGGTAAGGTTTTGTGAAACCCGGCAGGAGAACTCCTCTGCTAAAAAAGGTTTGTTGAGAAAATCGTTGGCTCCATGCTTTATGAATTTTGCTGATATAACATTATTGCCGTATGAGGAGACACCAATTATTGCCAGATCCTCGTGACTATATTTTTTGCGTATATTATGGGTTAGCTCCAAGCCATCCATAGTCTCCATGTGATAGTCGGTGACAACAAGGCTGATATCAGGATATTTATCTAACAAGGCCAGGGCTTCAACACCGCTTTCAGCCTCAAATACCTGGAGCCTCTGGAGACGTAGAAGGTCAACAAGATGCTTGCGAGAGCTTTTTGAATCATCCACCACCAAGGTTTTGGTATGGATATTATTTTTAATACGGTGAACCAGAGATGTGAGATAGCTGATGGTAGATGGACTATCTTTTAAAACATAGTCTATCACCTTCTTGTTGAGCATCTGGGTTCTTATCTCTTCCTCGAACAGTGCGGTAAAGACAATTACCGGGATATCTTTGCCAATTACAAAATCGACAATTTCACCGTGTTGAGCATCGGGCAGGTTAAGATCCAGAAGACCTAGGAAAAACCGATCGGGCCGTTCTTCAAGAAGATTGACAGCCTCAATCATTGTTGATGCCAGCTCCACTTCAAGCCCTAATTTTTTTTCAATATCACGTTTTAGAGCATTTGCTATTATTTTTGCATCTTCAACGATAAGTACCTTAAAGGATCCTTCATTTAAATACATTCTACTGTCAGACATACTCCACTCTTTCCTTTGTAGAACACTATATTCTTTTCAAATTAGTAGTATTTTCAAGTGGTTGTAGATAAAATGCCCCACTTGTATCGGCTACATTCTGCCTTGAATTGGCCGAGAAGTCTACATCACAATTATTTGCGCTGTAGTTATGGAGCTACAAAAATTTTCAATTATGTTGTCTCTTAAATTTGTAGTTTGTTATACAATCCATAATTTAATAATAGCACAGCCGTGTATTTGCAAGATTTTCCATATGATCAAAAGCCCCGGTAAAAATTCAGCTCACAAGGCTATATTTTAATTGATAAGAGGTGTGATGAAAGAGCAAAAACCGCAAAACTACCCTTTAAAGGTTGATTGTGTTTGGCAAAACAGCTCTCTCTTGGGCGAGGGACCGGTGTGGGCACAAAATCAACGGGTGCTTTATTGGTTGGATATAAAGAATAACCGGGTATTTTGCTTCCATGTTGATAGCGGTAAAAAAGAGAGCCAAAATGTTGAGAGCCTAATCAGCTGTCTGGCCCTGGGCCGGAATGGTGGGTTGGTTGCCGCAACCACAGATGGCGTTGGGTATTTTGATTTTGCTACAGGAAAGGTAGCAATTAAAAATAGTTTTACCACAGAGCCAGCCAACAACCGTCCCAATGATGGCAAATGTGACCCTTGGGGCAACCTTTGGTTGGGAAGTATGGATGATGGGGAGAGTAAAGCCACAGGAAATCTCTATCGCATTGCTGGTGATGGTAGTATGGAGCAGATTTTAAATGGAGTTGTGATATGTAACGGACTGGGTTGGAGCCCTGACGGTACGACCTTCTATTTTACCGACTCGGTAAATCGGCAAATATTGGCTTTTGACCATGATCCCCATGGTGAACCGCTGCAAAATCGCCGGGTTTTTGCTCAGATAGATCAGGAACACGGCTACCCGGATGGGTTGGCTGTAGATATTGAAGGTGGGGTGTGGAGCGCCCATTGGGATGGATGGCGTGTTACCCGTTATACTCCAAGTGGTGGTGTTGACCGTATCATAAAAATGCCTGTACCACGGCCTACTAGTTGTGCTTTTGGGGGGGATGATCTTATGGATCTCTATATCACCTCAGCAAGTATAGGTCTTGATAAACAGCAGTTGGCCCAGGCTCCGTTATCTGGTTCTCTATTTTGTCATAGACCGGGAATAGCAGGTTTGAGGGTTGGTGATTACAGTGGATGAAATGGATAAATTGCAGGGGTCCATAGGTATTGTGGGAACAGGCACCATGGGTGGTCAGCTTGCTCTCAATCTTACAGAACGGGGATGTAAGGTTGTTGTATTTGACAAACAGCATAAGCAGTTACATGAGTTACAGGGTGCAGGTATAAAAAGTGTATCCTGTTTGGCAGAGTTGGTCGCAATACTTCCAATCCCACGTCTGGTTCTGCTCATGGTTCCGGCAGGTGATGCTGTTGATGTTGTACTTGATGAGCTGATGGTCCTGTTGGATAAGGGTGATGTTGTTGTGGATGGTGGTAACTCTTATTTTTTAGATACCAAAAGACGTGGAGGGGTAGCTGATAAAAAGTCGATTTTTTATTATGGGGCAGGGATATCAGGGGGCAAAGAGGGGGCGCGTAACGGCCCAGCTGTGATGCTTGGTGGGCCACAAGAGGGTCTGCCACTGGTTATGCCCATACTTTCAGGGATGGCTGCTAAAAAGGGAGAGCGACGGGGGTTTGTCTATTGTGGTGATGATGGTGTAGGCCATTTTGTAAAGATGGTCCACAATGTTGTGGAGTATGCCATAATGCAGCTCCAGGCTGAGCTGTATCTTATTATGCGAGATCTGCAAGCCCTGGCTGGGGATGAGATAGCCAAGAGCTTCACCGCCCTTAACAGGGGATCTTTGCGTTCCAGCCTTATGAACATGAATGTGGCAATTTTAAACTATCGTGATGCTAAAGATGGGCTGCTCCTTGATCATATTCTGGATAGGGCAAAACAGAGTGGAACCGGACGTTGGGCAGCCAATACCGCCCTTGAGCTTGGTGTACCTGCCCCAACTCTACTATCAGCAGTAGATGCCCGCTCCATCTCTATGCAGGGTGATCTGCGAAAAAGCCTCCAAAATCTATACAGCAATAAAGACAAACAAGCCCCAACAAAAGCCAACCTTGATAACAGGGATTATGAGACTGCTCTGTATGCCGGGATAATCTGCGCCTTTGCCGAAGGTTTTTCACTGCTCAAGGCAGGGAAAGATCACTACAACTGGGCATCCAACCTCTCAAATACCGCTATTTGTGATGTCTGGAACTGTGGTAGCATTTTAGAGGGAGAAATTTTGGATATAATTCGTGGGGTGTGGGAGAGATCTAACGGTGATGGCTCTATCTTGGCAGATGATGAAATAGCCAAAAGCTTGAGCCGTGGTGAATCATCATGGCGAAAAGTAGTTTCCGCTGCCATTGCTGCTGCCATACCCGTTCCGGCTTTAACCGCCTCCCTTGGCTATTTTGATGGTATTCGCAAAGCTCGCTGTGGGGCAAACCTTCTCCAAGCTCAACGTGATTGCTTTGGTGCTCACACCTACCAACGTATTGATAGAGACGGACAGTTCCACACCGAGTGGGAGGAAAAATAGATTAATGGTAGTTGTGATAATGGGAGTTAGTGGGTCAGGAAAATCCACTCTCGGTGAGTTGGCAGCCCAAGAGCTAGGAGGTCGCTTTTATGAGGCGGATGATTACCATACAGCAGCCAATATCAACAAGATGGCAAGGGGTGAACCCCTGGGAGATGAAGATCGTCAGCCGTGGTTGGCTGTTTTAGCCGATAATATAACAAAATGGAGCAGACAAGACGGGGTGACTATCCTGGCTTGTTCTGCCTTAAAACATGCTTATCGGTTGCAACTCAAAGGGGAAAGTGGAGCCAATGTCCATTTTGTCTATCTCCATGGTGACAGAGAGTTGATTTATGATAGGTTGGCAAAAAGAGAAAACCACTTCATGCCCATAACCCTACTTGATAGCCAGTTTGCAACTTTGGAAGAGCCAAAAGAGGCTACCTACATTTCAGCCGCACTGCCCGGTCTGAAACAGCTTGAAAAACTAAAACAGTTTATAAAATCTATTTAAATTATGCATATCAAACTCACCCCTTTACTGTAAAACATATTACCGGGATTAAACGTTGCGAGTAAGTGAGTTGTTGAGTTACAAATGGTGGCACAATCGTCCAACTGCCGAATCCAGGATAAAGACCATTTAGCTCTGTTTATTCAAGTTAAGTTTAAAAAAACGGGAAATACTGCCTTTTATGTACTATAGCTCAAATATATTCCTGTTTCAGTTTCTTCCCATTGTCTTGATAGGCTGTTATGCCATCCAAAAATGGGTGGGGTTAAGGGCCTCCATGTTTTTTCTTGTGGCAGCCTCACTCTATTTTTACTCTGCTTGGAATGCAAAACTTATACTGCTACTCATAGGATCAATCATCTTCAACCTGATAATAGTCAGGTTGATGCACGCAAAAATGCAGAAAAATGGTTCTGTATCGAGAATATTATGGCTGGGAATCAGCTTTAATTTAATTCTTTTAGGGGTGTTTAAATATACCATTTTTGCAGTTGAAAATATCAACATGTTGTTTAGTGCCAACATTGCTTTACCGGATATTATCCTGCCTATTGGAATCTCCTTTTTTACCTTTCAGCAGATAGCCTTTTTAGTGGATTTCTCCAAAGGTCAAGAGAAACTGCCTGATATGGTCTCCTACACCCTGTTTGTCACTTTTTTCCCCCAATTAATAGCAGGACCTATTGTTCATCATAAAGAGGTTATTCCACAGTTTAGCAATTTTTTTCGCCAGAAAAGTAGTGGACAGGTGCTCAACAACCTCTTTTTAGGCAGCAATATATTTATCATCGGGCTATTTAAAAAGACGGTTATAGCTGCCCAAATGGGAATGTATTCCAATGAGGCATTTAAATTTGCCGAGTCTTTAAAAACGATGGACCCCATTGATGCCTGGGGTGGGTTGATGGCTTTTACCTTTGAGATATATTTTGATTTTTCCGGCTACTCAGATATGGCAATAGGTCTCGGTCTGATGTTGGGTATTCGCCTACCTTTAAACTTCAACTCCCCCTATAAAGCGACAAGTATTACAGACTTCTGGAAACGTTGGCATATTACCCTATCACGCTTTTTACGGGATTATCTGTATATACCCTTGGGTGGCAACCGTAAGGGAGCAATACGTACAAGTATAAACCTGATGTTAACCATGCTTATCGGTGGTTTGTGGCATGGAGCTGGTTGGAACTTTGTTATATGGGGCGGTCTCCACGGCCTCTATCTGTTGATAAATCACCACTGGAGAAGGCTGCTGCCGCAAAACTCATCCATAACTGTCGCAATTAGCAAACTTTTGCGTTTTACCATTATTAGCAGAACTCTAACCTTCTTGGCAGTTGTTATAGCCTGGGGCTTTTTTCGGGCCGAGACTCTGCCGGGGGCCATGAATCTAATGTCCTGTATGTTTGGTTTCAGTCCGGCAGTGGTCAATGATGGAATATCTTTTGGTTGGGGTTATTGGATTTTTTGTAGCATACTTCTGGCTTTTGTCTGGCTCACTCCCAACACCCAACAGATTGTCAATTATAACGAATATGGCAAACCCCAAACAACTGCCAACCAAGTAGCCCTACCGTTTGCTTTTCTAAGGCGACCCAGTGTAGTCACCAGCTACTTTATCATATTAACCGTAGCCAGCGTTTATTTTGCTAGTGATTATAATGCCTTCATCTACTTCCAATTCTAACCACACCTTTTTGGGTATGTCACCATTACGCCAACGATGGCATTTGTGGTTGTTGCTTTTTGCTACTCTGTTCAGTGGTTTGATGAACTTTGTTTTTCACGGCTACCCTCGGCACAGAGGTAACTTTGAGTGGGTATCTGACAAGGTGTATAAAGATTTTCGCATAGAGGTTGAAAACAGCGAACTACTACCTGCCTATACCTCCCGTACTGGTCATCTGGACCACAGCTATTATTACATCGGTCAATCCGATATGTTGCCCCATCTAAAGGGAGCCAAGCTGCTGTTCCTTGGTAACAGCCGTATTCAGTTTGGCATCAATGATCGACTGTTAAAACCGCAAATGGAAGCCATGGGAATTCCCTTTCATATACTTGCCTTTGGTCATGGCGAAAAGAGCGAGTTTTCCTTACGGATTATGGAAAAATTTAATCTAAAACCGGAGACGATCATAATAAATGCAAATCCCGGTTATTTTAATCCTCACCTTACCGAGCGTGCCGAAAAAGTGGTGGAAGAGGGGTCTGGTTGGTACAACAAACAATCTTTGTGGTTGACCCTGTTTGTTGCAGCTCTTCACGAAATAAACCGTTTTATGCCAGTAGACAAAAAGATGATTCCCAAATATTGGATGTCTCGTTCAATGGTTACTGGGGGCTGGCAGTTTACCGAGAGTTTTCATAAAAATCTCAAAAGCTTGGATTTTATACCTAATGATAATTGTGAACCTCTCAACGAAAGGTATTTACGCGATTTACTCAACTTTAAAAAGCGGATTTTAAAGTTAAACCCAAACATAAAAATTATCTGCCTCCAGGTTCCATTTCCCGGTAGTTGCTCCATGAGACCAAATCAAGTGGCAAAAATTTTGGGTGGAACAGCCTTTTATTATCATCCCGATGAAGACAAGCCAATGGCAACTATCGATGGCAGCCACCTGACCAAAAAAGATCAAAACCGCTACACCAAAGCGTTGGCAACCTATTTACGGGACAACCTTAAGTGACGGTTATACTAGAAACAGCGGTTGGTGGTGTGTGCTGACAACTGCTGTTTCTAGGTTTAAGTGGGTACTAAATTTACCCGGCGAGTAACCAGTTTTTTCAAAAAGTTCTGATCATGGGAGATTATCACCATAGCCTGTGGTAGATCTTCTAAAATACCAACCAGTCTAGCCATGGTTTTATTATCAAGACCAGCGGTAGGCTCATCCAGCAACAGCACTTCTGGTTCCATTGCCAAAACGGTAGCAAGGGCCACAAGACGTTTTTCCCCTCCTGACAGTTTGTGGGCAACACGATCTTCAAAGCCTGATAGACCGACTATTTGCAGAGCTTGATGGGCTTTTATATCTGCGTTGGTCTGACTTAACCCTTGGTTTAAGGGACCAAACCTTACATCTTCAATTACTGTTGGTGAAAATAGCTGGTCATCGGCATCCTGAAAAAGCAGTCCGGCACGGCTGCGAACTTCATAAAAATCTCTCTCTTTTGTTCTAACCCTGCCAAAAGCCTCTACCACCCCACCATCAGGTTGCAAAAGCCCCACCATTATTTTTAAAATTGTACTTTTGCCAGCACCGTTTGCCCCACTAAGGGCTATTCGTTCAGCGTTGCAAAGTTCAAAATCCAGCCCTGATATTACTGGTTTATCAGGAATGTAAGAAAAAGATACCGCCGTTAGTTTTATTAGCCCCATTGCCACACCACCACAAACAGCACAGCCAAGAAAAACCACCATAAAAACACATAATCGGCTTTTGTCAGTTTTGCATCCTCTGCAACCGTGGGAAAGCTTCCCCTAAATCCACGGCATTTCATGGCAGCTAAAACCCGGTCTGCCCTATCAAGACTACGTACAATGAGCATACCTGCCAAATAGCCATAACTGCGCCAAGTATGCAGATTGTTCCGGGGCTGAAAGCCACGGGCCTGCATAGCTGTGCGTAGTCGTTGATACTCCAACCGCAAGGTTTCTATATAGCGGATGGTCAAGAGTAGTATCTGGATTAAATTTTTACTGCATCCCAACCCTCTTAAACCACTGGCAATAGCAGGATGAGGCATGGCAGCCACCAGAGCTAAAAAGCTCAACATACAGGCGTTGGCGGTGAGAAAAATCTCCATGGCAAGTTGCCCTCCCTCCACTGAGGCAGTAAACCCGGAAAAACCAAACCAATGGGTTCCTGTTGTGGTAAAGGGTAGGGTAGCTATAAGAATTAAAATAAAACCATCCATTGAGAGTAGTTTTTTTATTGTCTCAACAACAGGCAGCCTGGCAAACCAAGCCAATAAAACAGCAGAAAACATGATGGCTGTTAAGATATCAAGCCGGGAACATGCTGTTGTGACAACGGCAAACAGGACAGCAGCGATAATACGAACCCTGCCATCAACTCCCTTCACCCTTAATCTCTTTCCAACTGTGGTGTAGCTAAAAACAGTTCTGGCTTGACTCTGCTCATTAGGGCTATGGCAGAGCCACATAAAAATGCCTCCAATGCTACAAGTGGAATATGGCTGACAATCACAACCTTTGCAGCTGGTATAAAGGCGGTACTGCTATATCCCAACGCCAAGGCAGCTAGCAATCCTGTGGCTGCAATGGCAACTGCTCCACCACATGCTCCCCACAAAAACGGGCGTTGGCTCTGGTTTAATCTTGCAGCAAATAGATAGTGAACCGCAACACCGGGTAGAGCCATAAGGCTGAGATTTACTCCCAGGGAGAGCAGTCCTCCAAAACCAAGAAATATTGCATCCAACAAAAGCCCTGTCAAAAAAATGGGAAAGGCAACCCAGCCCATTAAAAGCCCTATTATGCCGTTTAGCACCATATGGATACTGGAAGGGCCAATGGGAATATGAATAAGGGTGATTAAAAAAGAGGCTGCACTCAACATGGCTACCTGGGGGATTTTTTCGCTTGTAACCTGTTTTAGCCCAACCGTTAAACCTCCCACAGCAACAAAACCGCCTATAGCTAGAACTGGTGCTGATAAAACCCCATCTACAACATGCATGATATTTACTCCATAATCGCGAGAGTGAAAAATGCCGAGATGAGCTGAAGAGAAAAAAAACCGGAAGAAGGAGAGCAAATAAAAAGATATGGTTCCGGTGAACCTCTCATGCGAAGGCTCGACACCACCAGACCATTTGGTTTCGGACTTTGGGAGTGTTTAACCTAGAAACGGCAGTTGGTAGTGCGTACATGGCGTAACATATTGGTTTAGCTGGTGTAACAGAGCAAATCGAAGTCACCTTGTTGGTGATGAGACTTTGCTCTGTTATGCCAGATGAATCAATAGGTTGCGTCAGGTGCGTGCTGACAACTGCTGTTTCTAGGTTTAACACATGGTTTAAATCAACCACTTTTAAACTACCCCATTACCGCTGCGCGACAGTCCCGGATTTACACCGGGTTCCCACATGTGACCTGGATATGTTTAAACATACTACGGGGCAAAAGTGTTTCTGTAAAGACATCATGAATTGACCCATAACCCCATGAGCCAAAAACTTGAAAAAGCAAAATCCAGCTTTTATCTGGCTGGTTGTGATGTGGCAAACCAGTGATTATCAATAATAATTTGTTCTATCTTAGAAGCCACCAAACTATTGCCCAGCTGGTTCCAATGACCATCTGGTTTGGGGTTCATGATTGCATCTTTGTTTAGTTTGTTGTTAATAAAAATATCTTCTACTTCAAACATTTGAATTTTGTTTTTAGAAAGAAACCTGCGCAACGGTTTGGAATAGTCAGATTTGCTGGTTGTTCCCACCAAAAGAGGTATATCACGCTCTTTAGCCCAGTTTATCAACTGCTTAACATATCCCTTTGTTGCAATAAAAGGTGGTAGCTCCTCAACATTTTGCTGTGAGTTGTTATACTTATCAGTTATTTTACGGCGAGGGTTTCCGTGATATTTCATATAAAAATCGGCAAAAAATGCCACCAATCTGGAATAATGATAGGCGTGGCTTATTCTTACAAACAGCCATTTATGTTTCCAGTTGGCGTTCATGCGGATACCATCCACTACTGTTTTTTTGCCAGCAATATTATCAGCTGGATCATTGGGACAGAACATGTAAATTATGGCATCAGGTGAACCAAGCCTCTGGGCATATTCAGCAAGCCGTTCATAGGACTGCATAGTACCAAACCCGGCAACACCAAGATTGACCACATCCACTGCCAAATCTTTTTTCTTTAGCTTGTTGGCAAGAATACGGGCGTATGAATCATCTTCATTTACCCCCCAACCAAAGGTAAATGAGTCACCAATAATAAAAAGGGACTGTCTGTCATCGCTTTTGTGGGGAATATCAAACGGTGCTCTGATACCTTGGGAGTTGATATTATAGTCAACTATATTATCACCTCTTTTTATACTACCCTTAAAACCGGGGCGTAAGGTCCACCAGCTTTTAGGATGGTTGTCATAGAGATAGGGAGGTATGAGTATCTGGGGTTGATAGTCCACCAAACGCAAGATACCCTCACCCATAATTGCACTTATAGATGCACTGAAAAATAGCAAAATTGCATAAAACAGAGTTTTTTTCATCGTGGTTTTTTTCTAACCAGCTATCCAACCATTAAAAGCAAGACAAACAACAAGCTCATTATCCTAGATTCTACAGTCTTTAAAGATTGTCTGCAAACTCTAAGCAATAAGTGTTAAATAGTGCTGTTTAAAGCAAAAAACCTTTTTGTCTCATGTCATATGTTCAATCTTTAATGGTTTTTCCTAAATTGCCATACTCACTAGAGCCAAGGCGACATAACGGGTCTACAGCCAGTGCTGAAACATTTAACCGTTCACCTTCTTTGATCACATCATCGGATATATAGACAGATTTAACCCTACCTACAACCATGGATTGGGCAACACCATCAAGGCGGATTATCTGGTGTTTCACACTGGCCATGGCTATTTGGCATGTCTTTAGTCTGGGTAGGGGAAAACCATTTATATCGGCTAAGTCCAGGCCAAGCTTTTTAACCTCAGACTCCAAAGCTGGAAGTGGCTCTGCCGATGCTGTCACCTCTTTTTGCTGGCTGGTAGCAGGAATGTGCACGACAAAATTATCCCTATGCTCAATATTAGCCAGAGTATCCTTGCTGGAACCATCCTGCTTTTTGCCAATTGATATCATCAAAAGGGGGGGTGAAGAGCTGATACCGGTAAAATAAGAAAAAGGGGCCAGATTAAACTCACCATTGCCATTATCCGACAACACCCAGGCAATGGGCCTGGGGATCAATATTTGGGTCATAAGACCATAAATATGGCCCGGTTTTAAATCATTTAAATCAATATGCATAGGGTGTCACACCGTTTATTTATATTCCATAAAAGTAGATGTACCACCATAGCAAAATTACTCAACACAATAAATATATTTAGTATTATCAACCTTGTTTTGCTTTTTAGTGCTGTCTGAAAAATCTGTTATAATTGATAACTACAAAATGAACTAAATATAAAAATCATCAAATTTTTAATTACTACGAAAATTTTTATAAAACACAATGATGTATTAGGTGTTTAATGTCATGGGGTTTAATCTTCTTTAAGTAAAAAATCTATCTCTTGTTTGAGCTTAGGAATGTTTGTTTCTACTACTCCCCAAACGATTCCACTATCTATGTTAGCGTATCCATGTATTAGGTAGTTTCTAAAAGCTATGATCCTAGCAACATCACTTATTTTATTTCCCCAGTGGGGTTGTTTTTTTAAAAGTTGATTTAGAGCCTCACCAATAATTTCAAACTGCCTCTCCACTGCTGAGCGTAAAAGGTCGTCACTTGAAAATTCGGTTTGTGTTTTGTTTTTTGTAAAAGAGACTATTCGTTCACAAGCCTGTTGAATATCAAAAAAATATTTTTTAGCCTCAAGACTCGACATAAATATTAACCCTGCTCTGTTCTATAGCTTTTTGCAAGTAGGGGTTATTTATGGTCTGCTTTTCTACCAGGTCGATCTGCATGGCAAAAATATTGGCTAGATCCTCTGAAAGGCCAAAAAAAGCATCGGCATGCTGGGAAGGGGGTAGTTTGTGAAATTCAACCAGAAAATCCAGATCGCTACGGTTTGGGTTAAAAGAGTCAGAAGTAGATGAACCAAATAGATCTAGGTTCTTGACTTTATGGTGAATGCACAAATCGGCTATTTTATCCATTTTTTCGGCTATGAATGGTTGAATCATATCAAAACCTCAAATTAAACAAAAAATAGCACAGGCTTTTCTTAAGAGACAAAACTGTGTTTTATGCTAGCCCTATTTTAGGTAACAAAACAAGAAATAACCACATTTAGTTGTGTATAAGTTTATAAATTTTCAAATCTCCTGAATCACCAACCCATCCCTTAGTTTTGGTTCAAACCATGTGGATTTGGGGGGCATTACCTCTCCGGCGTCGGCTACTGACATTAGTTCTGATAGAGCGGTGGGATACATTGAGAAGGCTACCTCCATCTCTTTGGAATCCACCCGGTCAACAAGACCTTGCAGACCTCGTATACCACCGACAAAATCAATTCTTGGGTCACGCCTTGGGTCTTTAATTCCCAGTATTGGCTCTAGAAGATATTGGTTTAACAGGCTGACATCCAAGCGAGCAACCGGGTTGCTACTGTCTATTTTGTCAGACTCCAACTTTAGCTGATACCATTTTTTGGCTATATACATCCCAAAGCTGTTCGGCTGTTGGGGTTTGAACGGAGTGGGGGAGGGGATGACGGTGAAATTTTCTCCCACTGCTGCCAAAAATTCATCGTGACTCAAGCCGTTTAAATCACAAACCACACGGTTGTAATCCAATATCCGCATCTGGTTGTCGGGAAAAATCACACTTAAAAATCGGTTAGCTCCGCTGGGTCCATGGTCTGCTTGTTGTTTTTGCCTTATGGCTGCTACACGTGATGCTGCCGCTGACCTGTGGTGACCATCGGCGATATAAAGACAGTCAAGTGCCTCAAAAGCCTCTATAAGGTCACTAATCGTGATCTCATCGTCAACCAACCATAAGGTATGCTTAATACCATCGTCAGCGATAAAATCATAAACCGGGGTTTGGCTGGAAATCCAATTTGCGGCAATTTTGTCTATGGCTGTTGAGTGGCGATAGGTTAAAAAAACCGGGCCGCTATGAGCACCCAGGGTTTCAGAAATCCGGGTGCGATCATCCTCTTTGGCAGGGCGGGTAAATTCATGTTTTTTTATACGGTTTTCATCATATGCCAAAACTGATGCCGCAGCCACCAAACCCAGCTGCTCCCTGCCGTCCATAATCAAACGATAAAAATAAAAGTATGGGGCCGGGTCCTGTTTAAGGAGTCCCCTTTGTTGCATACTTATGTAACGTTGTTTTGCTGTTTCATAAACTTTGTTATCATAGGGGGAGATATCATCTGGCAGGTCAATCTCTGCCTTGGAAACATGTAAAAATGAATCGGGGTTGTCCTTTGCCAGCTCATATGCCTCTTGCCGATTGAGAACATCGTATGGTGGAGCTGAAATTTTTTCTACAAGTTCTTCTTTAGGTCGCCATCCTGGAAAAGGTTGGATCAATTTCACGACTTGTAATCTCCCTTTTGCGCTAAAATAGTCTGAAGATTCTTCTCCATGGAGGTGAGAGCTTCACTAAGGGTGTCAAGACTCTCTTGTGCCGATACGACGGTGTTGGATCTTCCCAACTGTTCCAACTCGTAGGCCAGATCATAAACAATGCTATCACCAAAGGCACCTGCTGCCCCTTTTAAACTGTGGGCCGCCTCTAAAAGCTCTGTTGTGTCTTCAGTGCTTATGGCTTTTTGAATACGTTCCATCTGTCTGGGAGCATCGGCAAAAAACAGATCTGTTATCTCTTTAATCAGAGACCAATCATTATCAACAGTTTTTAATAAGCTGGTTATATCCAACTTAACAAGTTGCTCTTTAGATTCTTTCTTCGCTTTTTTCATCTTAGTTCCATTAGGAGTAATTCCTAAAACTCGGATTATCTCTTGATTCAAGATCTTACTGCGAACTGGCTTGCCGTGGTAGCCATCGATACCTGCATCAAGAATACGTTTTTTATCCTCTTCATCAACCAATGCTGTTACTGCAATAATGGGTATGTTTGCCTCTTTTTTGCTCTTTTGATGTTTACGCATGGCTTTTGCCGACTCTAACCCATCAAGGGTCGGCATACGAATATCCATCAACACCAAGTCATATTTTCCATCTTTAAATTTATCCAAAGCCTCTTGTCCGTTTGTTGCTATATCCACTTTGTGGTGGCTTTGGCTCAAAAGGCGTTCCATCAATTTTTGTGTAAAAGGGTTGTCTTCTGCCAAAAGAACATTTAGTGGGGGAATCGCCCCATTTTCCAGTTGAGAATCTTGATCAATATTTTCATCAGACTGTTTACCAAGCTCATGCTGTAGATTGGCGGTCAACCCTTTGGCTGCCAGACGAATACGGCTTAAGTGGTCCCTCTGTTGCCGGGTAAGAGAGCTATCCAACATAAACTCCGCATGATTGAGAATTTCTTCGGCTAGTTTTAAGCTTTTACTAGAAACCTCCTTTTTTGCTACATCATCTGTCATACTAAAAATTCCTCAAAACTCAGCAACAAAATTCTCCACTTTATCAAAAGCACTGTTTAGAGCATCCATAGTCTCTTGTGCCATTTTCCAATCATTTTTTTCCACTGCTCTCTCGGCATTTCGTGCCAACTGTGCCATATTTGCTGCTCCTAGGTTGGTGCAGGCTTCGCGCAGTTCAATTGCTGCTTGGGTCAACTCTTCTGCTTGTTGATTTTGGTTGGCCTCCCATAATCGGCCTAATAGCTCTTCAGAGGAAGGGATAAAATGTTGCAACAGTTCGCGAATCATTCCATCATCATTACCAAATAGCTGACGAAGTTGGTTGATGTCGATGGGAGCCTGTTCACCATAGCCTTTTGGTATCCAGTAACGCAATTTTTTCAGAAGGTTTTCAGGATCAACAGGTTTGCTGAGGTAATCATCCATTCCGGCATTGAGACATTTTTCCCGGTCACCCTTCATGGCGTTTGCGGTCATTGCTATTATGGGGGTGTGGCGTGAGTTTACCTTCTCCAGGTTACGTATAGCATGGGTAGCCTCAAAACCATCCATGATCGGCATTTGACAATCCATTAAAATAAGGGCGTATGGCAGCTGATCAATAGCCTCTACAGCCTCTTTGCCGTTGACCACCGTATGGGCAGCATAGCCGAGTTTTTTTAGCTGTAATAAGGTCACTTTTTGGTTTATTAAATTATCTTCAACCAACAACAGCAGCTTGCCATCCTCCAAAGCGTCATAGGAGTCAGGATCAATTACCTTTTGGTTTTCCACCTCGGCACTGTTTGCAATGGCCTCTACTTTTGGCTGTATAGCTTGGGGGTCCAACAGCTCAACCATGGTTTCCACCCACTCCGACTGCAAAACCGGTTTTGTGATGGTAGCCCCGTAGCCAGACTCCAACAGCAACTCCCGTTGCTCTTTATCATCCCTCTCCATAAGGGCGATAAGATGGGTGTTGTTGAGGATTTTCTCCTCTTCTAAAAAGCCGGGTATATCGATAAACTCTGCATGTTCATCGGAAAGCTCAGTGGTTAAAACCACTATATCAAAGGGCTTTCTCTTGAGGTTGGCAATCCGAATGGCAGCAACACCCTTCTCCCATGAGGAGCATCTTTGCACCTCAATTCCCCAAGATTGAAAATACTGTTTTAAAACCTCCTGGTCGGTTTTGTTCTCAATTACAGTTAGAACTTTGCGTTTTCGCAAAGGAGCGATGTTCAAGCTGCTACTGTCTCTTTTTTTGGTGATAGACGAGCATTTAAAAGGGACCTGAAACCAGAATGTGGAGCCACGCCCCTCTTCACTCTCAATGCCTATTTTACCATTCATCAGCTCAGTCAACCGTTTTGTGATTGCCAGACCCAAGCCAGTTCCACCCTGTTTCATGGTGTTGTTATCAGCTTGGGTAAATGGTTCAAATAGACTTTTTCTGCCCTTTTTAGAGACACCAACTCCAGTATCGCTAACCGAAAAGAGTACAGTCACATCATCGTCAGATTCCGACTCTATGGTTGCTCTTACCACAACCTCACCATCTTCGGTAAATTTAAGAGCGTTATTGATGAGGTTTAACAGCATCTGTCTAAGTCGGCCGGGATCTCCTTTGAGGATATTTGGCAGTCTGGGGTCGATAAAGGTAAGCAGAGACAGCTCTTTTTCATAGGCAAGACCAGCCATAAGCTCTGCTGCACCTTCTACCACCGTTACGGGGGAGAAGTCGATCTCCTCAATGTCTATTTTTCCCGCCTCAATTTTGGAGAAATCTAGAATATCATTGATCAACGCCAAAAGAGATATGGAAGACTCTTTTATAATCTGGGAAAAGCCAAACTGTTCATCACTTAAATTGGTATCCATAAGTAGATCGTTCATACCGACGATTGCACTCATGGGAGTACGAATTTCATGGCTCATATTAGCCAAAAATTCAGACTTCAACCTGGAAGACTCCAAAGCAGCCGCACATGTCTCCTCCAGCTCGATACGCTGTTTTTCTCTTTGGGAATTATCCCGGAATATAGCTGCAGAACCGATAATATCTTGACCATCCATAAGAGGTGATGTCACAAGAGATATGGGCAAGAAAGAGCCATCTTTACGGATGAAATAATCCTCCTCTTTACGAAAAGATCGCCCCAAGAGGCTCTGATGGATGGTACAGTCAGAAGTTTTAAAAGGGGTTCCATCCCGACGGGTGTGGTGGACAGCCTTGTGAAAATTTGTGTGCAGTAATTCGCTCTCCTTAAAACCCAATAGCTCTTCTCCCTCTTTGTTTAAAGAGAGTAGCTGTCCTTGTAGGTCGAGAACATATATGCCATCACCAAGGGCATCAACAATACTGTGGAGAAATTTACGGTTATCTTCAAGCCGGGCAATGGATGATATCTGTTCGGAAATATCTGTCGCTGTTGATATGTATTGAAACGGCTGTCCCGAGGAGGTGAGAAATGGAGTGATGCTCTCATCAACCCAGTAAAATTCACCATTTTTTTTGCGATTTTTTACCTCACCTTTCCAGGTTTTCCCATTGCGAATGGTTCGCCACATCTCTTTTACAAAAGATTTTGGATGGTGGCCAGAGCTGAAAATCTCAAGGTTTCGCCCTATCAACTCCTCTTTTGAATATTGTGAAAGTTCCACAACCCTATCGTTGACATAGGCGATAACACCATCTTGGTTGATAACAGTAATCAGATGGTGCTCATCAATGGCCTTTTTTTGAAACTCCAACTTGGCCATGGACTCCTGGAACTGGCGAGTTCGTTCCACAAGCAGGGTATCGAGCTGCTCCCTCTCCGTAATATCGCTAAAAATACCTTCAACACCAACCTGTTTGCCATTTTCATCATATACCACCTGAGCAGTTAATGAGATGGGAACATGGTTGCTGTGTTTACACTGTAAAACCAGATCAAAATCAGTGACAGAATCGGTCTTTTTCAAGATTGTCAGCAGCTCTCGTAAATATGCTGGTGATACACAGATATCACCCATGGATTTGCCAAGCAGCTCATCGGGGCTATAACGGAGTAGTTTTTCACATGAGGGGCTGATAAATTTGATTCTACCCTTTAGATCAATACGATAATAAACATCCTCAATAAAACTACATATGGATTCATACTGTTGAATATTTTTGTGAACCAGCTTTGTCTCTTGATGCTCTTTGGTGATATCACGGACAAAAATCAACTCACCATAGCTGTCATCTATCCAGTCATGGGGATGACCAAAAAATTCAATTTCAAACAGCAAGGGAGGGGTTTTTCGAGGAGCCTTGGGATATACCAGTGAAACTTTTAATATTCCTACCCTTCTGCCACGATCACAGACAGGACATTGGGTTGGGGGCGGAGGGGTTATGTTTTTCTGAACATCTGCCCACCACGCATCCGGGGAAGGCCAGAAGGCTGTTAAAGTGGGTAAAGCTCCGCTAACATGAGATAGGGAGCCGTCCTCTTGCCACAAGGCAAAACCTGTCTTGGTCGTTGGTTGTGCGAGCTTTGTGGTAGCCTCACTACTCATTTTTAACCCTCTTATCTCTGAGTCTAAACAGATGCCAATGCTTTTAACCCATCAGAATAGTGGAATTAGGGTTGAGACACAATAAATCAGTTACAATATGTTGCATGTTGCTGCTATAAAAACAATAAGGTTGTTGTGTTGGAATTGATTTTGGTAGAACATCTCAATCCAAGGCTACTCATGGTGAAAGGTGACACTTTCATTGGAGTGGCCTTGGTTGAATAAATGGGGGGATCTATACAGCTAATTGGCAACTCTGCTCCCTTGGATAAAGTATCAGAATTGAGCAAAAGATAGTTTTATTTAACCAAATGTTACCATAATTTTCTCTCTATCTTAGCCCAGCCCCAGAGTTTTCAACTTTCTATGAAGGGCAGAGCGTTCCATGCCAATGGTCTCTGATGTTCTGGATATATTGCCATTATGCTTTTCTAAAAAATGTTTTAAATAAATTCTCTCAAAGCCAACCCTCGCCTCCCGTAAATTTTCAATATCCAACAATGAACCCCAGGGTGTAGATGCCGGGACTGACTGTTTTTTGTGGACAAATTCCGGCAGATCCTCCGGTTGAATAATTGTTCCTGGAGCCATGATCAATAGTCTTTCAACTAAATTTTTCAACTCTCGCACGTTACCAGGCCAGTTATAGCTACGCAGTGTTTTTACCGTTGCAGGGGCAAATGTCCGTTTTTTGCTCTGGGTATCCCGCTGTAAAAGATCGGCAAAAAAGCTGATCAATGTCGGGATGTCATCCAGTCTCTCTCTTAGTGATGGCAGTTGTAGTGGAATGACATTAAGGCGGTAGAATAGATCTTGACGAAAACGGCCCTCTTCAATCTCCAGGCTTAAATTTTTATTAGTCGAGGCGATAACTCTTACATCAGCTTGGATGGATTTATTGCCACCAACTCTTTGAAAACGCCTCTCTTGCAGTGTTCTTAATATTTTTGCTTGGGTTCTTAAGGACATATCACCAACGGCATCCAAAAACAGTGTTCCACCACTTGCCTGTTCAAATCGTCCTGCCTGTATGGTTGGCTTGCCTCCTAAACTACCCTCTTCAATACCAAACAGTTCAACCTCAATACGCTCTTCAGGGATGGCCGCGGAGCTTACGGCTATGAAAGGGCCGTTACAACGGTTGGATAAACTGTGGATCTGCCTTGCTGCCACCTCTTTACCTGAGCCGTTTTCACCACTAATCAAAACCCAGCCATCGGTGGGGGCCAATTTATCAATCTGCTCTTTGAGCTGTGACATAGCTGGAGATTCACCAATCATGGGTGGCAGCTCATCTTCCATCTTGGCTTTTAAGGCACGGTTCTCTTTTATCAGGTCTACAGCATTGATGGCACGGTCGAGAAACAGCAGTACCCGATCCAACGAGAGAGGCTTTTCCAAAAAGTCATATGCACCCTCTTTGGTGGCAGAAACTGCGGTGTCAATTGTGCCATGACCAGACATGATGATAACCGGAACATCTTGATCAATGGGGTTGTTGCTATCTTTAGACTTTATCCGGCGCAGGGTCTCAATACCATCAATACCCTCCATCCAAATGTCCAGCAATACAGCGGATATGTTACCTTTGGCTAGTATCTCCAAGGCTGTCTCACCAGATTCAGCCTCAGTTACCAAGTACTCCTCGTCTTCTAAAATACCCCGTAGGCTAGTTCTTATTGGTGCTTCATCATCAACAATAAGGATGGTCTTATTCATTGGAGCCTCTAACTCTTCTTAAGTGTTGTTTATAATTAACATCAAACTTAAACTTTAGCCGTCCCGTTATGTGGTTCTCGACTAACAATGGGCAGTTGAATATCTACCAGAATGCCTCCCCGTTTGGATTCACGCAAGCGAATTGTGCCTCCATGGTCCTCAATTATTTTTTTGACAATGGCTAAACCGAGACCTGTTCCCTTCTTTTTGGTGGTAAAATATGGCTCAAAAACACGTGATCTATCAGCAGCCGGAATGCCTGAGCCACTATCTTCTACTTGCAGATGTACCCACCCAGTCTCTTCAGGGAGGGTGGTGATGATTGCTATATGTGCATCACCTTGTGTTTTGTCACTTATAGCCGCTAATGCATTGGCAATAAGATTGGTTAATACCTGTTTCATCTGTCCCGGATCATGGGGAAATGGTTTTAACTTTTTGGCAAACTTTGTCTCCAGTTTAACGGTTTTTAGCTCCTGGGAGTGCAAGGAGATAACCTCACGAATTGTAGCGTGAAAATCATTTTCGTGTAGCTGGGGACGCGGTAGTCGTGAGAAGGTGGAAAACTCATTAACCAGTACCTTCAACTCCTCTACCTGTTTGATTATAGCGTTGGTTCCCTCATCTAAAATTTGCCAATCGGGTTTATCAATTCCACCATTTTTCAGATATTTGCGTCGTAAACGCTGGGACCATAGATGGATAGGTGTCAGAGGGTTTTTAATCTCATGGGCAATACGTCTGGCAACCTCACTCCAGGCAGATGTACGTTGGGCAACCAGCACTTCGCTGATATCGTCAAATGTGGCAATAAACCCCTTGTTAATTCCCTTGCTATCTTCACGGGGGGTAACGCGCATCATCAAAGTTAAAGGTTTGTCACCTTCGTTGATCTGGATCTGGGCTGCCATTGTTGAAAGCTCGTTTGCACTACTTCCTGGCAACGGTGGCGGTGTTACCCGGTCAGGGTTTTTAATCTCTTCCCAAAGTTTGCTCAAAGGATCAAGAACCTCAACTGGTGTAACATCCTCAAAATTATGACCAATTGATTTTATAGGATCAATACCTATCATCGATCCGGCTGCCGGGTTCATAAGGGTTATCTCATTGGAGCTGTTTATACAGATCACTCCTGAAGAGATGTTGCGAACAATAGCGGTCATAAATCTGCGTCGTTCATCAAGTAGGGCATTGGTACTCTGTAACTCTTCTCGGTTTTCATTAAGCTTTTTGGTCATGGCGTTAAAGGCTGCCATAAGGGTGGCAAGCTCATCGTCACCAGTTACCGAAAGGTTGACCGACAAATCGCCAATTGCCACCTTTCTAGTGCCGATCACAAGCTCGGTGATGGGGCTGCTGATATCATCAGCTATACGGAAACCGGACCAGATAGCCGCCAATGTCAAGAGCAGGGTTATTAGAGCCAGGGTAACAGTGTGGTTTGACTTGAGCAGACCATGGGCCGCCCTAAGCTTGTGATAGTTGACATAGGCCGACTCGATGGTATCCATCTGGGCGAGAATCTGGCGATCTATCCAGCGACCAGTTGAAATGTAGAGATCATCACCAAGACGGACAAATGCCCTTACCCTATCCCCTTTATCACTGGTAACCAAAAGGGCTTTGTTGGTTCCCTCTTTTAAGCCACTTAAATCGGGTATGGGGTCAAATGGTAACTGTCCAGCCTGGGCTAGCTGAGTACCATCACTACGAAACAGGGTAACAACATCAAGGCCACGGGAGTGCCGTTCCAACTCCAAAACCGCACCTGCCGCACCTGCCCCTTCCAGTGCCAGAGCAGAGGTAACTGCTCTGTTACGTACAATGGATTCGGCATCATGTTTCACTGTCTGCTGGTTTTCCCGATAATAGGCACGGGATACCGATAAAGAGTTTTCCAACGCTTGGGATATCTGGTCTGAAAACCAGGAGTCAACACCACGGTTGAGAAAATTTACCGATAAAATTGCCAAAATAAGAGTGGGTATCAAGGAGAGGGCGACAAACATCATCACCATCCGGGTGCGTAACTTGGATCCTGGTCTTCGGCTCTGTCTATCGGTCCAGAGATGAAAGAGGTTTCTAAAAACAACAATACCGAGAATAAGAGCAAAAAACAGGTTGAGATAGAGAAGGATGAGAAAAACCATCCCATAATCTCCACCCCCAACCACTGCCGAGCCTTTTAAATTCTGCCCGGTAAAAAATGTGGTGGTAATGATGGCTAATAGCAGTAAGCCAAAGCCCCAACGCTTCCAGGTTCTAGCTGATATTTTCATGGTTTGAAAAAGTCCACATCATAATGATAGTCCATGGCTTGGTCGATTGTAAGCCACTGTTTTAAAGTACGAAAAAGAGGGGACATGCCCCGATGGTCGATCTCAACATTAACCCGTAACCAATAACTGGACTCTTTTTTTAAATTGGCATTTCTACCCAACAGTACAAAACGGGGATTGCTGAAAAATCGTATTGCATCATCGGGATAAGGGGTGTAGTGGATCTTGTTTGTTGAAAGATCGTGCATCTCATATCTCTGGGTGACCAAACGCAGCCGCAGACTTTTTGATAATGCTACCTTTGCTAGAGGTAGGTCCGGCAGATACTGTTGGCGACGAAAAAAACTGAAATGGTATGTAACCTGAATAGGTTCGCCATGGAGTAGGGCGGTTAGCACTGCTTGGGAAAATTTTGGATGCAGGTTGGCTCTTGCATAGAGATCACCCCCTTGCAAAAAAGCAGAAGCAGTGGCAATAGGGTTGGTACTCTTCTTTTTTGGCTCTTGGCTGCAACCCACAGTCAAAAGAAGCAAACAGAGCATAAAACCAATGGTGATGTTACGGAATTGACTTGAATTTCCAACCATTTTAGCGGTCTCTCCGACCTTCGTAAACATTACTGATAAAGGCTTGTTGCAAAGCTTTAACTAGCAGAACAACCACACGAACCCATACCGGATCATGGCACTCTTCTGCCATGATCCGGTATCAGTTTATGTTGTCTTGTTGGATGATTGCAACCGTGGGCTTGCTAAAGATAGCAATAGGGAGGTTGTAAAGATGACAACCCCGTAGCGGATTTTTTTAAGCAGGAATAGCCATTGCTGGCTGAAAGCTCTCTTGTGTGGCGTAATCTTCTGTTGTATCTACAACAATATCGGGAGTGCTTTCAACAAATTCCCAGGCATCTTTTTGTGCCAAAAGGCTTTTTAACAGTGCGTTGTTAAGAGCATGACCGGAACGAATACCTTTAAAATGGCCCTGGATTGGATGACCAAGTAGATAGAGGTCGCCGATGGCATCAATTATTTTATGACGTACAAACTCCTGCTCGTAACGTAGACCACCCTCATTTAAAATTCTGAAGTCACCAATAACGATGGCGTTCTCCAATGAGCCACCCTTGGCAAGACCGTTGGAGCGTAGCATCTCCATATCTTTCAGAAAACCAAAGGTTCTTGCACGGCTGACATCTTTGATAAAGGTGGTTTCAGTAATATCCATCTCCAAACCTTGCTGGGAGATGATAGGGTGGTTGAAGTCAATTAAAAAGCTGATTTTAAAATGGTCAAGAGGTTCAAAGCTGGCCTCTTTCTCCCCATCGTTGACGGTGACCTTTTTCTTGATGCGAATCCACTTTTTAGGTAGGTTCTGTTCAACAACCCCAGCACACTGGATTAGAAATACAAATGGGGCGGCACTGCCATCCATAATGGGGACTTCCGGGCCATCAAGGTCGACAAATGCGTTGTCCACACCCAGGCCAGCAAATGCAGCCATTAGATGTTCAACTGTAGAGACAACATCCCCCTGGGCATTGGCAACAGTTGAGCAGAGACGAGTATCAGATATGTTTGCGACATTGGCAGGAACCAATGCACCGTTTAAGTCAGTACGGTGAAATATAATACCGGTATTCTCAGACGCAGGACGGATGGACATATAGACCTTGCGACCGCTATGTAGCCCTATTCCAGTACAGCGAATGGTATTTTTTAGTGTCCGTTGTAAATACATTTGGTGGCTTTCCGTTTATTGATGTGTAAAAAATAAACCTTGGAAGTGTAAGAGCAACAGTTCATATGCACTTTGACATCTTCCATATCCCTAGCTTTCAATAAGCATGTTATGTGCCAAAACTAGGTGATGTAATTTAGCACCATATCGCAATAATATAACACAATATTACATTTACATGAAAGAAAAAAACCATGAAACCTTCATGGTTGAGTAGGGTGTGTTGTGTAAGTTATTGAAATTTTAAGCGTAAACTCTGCAGGTGTCTAAATGAAAATTGTTCTCAAATAACAAGTTTTTGTGACATCAACAACAAAAAATCCACCAAAATGGTGGATTTTTTGTCACAATTTGTGTTTTTTTTGTCACCATATTCCCTAATCAATCCATCTGACGGCGTAAGAATGTTGGCACATCAAAGGCGTCAAGCTGGTTGATATCGTCTAAGCTTTGACCGTTAAATCGATTGTTGTCAACTTTACGACGGGCTTTGCTGCTTTTTTTGGCTTTTTTAGCAGGGGAATCCGGCTCAATAATGGAGTCGTTTGAAGCAGCCAATGGCGGTTGCCTCTGTGACAGACGGGAATTAGAAGACATTTTATTGGGGAATGCTACTGTTTCTGCGCCACCAATACCTGTGGCAACAACGGTAACTCTTACAGAGTCTTCCATGGACTCATCCAGCACAGCACCAAAAACAATATTGGCATCATCATGGGCCATATCCCGGATAACGGTGGCAGCTTCATCAACCTCCTGTAAGGCCAGATTATAGCCACCAGTAATGTTGATCAATACACCTTTTGCACCATGAATTGATACATCATCCAGTAGAGGGCTTGAAATGGCGTTGGTTGCTGCATCCAAAGCTCTTGTGTCTCCGGTAGATTCAGCAGCGCCCATCATCGCTTGCCCCATCTCATCCATGATGGTTCTAACATCAGCAAAGTCAACATTTATGAGGCCGGGGATGGTGATAAGGTCGGTAATGCCCCTTACCGCCTGTTGCAAAACATCATCAGCCTTGCGGAAGGCATCAAGTATTGTGGTATTTTTGCCGACTATTGATAACAGTTTTTGATTGGGGATGGTGATAACGGTATCAACCTGATCTCTCAGCAGAGCAAGTCCTTCATCTGCAAGTTGCAGTCGTCGTTTACCTTCAAAGTTAAAAGGTTTGGTGACAACAGCTACAGTCAAAATACCCATCTCTTTGGCAACAGAAGCGATAATAGGGGCCGCACCAGTTCCGGTTCCACCACCCATACCAGCAGTGATAAACACCATGTCGGCTCCAGTGAACATCTCCTGGATACGGTCACGACTCTCTTCAGCTGCCTTCATGCCAACCTCAGGTTTGGCTCCAGCACCCAAGCCACGGGTGACAGCCTCACCAATTTGCAGTCTAGTTGGGGCAAGGTTGCGGGATAGAGCCTGGGCATCGGTATTGGCAACAATAAACTCAACACCTTCCAGTTGCGACTGGATCATGTTGTTAATGGCGTTGCCTCCGCCACCTCCTACACCGACGACTTTAATCCGTGCTTCTAACGGTTCGTTGGTCTCAAACTCAATTGCCATCTTTATATACCCCTCTCAGTCTCGGTCTTTAACGACCAGGACACATATTAAAAAACATCACTTAGCCACGCACGCATACGCTGTATTATACCCTGAACACTGCCAGCTTCTTCTGGGATGAACTTTTTGGACATGTCACGTTCATTACGGCTTGCAAACAGCACTAGCCCAACTGCGGTTGCATAAACTGGGCTTGCTACTACATCATTCAAACCTCCCACACCTTGTGGTATTCCCCGGCGTACCGGTTTATTGAAAATCTCTTCTGCCAACTCAACCATGCCAGTTGTTATAGCGGAGCCACCAGTAAGGACAATGCCAGCTGTGATATGTTCTTCAAAACCAGACTGGGCAATCTCCCGGTTAACAAGGGTGAATAGCTCCTCAACCCGTGGTTCAATAATTTCAGCTAAAATATGTCGTGCCAATGAGCGTGGCTCTCTATCGCCAATGCTCGGAACTTCAATTGTCTCCTCTGGAACCACCAGGGAAGATAGAGCGCAACCATATTTGCGCTTGATCATGTCGGCCTCTTTGGTGGGGGTACGCAGACCAACAGCAATATCGTTGGTTAAATGGTCGCCACCAATGGCAAGAACTGCGGTGTGTTTTACATATCCCTCTGCAAAAATGGCAATATCTGTAGTGCCGCCACCAATATCAAGGATACAGACCCCCAACTCTTTCTCATCTGAGGTGAGCACAGCCTCGGAGGAGGCGAGCTGCTCCAAGATGATATCCCCAACATCCAAACCACAGCGATTGACACATTTTATGATATTTTGGGCGGAGGAGACCGCTCCTGTAACCACATGGACATGGGCTTCAAGACGCACACCAGACATACCAAGAGGCTCTTTTATACCATCTTGACCATCTAAATTGTATTCTTGTGGTATAACGTGGAGGATCTCGCGATCCATGGGAATGTTCTGGGCTCGTGCTGCATCAAGTACTCTCTGGATATCTTGGGGGGTAACCTCGCCCTCTTTGGTGGCTACAACTCCATTTGAATTGCCGCTCTTGATATGGCCACCTGCAATACCAGCGTAGACCATGTTTATCTCGACACCAGCCATAAGCTCGGCCTCTTCCACAGCCATGCGCATACTCTCGACTGTGGAGTCGATGTCGATAACCACTCCCTTTCGCAGACCCCGTGAAGGGTGGGAGCCTAAGCCAACAATATCCAATCGACCATCTGGCTGAAGGTCTGCAACGATGCAGACAATTTTTGTAGTGCCAATGTCGAGTCCAACGATCAGGTTCTGATCCTGTTTGGGCATTGATTCGTCCAGCTTTACAATAAAATGACAGATCTTCCGGCTTGAAATAAAATCCAAGCTTTCAATCCGACTATAGGCCAACGTCATCGAGCAACCAGCAAAAAACCGATTGTGGCAAACTAAAATCTACCACCTAGTATCAGTTTAAAAAAAATCGCTCTACACTCAGCCCCCCGCTTATTCTAGGAAGATATAACAACCATCTTCCTATTCTTTCATCACACAACCATCACATAATCATTTCCAGGTTCGGCTTGCTCATCCGCACAGCCACACGACCGGGAATTCTCAGCTCAATCTGTCTAACCTGACGGTTTAGTATGTCGTAACGTTTTTGCAACCGCAAAAGCTGCTCAAGCTCCTTATCAGCATCAGCCGATAAAAGCAGCTTTATACCCTTCTTGGTATATAAAACCCAACGGTCTCCCGCATATCCAGTCGCCTCTGAAACCCTGTCTTTGATCCATGGATGGCGACCTAATAGGTTTATCAGCCAAACTATTTTTGCAGCTCTTTCACGGTTTAGGTCTGTTGTTGCCACAACCGGAAACACCAATGGATCTTTTGCTTCTAGCTGTTTGATTCTCGCCCCATACTCATCTAAAAGATGGAGACGACCATCTTCTTTACCCATACATACCGCTATCTTCTCACTTAGATTGATAGCTAGAGTACCGGGATAAACCCTTTTGACCCGTACTGATCTAATCCAGGGAAGAGTCAACAGGCTATCTTTTACTTTGGTTAAATCAATATTTAATAGATTTACCCCTTTATCTATTTTTATTATCTTCAAGGCCTCATCAACATCGCTGTTGACAACACCCTCAAGATGTATCTCCTGGAGAGGAAAACGTCCCGGTTTTTTTGCCTCTATCCAGCCAAGATATACTCCTCCCAGCAGTAAAATCACAGCAACAATCTTTACTGTTTTGTGATACATATATCCAACCTGGCTCCAGCCAGTATCTGACTCGCCAACTCCTCAAAAGAGAGGCCAATTGCCAATGCAGCTTTAGGGGCTAGGCTTGTTCTGGTTAGACCGGGTATGGTGTTTAGCTCCAATATCCAGGGCTGTTCATTGGCATCAACTATAAAATCGACCCTGTATAACCCCCGGCAACCAAGTAGTTGCCCCGCAGCAAGTCCCAACTCACCCACCCGTTTAAGGGTCCCCTCACCAAGCTCTCTTGGGGGGATTAGGTACTGGGTCCTACCTACTGTATATTTATTATCGTAACTATAAAACCCTTTTTTTGGAAGAATTTCAATGATGGGTAATATTTTTTTGTCTAAAATTGTCAGAGTAACCTCTGTTCCAGCCACCTCTTTCTCAATTAACACCCTTGTCTCGCTACCATCAGGGGCGGCATCGTTAGCCGATTTTATAAGAAATTCATCAATGTTATCATCGGCTTTGGTGTCTGGCCCTGTTTTTATTACCCCCACACTAGAGCCGGTGTTCAAGGGTTTTATAAAATAGGGTGGTGTTAAATTTTGCGCTGTTGCTTGGCGTTTAATTATTTTACATTTTTCTACAGTGACCTCACTCCAAGGGGGAGTTGGCAGGCCAGAGTCACGTAAAATTTGCTTGGTAAGCACTTTATCCATACATACAGCAGAGGCTGCAACCCCAGAGCCGCTATATGGTATGCCCATGGTTTCAAGCAGGCCCTGTATTGCACCATCCTCTCCACCGGGGCCGTGAAGTGCAATAACTGCTACATCAATCTTTTTCTCCAACAGAGTAGCTGGTAGACTGGCTCCATCGGCGGTATCAATGGGAGTTACCTTGTATCCAAGCTGTTTGTAAGCACCAACCAGTGCTTCACCACTGTTAAGGCTCACCTCTCTCTCTGTAGAGTTGCCGCCTAAAAGAACACCGATATGAGGTTTTGTGTCAGACAAATCAACTGCTCCTAACTGTTATAGGTAGGAGTGTTCTTGCTCCTACTGATATACATATAACTGTTTAAATTCAAACAAAAACTTTATTGCTTCAAGCTACAAGTCTTTACCCCTGAAACCCTGCGGTCCCAATATTGCCACCTCAAGGTTGAGGCTCTCCCCGGTTTTTTGTATTACTTTTTCTCGTATTTTATCAATTAGAGCCAACATGTCATAGCTTGTGGCTTTGCCTAAATTGACAAGAAAATTGCTATGTTTCTCGGACACCTGGGCATCACCAATGCGCATACCTCTAAACCCGGCATCGTCAATCAACTTCCAGGCTGCTGGACCCTTGGTGGGATTTTTAAAAGTGCTGCCAGCCGAAGCGTAGTTCAGTGGTTGGCTCTTTAAACGGTGCTGGTTGAACTGGCGCATTTTTTCTTTTATCGCTTTTTGCTCGCCATGTTTTAGCTTGAATGTCCCCTTTACAAATATCCACCCTTTGGGTATTTGGGACTTTCGATAGCCCAAGCCAAGTTTTTCCACGGGCCAGATATGGCTGTTACCGTTACAGTCCAAAAGTTGGGCATTGATTAATATTTTTGCGATATCACCACCATTGGCCCCGGCATTCATTTTAACTGCTCCTCCAATGGTTCCCGGTATTCCCCCTAAAAATTCTGCCCCTGTTAAACTGTGCAATCTGGCAAAATGGGCCAGGGCACTTGTGCTTGCCCCGGCCTCAGCCATTATCTGTAAACCCTCATCATCATCCAATAGCTTTATCTGGTTTATATGTTGGCTTAAGTTAACTGCCAAGCCGTTAAAACCGGAATCTTCAACCAATATATTGCTACCACCCCCCAGAAGAAAACGGGGAATGTCATCGGCTGACTGTCGCCAAAGTTGGGCCAGCTCCTCACAGTTTTTAGGTGTTGCCAGCCAGCGAGTAACACCACCAATGCGCCATGTTGTGCGTCGGTTGAGGGGGACTTGAGATAATATCTGGCTCTCTACGCCACTGAATGGTAGTGAATGTGTCATATTAATTGACACCTTCCAAGGTTAGCGAGCTGGCAAAATCCCTGGCCCGGGGATACTTCCTGTTATTTTTATACCGAATTTATCGACAAGAAAAATAAACAGATCAA
>JADFZS010000099.1 GCA_015232405.1 Magnetococcales bacterium | reverse complement strand
ATACAGGTTTCCAAGATTGTTATGGGCTTCTGCATAGTTACTTTTACACGATATCGCTTTTTGATAACAGGCAACCCCTTGGTTGATGTTACCTTGTACATGATTTATATATCCTAGATTATTATGCACCTGGGCATTATCTGGTTCAATTAAAAGGGCTTTGCGGAAGTTCTTTTTAGCTTCGTCAAATTCACCTTGTTCCTGTAACATACCCCCCAAGTTACTATATGCATCAGCAAAATCTGGGTTGATTGTAACGGCTTTTGTGAGAGCCACAATTGCATCATTTATCCTGCCCAACCCTTTTAAAGCAATGGCAAGGTTATTTAGGGCAAACACATGTTTTGGGTCGATTATAATGACTTTTTGGTAACTCTCCACCGCCTCAACAAGCTTGCCAGAGTTGTGCAACTTAACACCTTGTTGCATAAAAACCTCTGATTCTCCCTCTAAATTATCTCCTGAAATATTGCTTTGATTGCTATCTAAAACTACCGTTAACAAATTGCTGATCGTACTGTTTTTTGGATCTTTTTTTAAGGCAATATTTAATATGTCAACTGCCTCACTTTTACGGTTTAGAGCAAAGAGTGAAGAGCCCAAGTTAAAATACAGTTGAGAAATATTGTTATTTATCGTTATTCCACGTTTGAATAAATCAATTGCCAGATCATGACGGTTGAGTTTTTGCGCAATAACTCCAAGCAAATTAATTGCCTCAATATGATTGGGAGATATTCTGATTATCCCAGAGCAGAGTTTATCTGCTTCCAAAAAGCGGTTGGCATTGAAGTGTTCAGTTGCTTCACGAAAGGCATCGCCGACTAAAAACTGAGATTTTCCATTTTTTCCAGACATAAATATTCACCATTTTTCCAGAGTGTTACAATGGAAATTTCAAATACTTAATCAAAAGTGATACCACTATGTAATAAATGCCAACTAACAAAAGTTTAATCCCAACTAGGTTTTTTCAATGGTATGAATATTTTGCCAATACTCAATGTCGAATTAATGTTAGCCTTAAAGAGAGAGTTGAGAGATCTATCAAGAAGATTCTTAGTCACACTATAACAATGCATAAATGCAATCGCAACAAAGGTGGAGAGGAAAACCTCCCCATTATGAGCTATCTTTGACAAGTTATTTGTGTTATAAGTCATGCATTTAACAAACATCAAGTCAATTTCTTTTTAGGTGGATACAAAAGATAATGCGGCAGATACAGAAATTTATGTTCTTGGTACCAAACACCAGGTGGTTTGGTAAAAGACACTGGAACTGGTTTACACCCGCTGTGGCCCTTCTAACTCCCATACTAAAAGCTCACAATTTTGACGTTGAGATTGTTGAGGCCAATATTGATAATTTAAACCGAGATCAAGTAAAAGATTTAGTTAGAGAAATTGCTCCTGATGCAGTTGGCATTTCAAATATGTCACTGGAATATTGGCGGCAGGCCCACCTCTGCGCAAAATTGGTAAAAGATGTAGATCAAAATATCACAACAATTATGGGCGGTGTTCACCCCACCACTATGCCAGAAAAAGTGATGGAAGATATCAACCTGGATTATGTTGTACTCTCAGAGGGTGAAGAACGTTTACCAGAACTTTTAAAGGCTCTTAACACTAAAGATCCTGACCTTTCACAACAAAACGGACTTTGTTACCGCAGCAATGGCAAAGTTATAATAAATCAACCTGTTGGCTGGGTACATGATCTGGATGCGCTACCCTTTCCCGACTATAAACTGTTCGACTGGCAGAAGGTCATGCATACCAAGCAAAAATCTGCAATCGGACTAACTGTTAGAAACTCTCCTGTAGGTTTGGTGCTAACTTCAAGAGGGTGTCGCTTAAAATGTAGTTTTTGCGCAGCTCCCTTGATCAGCGGTAGTGGTGTGCGCCTCCGTAGTGCTGAGAGTATCTTATCTGAAATAGACATGCTGGTGCGAGAATATAAAATTAAAGAGCTGATATTTACTGATGATGAGATGTATGCAGACCGGGAACGTTGCATGAAAATTTTTCAGGGCATTAAAGAGCGTAACTATGGCCTGACCTGGAAAAATCTTAACTTAGCGTCCTGGCGTATGGACCGGGAAATGTTAGAGCTTATGAAGGAGACTGGTTGTTATCAGATAATCATCTCACCGGAATCCGGTAGTAACAGAGTATTAAAGAAAATAATTCATAAACCAGGCAACAACAAACAGATATTGCAAGTTGTTGAGTGGTGTAAAGAGCTTGATATTGAAGTAAGTGCACATTTTGTTATTGGCTTTCCAGGAGAGACATGGGCAGAGATCCGTGAAACAATGGCCTTTGCTGAAAAGTTAGATGTTGATCAGGTGAAATTTGCCATTGCCACACCTTTCCCAGGAACGGAACTTTTCCAAAAAGCGGTAGAAGGTGGTTATCTGCCTGCTGATTTTAATTTTTATAGGGATGACACTCTTGGTTTCGCATCTGGATTTATAGAAACCGAACACTTTACTGTTAACGAACTGCATATACTACGCTGTTATGAGTGGGATAGGATCAACTTTAAAACCCCTGAAAAAATTGCCCGTTATGCAAGTATGAACGGCATGACTTTGGAAGAGCTTGAAGAGTTTCGCAGCGGAACAAGACGTAATGTTGGATTGTATTTTCCTGATCAAGCAAAAAAGGAACGAGAGAGTATTGACAAGGTGAAAAGGGTTGCTAACTATGAATCCGTAACAGATAAGTTAGAATATTCAACCATCAAATCTAACCTTGATAACTCAATTAGGATGAGCTCTTAGACGGCTTTTCGCTTGCTTTTACACCAATTTCTCCAGATTTTTCTATAGACTAATTCTATGTGATCAACAAAGAGTTGGGAATCACCCACAAAAGAGCTATCAAAGCGATTTCGAAGCTGCTCACGAAGGGTTTTTAATTTATCAAATTCTTTAGCAAATTGTACAGCTCGGCACACAAAATCTTCTTCACTCTTTGCTCGCCACTCTTCCAAGCCTAATAGATGTAAAATAGATGCGCTTACAGAATTAACAGAACTTGTTTCACAAGTTAATACTGGTATCCCCATTCGTAATGACTCTAGGGTTGTTATACCACCATTATGGGGAAAGGTATCCAACATAATATCGATGTAATTATGTGTTTCTAATTGCACCAGATGATTTGATTTCCCCATTAGTATAAGCCGGTTTTCAGAAACCCCCATTTTTTCAAAGAGCACCTGCAACTCTTGTACGCGCAGAGTGGAGTCCAATCCACCAGATTTTATAAGCAATTTTGCATTTGGTGTACGTTTTAAGATCTCAGCCCATAGACTATATAGTGATAAATTATTTTTCTCAATACGGTTGAAAGCACCGAAAGTTATATATCCGTTTCTAATGGCTGGCAATTCATTTACATCGGGATATTCAATAGGTGGGTTGAGGTGAACCATGCATGGGAGATCAACAATTTTCTCTTTGTAGTTACATCTATCGGAAAAAGGAATAAAAATGGGGTCTGCAAAAATATAATCTATTGCATTCATTGAAGTTCCTTTAGGATAACCCCATGCGGTTATTTGTATAGGTGCTGGCTTGCGAGCAAAAGTTAATAAGCGATTGCCGCAGGTATGCCCAGCAAGATCCACCAATATGTCTATGCCATCTTTATTGATCGCTGTGGCAAGAGACTCATCATCCATATAAGGTATCTCTAACCAACCAGTCGATTTTTCCTTAAACTTCTCTGTATAATCATCCTGTTTTGAATTTCCAATGTAACAAAAAACCTCAAAATTTACTTTATCAAATTTGAATATCATGGGACTAAAAATAAAAGCTGCCGAGTGCCTCCTGAAATCAGCACCCACATATCCAATTCGTAATGTTCGTTCAGGGTCTGGACTGTTATTACAATACAACCAATGGTCTTGTAGTGGTTCTGCATGAATTTTCGCCCAGTTTTTTCTCTCTTTTATACAAACATCTGTTCCTACACCAGAGACTAAATCCAAACTAAAAACCAGGCTGTTATGAGCCTCTATGAGATCTGGAGAAATAGATAACGCTTTTCTAAAACAGACTATTGCTTCATCATACCTACCTAGGTTGTTATAAACGTTACCAAGTGCACTGTGAGCAAAGCCATAATCAGGATCAATCGATATAGATTTTTGCAAGTTTAAAATAGCTTTATCATATCTTTTATTCTCATTATATGCAGCACCCAAATTACTGTAATATTTAGCATCTTCAGGTTTGATCGCTATAGCTTTTTGGTAACTGATAATAGATTCATCAATCTTACCTTGTTTTTGTAAAATAGTTCCAAGATTGTTATGAGCGTTGGTAAAATTGGGATCAAGCATAATTGCTTTTTGGCAAATAACTACTGCCTCATCTAGTTTGCCAAGCTCTTTTAATGTTGCACCCAAGTTGCTATAAGCTTCGACGTCACCTTTATTAAAAGTTATGGCTTTTTGATAGCTTTCAACTGCATCCTCATATTTCTTCGCCTCAAACAATATATTGCCAAGGTTAAGATGTGCTAAGGAAAAGTCTGGCTTTATGTTTATGGCTTTTTTGTAACTTGCAGTGGCCTCGGCCACCAATCCCTGCTCTTTTTGTATAACCCCAAGATTATAATATGTTTCAAAATCATCAGGATTGATAGATATGACATTGAAAAGGCTGTCTAATGCTTTATCATTTCTACCTTGGGCTTTATAAACCAATGCTAGATTGCTATGGGTTTTGCCATAGTTGGGATTTAATTTTAAAGCATTTTCTAGGTTCTCTAGAGCCTCATCATACTTACCCTGTTCAATCAACGCTAAACCAAGATTATTATAGACATCTATTAAACTTGGATTTAAAGAAATAGCCCTTCTGAAACTATCCACTGCCAAAGCATGATTTCCCTGTTCCTTAAAAGCATTTCCCAAATTATTATGTGCCTCAGGGTAATCAGGTCTTCTGACCACCAACTCTTTAAAAATATCTACTGCTTCATCAAATCTATCAAGATCGGTTAGAGCCAGTCCCAGATTCAATAAAGCAGAACTCTTGCCTGGTTGTAGTTCCAGGCTCTTATTATACTTGGAAATTGCTCCCCTCAAATCCCCCTTTTTGTGAATAATTGCCCCCTCCCAAAAAGCATCGTCAGACAGCAAACTTATTGCACCAACCTCTACATGAGTTGCAGAGCCATTTCTGATAGCACTTAAATAATCGGTGATCTGGCAGTTTTCAGGCTCGTTTTGAAGCGCTAAGTCAAGTGATTTGACGGCTTTTTCTGTATATCCCAACTTAAACAAAGAGATACCTAAATTAAAATGCAATAGCGCCAAGTTACTATTAATGGCTATAGCCCCCTTGAACTGCTCAACAGCAAAATCATGACGATTTATGGACTGAGCAATTAACCCAATAAGATTGATTGCATTTATGTGGTTGGGAATAATTTGGATTATAGAGGTGCATAGTAGGTCAGCATCTTGAAAATGCCCAGCCCGATAGAAATCTATAGCTTTTAGATACGCCTCATTTACTGTAAATTGAGACCTACCATCAGCCGAATTTCCATTACCACTATTCATTGAATCAACTCAACAAAGCGTAAATTTACAAATATTTAAATGGAAAAATTGGCTGTATAGTATTCTTGATTGATAGAACTGATTGCTGTTTATTCAATGTCCAAAATAAATAGACGCTACTCCACCAGAATGCAGGAGCCATGCTATACAATATATGACAATGCCAAACAACCTCAAGTCCATCAAAGCACACATCAAAAACCGACCCAATTTTATATCAATATGTACTAGGTTTGATCTATATACACCGAAAAAATCAATTACAGAAATATAGACTATCAGTCGGAGTAGGAGATACAATCCTCGCAAGCAGTACCACGTACATCTCCAGTTAGATGTTCAGCTCTTAGATCTTGGAACTTCTGAGAGTGCCAAGCGTCCATGAATGACATTTGGTTAAGGTCGCCAGCATTAAACCGCTCATCGTGGTCAAAACAGCACATACTTAAACGTCCATCCCATGAGACCCGAGCCTCAGTAAACAGCGACCAGCACGGTACAGGATCACGTCTGTTATCATTTCTACCAGGATTACCACCACTTACGGTCCAACCATGTTCCTGATTCTCTTTACCTGTTAAATCAGCTTGAGAATATAGAGGTAGTGAATAAATTTCATCCAAGTATGGGGTCAACTCATCAACAAGTGACTGCATTTTTCTGCCCTGATCCCCATCATAAGCGATATAAGAGGCATACAATCCACAGTCAAAGTTATGCTCATCTCGAACCTTACGTGCAGTTTTGATGTTCTCCACAAGCTTTTTGAACAGACCTTCTTTAACTCTGGCTATCTCTGCAAACTGCTCTGCATCCGCGTAGTTTAAAGAAAATTTCAGGCTATCAAGACCAGCTTCCATGGAGTCTTTAACTTTATCAGCTGTTGCATTTACGCCATTTGTGGTCAGAAACACATAAGGAAAGCCGACATCCTTGGCCTCCTTGATCGCTTTAGGCAACCATGGCAACACCATTGATTCTCCAAGGTAGAACATTCCCACCTCTTCACCACCGGACTGTCTGAAATCTCGTAAAAGCTTGCAGTAAAAATCCCAGTCCATATCTTGTTTGTCACGCAAATTCTTGGATGTAGCGCAGAATGAGCACTTTAGATTGCAACGACCAGTGAGCTCAATTTTACACGATTTTGGGCAGGGAGGAGTCTTGGAGCGGTGCTCATTTTGCATCCCGGTGATCGCATCAATTTTTGTACTGATCTTTCTCATAACTGATATTTCTCCACAATTTCCGTATCACTGAAAGCATTTTATAATGTTTTATGACGTAGCAATCAACAGTGTTTGATCAACAAAATACAAAACAGCGTTATTGAGCCAACCAATAGAACACAATCTATTTTTGTAAAATACCCGGTTGTTAATGTCCAACTATTAGGAATACGCCCCATCTGAACTTGAAGCTTATCCAGGCAAGCAACTTTTACTAGAATATCATGGAGCGTCCCCACAGTCCATCATCCAATATCAATTAGTGACCAATGCCAACAACAACTATTTTGCCCACCAAGGCTCCACTAATATATTTGACATAGTTAACAATGCACTTTTTTGTACAACAACACAAAATCCAAACAACTGATTTATTATAAATTTATAATTTATAAATCTCATTTAACTCGTTACCTGCCTCTTTGATGACATCCCCCCACTCTCCCCCCTCTTTTTGACGAAAGAGCAGTACTGTTTTATACCAAGGAGTCTCTTTGCGATCCAAAAACCAATACCATAAATGGCACAGGCCCAACATCAAAAAAGTTGGCACTCCCAGCCCTCCAGCCATATGGACTGTTGAGTTGGAAACAGTGATAACATGGTCCATTGCTGCAACTTGTGCAGCAAAACCGTCCAGATCACTCATTTGGTCTATGGACTCATCGTGATAAATATCTATCCCGGTTTTAGCAGTAAAATCTGCTCTCTGGCTGCTGGTATCACCATATTGCAGATCAACGAATGTAATTCCAGGAGTTTTAAGTATAGGCAAAAGATCAAAAAGTGACATTGACTTGTATTTAAATTTATTGCTCTTACTATACCAAGCGACTCCCACAAGCATTTTATTGCCCTTAGCCAGATATTTTTTACGGATGGCATCTCTCTTATTTGAGTTGGCAAAAAGATGGGGTGATCTATCGGGGATGGCAGTTATATCAGGCAATAACCAACGGCAGATATTACCAAGTGGAACTATATAATCATAATCTTCATTTTGTGAATTTACATTACCATGACCATGTTTTGCGACAAATGAAATTGCCGTTAATGAGCGAGAGAATATTGGAATCAACCGTTTGTCACACTCAAAAGTCAGCTCTGCGCCTCTTTTTATCAACTCATTTAGTAAATTAAAATAAATTATTGACTCTCCAATACCCTGCTCTGCCCAAACCAACACCCGTTTGTTATCAAGTTGTTCACCCTGCCATAATTTATTTTCATATTTGTTGTAACTGACAGTATCAAAATTATTTATTTGCCACCGCCAATGATAATTTTTAAAACCGTTTGTAAAATCCTCAATCAGTAGTTGATTGAGACTAAGGTTGTGAAAAGCATCAGCAAAACAGTGGTTTATAGCTACCGCCTTCTGATATTGGATGATAGAGGCTTTATAATCACCTTGCTCCTGTAAAATATTAGCAAGATTATTGTGGGCTGAGGCAAAATCTGTCTTTAAAGAAATCGCTTTTTGGCAATTAATGAGTGCTTCTTCCAGTCTGTCATCCTCTTGCAGAGCAGTAGCTAAATTGCTATAGGCCTCTGCATAGTTTGGTTTAACAGCTATTGCCTCCTGATATCTGGTAATAGCCTCACTCAATCTGCCCTCAGATTGCAAGATCACACCTGCATTACCCAGGGCATCGTGGTTATCAGGCTGTAAAGCAATAACCCTATCATACCAACTAAGGGCGGCTTTAAAATGTCCATTTTGGTGCATTAATAGCCCATGATTTAAGTATCTATCAACTCTATCTTGTAGGCTTTTGTACTCTGAATTTAGTATTGTTTTCTCAATAATACTGTGGGTAAAAGCGGTAACTTCCTGATTGCCAGGATTTTTTTGCATAGCAATTATTAATACTTCAAGAGCCTCAGCAACCCGACCAATATAGTTCAACGAAACACCCAGATTGTAGTAAATCTCCCAACCACTGCTATCAATATTTATAACACGTTGAAAATGTTCAACAGCCAAATCATGACGGTCAAGTTTTTGTGCTATTACTCCCAGCAGGTTTATAGCATTTACATGGTTTGGTACAGATTGGGCAATTGTCACACAGAGCTTTTCTGCCTCTGTGAAACGTTGCCCATTATAATGGTCTACAGCTAAAGAGAAGTGATAGTCTGCTGAATTGCTATTCTGCTTAATAGTGGATGGGTGCGAATGTTTGTTTGTGTCCATTAAAAATTAGATAATCCAAGTATAATTGTTGGTATTTATTATCTTTTATGTTACTAAAAAGCCCATAACATTGGCAAGCATACAGTATCCTCACAAGATTATGGCTTTTTTTATAACAGGTTAATTCACTCCTTTATCAAAAACCCTTTTACAAAAAGAAAAGAGTCACTATATGATCTGCATGATTTGCTTTCAAATAAACAGCGAGATTTTGCCATGCCAGAAGAAAACACCGATAATACCCTCAGTATTCGCCCTGCTACACTTGCGGGCGTATGGTATCCCAAAGATCCCATAGAGCTCGCTGATAAAGTGGATGATCTGTTGGCATCTGTCAAACCAGATCAAATTCCCATGCCAGTTCAGGCTCTGGTAGTTCCCCACGCTAGTTATAATTATAGCGGTAGTCTAATGGCAGAGGCTTTCAGGCATATACAGGGTTATGCCTATAATCGGGTTATTGTGATAGCTCCAGCAACTGATAATCAATTTCATGGACTATGTCTGCCTGGGGTTGATAAATTTCAGACTCCTCTTGGTACTGTAGATATTGATAAACAAGCTGTGGATAAACTCAAAGAAAACCCAATATTTCAAAACAGTAGCGCTCCCCACCAACGTGAAACAGGCATCGAAGTTCTTTTACCATTTCTGCAGCAGACCCAAGGTGATGATTGGAAACTTATCCCAATATTAACCAGTGGTTTGGGTAAACAGGATTTTATTGATGCTGCGAAAGCCATAAAACCATTATTAGGCGGTGATGATCTTCTTGTTATCTCAGGTGATTTAACCCACTATGGTCCCGATCATGGTTATGTTCCCTTCCCCGCAGATGAAACAACTGCTGAAAAAATCAGATTGTTGGATAAAGGAGTTGTAGACCATATTATTGGCTGGGATCCAAATGGATTGGCTAGATACTGTATAGAATCAAAAATCAAGGCCAGCATTCTTGCACCTGCAATATTAATGTTAAACATGCTCAATGGGGACTCCGTACCTTTCCATTTTTGTTATGACACAAGCTCCAAAATTGCTAACAATCCTGAAAACTCTATTAGCTATTGTTCGGGAGTATTCATGGGGCCTGTACCCATAGCAGAAGGTGTAGATAATCGAGAATTAAAAGGTAAAGAGTTACCAATACTGCATAATATGGCATTACAGACACTTCAATATGCTATTCTGAATAAAGCCCAAGAGTTAGATATTGATGCGAATTTCCCGACGAAACTACTCACTCTATCTCTACGGCAAAAGTGTGGTGCATTTGTTATGATCAGCAAAAATAAAGAGCCAAGAGGCTCTTTTGGAGTAGTAACACCCCAAGCGCCCCTTTTTGAGACAATAATCAACAATACCGTCAAAGCTGCTCGGCAAAATGCGATTTCTTCACCCATACAACCTGAAGAGTTTGGCGCGCTGACAATTCAGATCCAAGTATTAAGCCCCCTATCCTTGGTGGAGTCCCATTATGATATTGAGCTTGGTAGACAGGGTATTGCCATTGAAAAAGGTAAACAGTTTGGTGCTTTTCTGCCGAACTATCCCATTGATAAAGGTTGGAACCTTGAAGAAACCCTGAACAATCTTGCCAGTAAAAGTGGCATGGCCCCCAATGGTTGGCAACAACCGGATTGCCATATAATGGTTTTTACAACCCAAGTATATGGCTGATAATCAGCTAAAACACGAATAGCTTGTCATTTAATTTGATTTCTGTTTCTCCAGAAGATAGAGGAGATGGATATTGATGGCCTTTAGCCCACCACAAGCATCGGTGTGGCCACGCACCCTGATGTAGGGATACACCCCCCAGATATATTGAAAAAAGCCGACATAGCACTGTATGAGGCCAAAAAGAATGGTCGCAATCAAGTGTGCTTTGCTGTTTCAAACAACGAACCCCCGCCAACAACATAGTATTTCTCGACAGTACTGGGCTATTAGTATATTCTGTAGCGTGGAATGTATTGCCCATAAGATACTAGAGACAGACTATTAATAATTCAAAAACATCTTGCCCCATTAACATGGAGGATTGCAGGAAATGTTCTGAGCACGTTGTTGTTCTGGACTTTATCATCGCCTGCTCTTTAACTGCATTCTGCTTTTTGATGGGTATTATCACCAACAGTGCCGGTCTCCATGCCATGGCACTTCAAGAGCTGGCTGATATCATCACCAAGGGGGTCAACTGGTTGAGTATTGCTGCGGCAAGAAAGCCGCCAACAGCAAACTTTCCCTATGGCTATGGCAAACTCCAGTTTCTTTCAGCACTTGTAATGGGTGGATTGTTATCATCCGGTGCGGCAATTTTCATTTTTTACAATATCAACCACATCAACAACAGTATGGTGGAACCACCAAGCCAGCTGGCTATATTGGCAGCAGTGATGGTAGGAATTACCGGAGAGATAACCTACCGGATCATGGACTGTGTTGGTGAGAAGAATAACAATATGGCTATCCTGGCAGCAGCCATGGATAACCGTATGGATGCCTTATCCTCCTTGATGGTACTTGTAGGCGCTATACTATCTAATCTTGGCTGGTATTCTGCGGATCATATAGCAGCTCTAGCGGTGGCTGTTTTGGTTGTTCGTGTGGGCGTCACCATAATGACCGAGGCCATTCAAGGTCTGTTGGATATCGGGCCACCAGAAGAGGTTATGGCACTATTGAAGACAACCTGCCTTAACGTAGAGCAGATTAAATCAATAAAAAATCTCCGGGGTCGCCGTTTAGGGGACTCTTATGAATTTGATGTCTCGCTATTTGTCTCTGGAGATATGACAGTTTATGAGACAGCAACACTGAAAAAATTGGTTTCTGATAAAATTTATGAAACTGTCAGACATACAGAACATATCCATATATCTCTATACCCATTGACTAAGCCAATTCCTACTCCTGAGTCTTAAAAAACTCATGGCGGACCAGATCAAGCAAGACCATCTGTTTACGTAATTTTTTTCCCAGCTCACGAGTTACTGCTCTTTGCGGGTCAAGCTTTTCCCGATGAAATTTGATGATATCATGTCGTGCAGTTTTGGGATCCTCACCCTTGAGTTTTGCCTCCCTGTTAGCTTTGGCAACCTCGCTGCGCCTGACAGTTAGCATATCCCGATAACGCTTACTCTCAACAAAAAAGTGTTCACGTGTAGAGTCCACCATGGCAGAATAGTGCTTTACCTTCTCTTGCCAATAGCTTTCAGGAGACAAATAACGCTTGATTGATTGCCATGTGGTATCATCGGCAAATATTTTTGGGTCTAGATGGGAGGTGTCTTGTGAAGAACATCCAGAGACCAACACAAGAAGGATAGCAGCCAGCAGCCATGGCCTATTTAAAACTGCTCCCTTAAAACTACCGGGTAGCATATTCATTTAGTTTATTTCTAAGAGTGCGAATTGAGATACCCAATAGTTCTGCTGCTCTAGTTCTGTTGCCGTTTACCTCATTCAATGTCCGATGAATCAATATCTCTTCCATCCGTCGTACAGTAGTTCCAACAGGTAGACGAATCTCCTCATCATCTTCATGGGCAGTATCAGCAAAATCTCCACCGCTATCCTGCTCATTGATTTCAGCGTTATTATCAAAGTTAGCTGGCATGTCAATCATTAAATCTTCAGGATCAACCTCGCTACCCTCTGCCATCAAAAGAGCGCGTTGTATGACATTTTCCAACTCACGAACATTACCAGGCCATTTATAATTAGATAGCAACGCCAATGAACGTTTAGAGAACGGAATATCATTTCTAGCCAGCTCTGCAATAAACCTAACCCTAAAACTATCTGCCAACAATCTTACATCACCACCCCTCTCACGTAGAGGCGGAAGCTGCACAGGAAAGACATTCAGGCGGTAGTAGAGATCCTCACGAAATTTACCTTCGACGGCGTATGATTTAAGGTCACGGTTGGTCGATGCGACAACTCGTACATCAAGGGAAATCGCTGCCTTTCCACCAACGGGATCAACCTCTCTCTCTTGTAGCACACGCAACATTTTTGCCTGCAGATTCAAGGACATCTCAGATATTTCATCGAGAAATATCGTACCACCATTAGCCTGTAAAAATTTACCTTTACGATCCGTTGTAGCCCCGGTAAAAGCCCCTTTTGCATGGCCAAAAAGCTCAGATTCCAAAAGATTTTCAGGAAGAGCAGCACAGTTGATGGCAACAAAGGGTCCTTTTGTACGATCTGACGCTTGATGGACAAAACGGGCGATCAACTCCTTGCCAGTTCCGCTCTCACCCTGGATGAGAACGGAGGCCGAGGAGCGGGCAACCCTTCGCACCTGCCCCAATAGACGCATCATTCCTGGATCTTTGGTTATGATCTTACGACCACGACCAAGCTCAGGATCAAAAAATTTATTGCAATAATTTTGGATTACCGATTTTAGTTTATTATCTTCAACGGGCAGATGGAGATAGTCGGCGGCACCAAGACCAATGGCCTCTCTTGCTTCGGTAAGATTGCCCTTAACCGCAGCCGCCAAAATTGGCATACCCCTAAATAAAAAGTTTAATTCACGGATTATCTCAACACCGTCCCCACCACTCTCAAGATCAACAATTACCATTCCCACCTGTGGCATGGCAATATGTTTTTTAGCATCTTCTACTTTATCAAAAAGCACAGTAGAACCGCCCAATACTTTGATTTGGGAGGCAAGAGCACTTAAGTGTGGTGTGGCATTACCAATTATGACTATTTCATTGCGTTGTGACATAGTGCCTATTTTCCTGTATCCATGGCCATCTGCAGCTGGGCAGCATTTTCATTTGAAACCTTTGCCCAAGGTGTATCTGGGGCCAATTTTGCAGCTTGGAGGTATTTCTCTTTAGCCCCTGGGAAATCACCAGCTCTTTGGAGAATATCACCTATACGCACCAAAGCCAAAGCTTGCACCTCATTATCTGTGGCCTCTTCAGCTACCCTTTGGTATGTACTCAGAGCTTTTTTGTCACCCTTCCATTTTTGTAATATTGTCCCATACCAATAGTATATCTTACCATCTCCAATAGGTTTTTGGAAAAAAAGATCTTCCAAATACCTAACTGTTTGCGGAAAACGGCCCCTACCAGCCTCGGCTTTTGCCAATAAATACAGCCTTTTTTCTCGCCCTGGCTCGTTCAATAGCTCAGGAGGCAGCCCCTCCAGAAGTATCAATACTCCATCCCACTCTTCACGATCCACTAGACGTTCAGCCTCATCAACCCGAACCCGTGCAACAGATTTGGGCATTATATCACCAATTTCAGAAATTTTTGGCAGACCACCATATGAACGGGAAGCAATGGCTTTACCCAGTTCAATTAATTGTGGTGCTGGTTTATCTTTAAGCCCCTCAATGATAGGTAATGCAGCTCCACTGTCCCCCATCCGCATCAACGATTCAGCTAGATGCAAACGTGGCTCGACATATTTTGGACTTCTCCGCCAGTTTTCACCATACGCCTCTGCCAGTAGAGCAGCAAATTCTGGTCGCGCCTCCTCAAGGGCCATTGCCATACCTTCTGTGAGATATTTTTTTCTCAGACGGTTAGCTCTCCGCACCACTGCCGAACGTGAAGTTAAGGTCAACAGCTCGTTTAAGGTCTTTATTGCCTCATAATGTCGGTCTGACTGCCCAAGAAGATCCGCACTGGATAATTGTGCCTCTGCTAACGCATCAGGCATAGCTATATTTGTGATCAACTCCTCCAGCTTTTTTATCTTGGCATCAACATCAAGCTCTCCTGTTAAAGACAGCTCAAAAATCTGCCCCCAAACCGCAGCGTCAGAGGCCACATGGATTTTGCTTAGTCGCTCAAAAAGTGACCTGGTCTCTTTAAAACGGGCCAGAGCCTCCTTTTCGTCTCCTGCTGCCTTGGCCTGTTTGTACAGTTGATGGTTGGACTCAGCAGCTCGCAACAAAGCCCATGGTAACATCTGATCCTGAGATGGATAGTTCTCCATCAATGAAGCATATTTGCTAATTGCACTATCATAACGGGTGTATTTGTAATAGAGATCAGCCATGCCCATGATTTTCTCTGGGCTTTGATTCAAAAATGCCAATTGCTCGTTGGTCAGACCATCCAAAATCCGCAGAGTACGCTCCATATCTCCATCATTATCACTCAACTCTGCCATGAGATATTGCGCTTCAGCACTATAGGCTCCTCTGTTTCTGGTGGAGTCAATAATTTTTTGTAGATATTTGGTAGCAGCCCTTTCGTTGGCTACAGGATCAACCCTGGAGCGAGCCAGTCCAATTGCAGTTCGCCCCCTCTCAAGCCAGACATCAGGAATCCCTTTTGGTAGGTTGGGGTCCCACATGATATTTGAAGCTTGACCATACAACTTGGCATCGTTGTAAAGCTTAAACTGCTGCAAACGATGCTGAGGATAATCAAAAGCATTGGGATGACGGGCGAGTGCAGTTTCCAGCTCTGTTAGCAACCATCCAGGCTTCCAATCCATCTTGGAGGCCAGAGCCACCTTATAAAAATCGATTATCTCCCGGTTGACAGTATTGGGAAATATCTGTAGCAGATTGTCCAGAATACCCCTGGCCTTGGCAAAGTTACGACCAAATTCAGCATCCTTTGCCAGATCCATAAAATAGTTTTCGTCAACTTCCTTGCCAGCTATTTCGGTAGCAACTCCAGAGGTATCAAAAAGTGGCGCAAGCCTATTTAGAGGCCTGGGGGCACCATCCTCCATTTCACTATGCCGTTTTGATGTTATACGACCAATATCATCTCCCCGCCCCATGGCATTTTTATGGAGCAGTTCAACTATAAAGAGACCGAGTTTGGAGTGACGATGAAAACGGACATTTTTTGTATTTTCATTGAGTATAACCTCAATTTCAACTTGACCACGGGGAAACTCGTAGGCGAGAATTTTTTCCACCAACCCCCCAGGGAGAACATCGCGCCAGCTTGACCCTAAACTTGCAGAGCGCCAATGCAGACCAACAAGATTACTCTCTTTATCCACACTGCTCTCGACAAAGCCGTTGCCAGTATGGGCAAAAATAATCAGAGTACCGTCACGTCCTGGCAACACTTTACCCTCAAGGAGTTTAGCTGGGCCAGTTTGAGCTGGCTTTTGCAGTTTATCGATCTCCAAGCGGTATTCCGCTCCCTTTACCACATCATCTTTGCCAATTGAGTCCCTAAAATCCAGGTATGGCTCTTTAAGATCAATGATGACTTGTAGCCCCATCTTACCGCCGGGAATTTCATTGACGGTAAAACTTTTGATCCAGCGAGAACGTTTGGTGTTGAGGGCGTTATGAGGAAGCGCCAAAAGGCCATAGATATTTAATTGTAATTTTTTTTCTTCAAGGAGTTTGACCCTGGGCCTTTCAGCTCCTGGAGGTACTTGGAAAGAGAGAATCTCTCGCTTACCCATCTCCTCTGTTGAATAATTCAATTTTGAGAAAAAGGCATAACCAGTATCGGGAACAGTTAACACCAACACTGCTGTAACCATCACAAAACAGGATAACCAGATTTTGAAAATTCTCTGTTTATTTATCTTCATAATCATCCCCTCCCCTGCTATTACCGTTAACTCTCTAACTTCTCCAACCCTTTTTTCTTGATCTTCTCCACAAGGGTTGTACGGTTTAGGTTGAGAAGACGTGCTGCTTTATTTTTGTTCCAGTCGGTACTGTTCAATGCAGATAGGATCAACTGGTTCTCAAATGAGGCAACCTCTTTGTTAAAATCAAACCCATCGGTAATGGATGCCCCAACAGAGAATGCAGAGGCAGGTATTGGTTGATTTGCATCCCCATTGCTGTGGCTGCCATCAAGAAGTTTAGACGGGAGATCTTCAACAGAAATGTCACCTACCGAAAGAACCGTAAGTCGCTCCATTAAATTTTCCAACTCACGCACATTTCCGGGCCAGTTATAGTTCAGAAATATATTGTGAATCTCTTTATTGAAACCAACTTTATCGTAGCCCATCTCCTTTTCACATTTTTCTAAAAAATGTTCAGCCAACATTATTATGTCAGAACCACGATCACGTAAGGGGGGAACATGTAAGGGGACAACATTAAGACGGTAGAAAAGATCTTCCCGGAAACGTCCGGCGGCTACCTCCTTTTCCAAATCTTTATGGGTAGCAGCTACGACTCGCACATCAACTTTAATTGATTTGGTACTACCAACCGGCTCTACAACCTTCTCCTGTAAAACCCGCAACATTTTGACCTGTAGCTTGGGGCTCATATCTCCGATTTCATCAAGAAACAGAGTGCCACCATTTGCCAGCTCAAAACGCCCTACACGAGCATGGGCAGCACCGGTAAAAGCACCACGGACATGACCGAACAGCTCAGATTCCAACAGATCTTCGGGAATGGCTCCACAGTTGACTGCGA
>JADFZS010000098.1 GCA_015232405.1 Magnetococcales bacterium | reverse complement strand
CTGGCTTCCGAGATGGTTAAATCAAGGGAGGTTGATCTATACTTCAGCAAGCATAAGGAAAGTTTGAAGAGGCTGTGTATCGCCAGAATTGTTTGTAAAAACAGGGAAGAGGCCGATAAAATTTATGAAACAGTGTGTGTGGATAATGAAAGATTTGCTCCACTAGCTCGACAGTACTCCATGGAGCACAACAGTCGGATAGCAGGTGGGCATCTGGGTTGTATTGGAAGAGGTGTGCTGCCTGAGGATATAGAGCAGGATCTGTTTGCATCAAAAGTCGGAACAATAAAAGGCCCCTACCAGCAGAATGGATACTGGGCAATTTATCTGATTGAGGAAATATTAAATAACAGTTTGACCAACGCAACACGTAACAATATTTCAGACCAATTGTTTGCAGAATGGCTCCGCGAAAAGGTATTGCTCATTAAAAATAAAGAGAAAAATCAGGAGAATAAGTATGTCTGAAAATCGAAAAACTGTTCGGGTGGATCACGCATTATTTGCGCCAGTGAGGCATCCGATCAAAGTTGCTCGACTTCTCTATTCGGCCCCACCCTGGGTATTGGCAGGCCCTATTTATTTAGTGGCACTAATGACTTTTACAAGCTTGGCCTACTCATTTTGGGGAACCAAGGATGAGCTGGTAATAGCACCTATGGTATTGGAACGGGAATCGGTAACCATTGAAGCTGTCAAGGGTGGTATTGTCTCCAAAATTATGGTCCAGGAAGGTACCAGGGTTGATGCCAGGGAGACTTTGCTTAACGTACAGATGACCTCTGTAATGACCAACCCCGAAGAAGATGCCATTCAGTCCCAATTGCGTGAGCTGCAAAAGGAAATTGACAGTGGTCAAGATGAGATTGACCATAAAGACAAGCAGTTACGGTTAACCCTCAAACAGGCCGAGATATCAATCAAGGATGTTCTCAAAAACCGCAAACATCTGGAGCAGGATATAGGCAGAGAGAAGCGTAACGTGCAACATTGGACGAAAAAGTTGCAACAGGCCAAAGCTGAGTTACGAGAGGAGAGAGCCCTTTATAAATCGAGAGACATCACCAAGGTTGAATTTGAACGATCAAAAGCCAAGGTTGACGATATCGACAAATCAGTACGGGATGCTCAGGCCAAGTTGAATAAAACTGTCATTTCCTTGGAATCTTTAAGCAGGGAAAAGATTCAAAACGAGATTACACAGGTTAAAAATGAAATTGCTCAGAGTCAGCACCGATGGGGTGAGCGATTGGAAAGATATAACGAGCAGCGAAAAGGCTTAGAGCAACGTTTGCAAGAGGCTAAAAAACTTTTACAAAAAGGCGGGGTAGATCAAAGCCGTTTAATGACTGGCTATAAAAGCCTTTTTTCTGGCCTTGTTACCAGAGTTTATGTCAAGCCGGGCAATATGATAGCTCCCGGCTCCCCTTTAGTCACAATAGTCAAGGATAGCGCTGCTCTCGAAGGACGGGCACTGGTAAAAAACCAGGATATCGGGCAGATGAAGCGTGGGCAGGAGGTGCGAATTAAATATTTTGCCTACCCTTACCAGACATATGGCATTCCATCGGGCTTTATTTCTGATATCGCTGTAAAACCTGGAGGTGTAGAGGGGCAGGAATCTATGTATGTGGTCCGTGTTGCCCTCAATGAAGAGACAATATCCAAACGTGGTGGTCGAGAACACCCATTGGAGATTGGTTTGGAGGGAATAGCTGAGATAAAAACCGGGGAAAAAAGGTTTATAGAGCTTTTATTTTCGCCCATCTCACGTTTTTTTACCCAAGAAGAAGAATGATTCAATTTTCGTCATTGCTTGAATTGATAGACAGCATCTCAGGAGTCTGATTAATGAACGCCTCTCAGGAAGCCATCCGCTATATTCTTGAAACCCATGTTATGTTTAGTCAACTTATTGACCTAAACAAGTTGGAGTTGCAGTCACTGTTTGAAACCCGTTCATTTGAAGTTAATTCAATAATTGCGGATCAAGGCAGCCCTATGGATGGGATGTATTACATCTACTCTGGTAGGGTAAGGGTAAAGCAGACCAATAACAATAAACGGGTAAGTCTCGGAATTATGGAGAAGGATTCCAGTTTTGGAGAGACTTCCCTGATTCGGGAAGCTACTTGGCCTTATGAGATTGAGGTGTTAGAGCAAACTGTCGCCTTCTTTTTGCCAGGTGCAAGAATACGCCAACTGCTTTCTGAAGATAAGGAGATGGCGCAGCTGTTCAAACAGGAGATAGGTCAGATAATAGTCAGCCAAAGCTTGCGCGGCATATTGGGGGAGGGAAAATACAGCAAAGAGCAATTTTCAGAGATTTTAGGTGAAATTGGCGTTCGCAATAATGTTGCCGGAAAAAATATTTTCACTCAAGGTGTCGACGACCCCCGCCTCTATTACATTGAAAAAGGACATGTAGAACTGGTCAGACAGCCAGTTCAGGGAGAGCCAATCGTCCTTGACCGGGTTGATCAGGGAAACCTCATAGGGGAGGGGGGTGCCTTGGTAGATTCGTCAGGTAATGGTGCCCAACCCTATACTGCCAAAGTCCTGGAAGATGCAACAGTCCTGGTTATCAGACAGCCTGAAGTGCAAAAAATTCTGGCCATAAACCCACTCTTGCACGAGTCCTTAAAAATACGAGCTCTTCACCTGAAGGAAAAAGAGGAAGAAGAGATAGCGATCCGGCAAAGAACAGAAGGTGTTGATCAACGTGTTCGTTTAGCAAGTGGTGTTACCGAAGAAGAGTTTCTTGACTTAGAACGCTCAGAAAAGGGTGCAAAAGGTGAAATCACCAGATTTCCCGTAGTCAAGCAACGTGATGATAGTGATTGTGGGGCAGCATGTCTTACTGCAATTACCAATCACTACGGCAAAAAATTTACCTTGGGTCAAATTTCTGAACTGAGCAATGTTTCTTCTTCGGGGTTGACCCCTGATTCGATTATTGCCGGTGCGGAGCGTCTCGGCTATAACGCAAGTTCGTACGCAATTAAGTTTGAAGATCTCAAAAATGTCAAACTTCCCGGGATTATTGGCTGGGAAGGTCACCATTATGCGGTAATTTATCGCGTGACTGACAAGCTGGTTTATCTCTCTGATCCTGCTGTTGGGATCAGAAAAATTAAACGCAAGGATTTTGAGCTTAGCTGGACGCAAGCGGAAGTTACAGGAGTCGAGACTGATCCAGATAAGGGCGTTTTCATTGGCCTTATTCCAACGGTGAAGTTTGAACATTCTGAGCCACCAAAACGTCCGATTCTACACTTTCTTCGCTATATTCTACCCTATAAAAAATATTTTTTTGATGCATTGATTGCATCTTTGCTGCTCAACCTTCTTGGTTTGGCAACACCGCTGTTTATTCAGACCATCATTGATACCGTGGTTGTGCATAAGGATGTTAGTCTGCTGAATATGATGTTGGGTGGCATGGTCCTGGTGGCAGTAGTTAAGACCGTCACCACCGTATCTCAAAGCCTACTGTTGGCTCATACCACCGCCAGGATTGATATGCGGATGATGTCTGAGTTCTACCGTCATGTTCTCAGTTTGCCAATGAGCTTTTTCCTCACTCGAAACAAGGGTGAGATTATGGCAAGATTTGGTGAAAACCAAAAAATAAGAGCGATCATTGCCGGTTCCACAATCACGGTTATTCTTGGAACCCTCATGATGTTCATCTATTTTATCATGATGTTTGGCTATAGCACCAAGTTGACCTTGGTGGCGATGTTTTTTATTCCCTGGTATATATTTATAACGCTATATTTTACACCGAGAATCAAAGCTATTGCCCAAAAAATGTTTTTGACCGGTGCACAGTCACAGTCCCACCTTATTGAGTCTTTGAACGCAATTGAGTCCATCAAGGCGACCGCCAATGAATATATGGCTAGGTCTCGTTGGGAAGAGTCATTCGTTGAAAACGTCAATATGGGTTTCCAAATGCAGCGATTAAATCTAATCGCCAATAATCTCAATCAGTTAGTGCAGTTAGCCTCAACTGTGACAATTCTCTGGTTTGGGGCCAACCTGGTTATGGCTGGCGAAATGACCATCGGTGGTTTGATGGGGTTCCAGATGCTTTTAGGCTTGGTTATGGGTCCAGTCATGCAAATTGTGCAGTTGTGGAACAGTTCTCAAGATGTTCGCATTGCCATTGATCGGGTAACTGATGTCCTTACTGTCGAGTCTGAACAGGAACCGGTAACCAATCCTGATGAAATTCCCGCTACCCTGGGAGAGAGTGCGCAGGGGCGTATCGTTTTCGATAAGGTGAATTTTAGCTATTCAACCACATCTGGAACCGAAAACTTCATCATGAAGGAGTTTGACCTGACTATTGAGCCAGGCCAGCATGTTGCGTTTGTTGGTGCTGCTGGGTGTGGTAAAAGCACAATTGCTAAAATGATCCTGGGTTTTAACATGCCGTTTGAATCAGGTGGAACCTGCACCATTGACGGTAAGGATATTCGCGGTATTGATCTTTCCATTTTACGGCGCAACATCGGCGTTGTTTTACAGGATGGTTTCCTTTTTGGGGGTAGTGTAGCAGAAAATATTGCGCTTGGTGATCCTGAACCCAACATGGTACAGGTGAAGGAGTCTGCACGTCTGGCAGGAGCAGACGAATTTATACAAAATATGGCGTTGGGTTATCAAACCAGAGTTGGTGAAAAAGGTGTTGCGGTATCAGGTGGACAACGGCAACGTATATGTATCGCTCGCGCTATCTATAGACGACCAAAAATCATGCTCTTTGATGAAGCTACCAGTGCCCTTGATAACAAGACAGAGGCTATGGTCCAAGAAAATATCAATAAAATATTGAAAAACCGGACCTCTATCACTATTGCACATCGCTTAACGACAATCACAAATTCTGATTTTATCTGTTACATCAAGGATGGAAAAGTAGCAGAAAAGGGTAGCCACAAGGAGTTGATCAATCCTGAGTATTTAAAATCAAAAGGATACACAGGGCTTTATTATAGCTTGGCAGCGTCACAGTTTAATTTGCCATCACTTGAACTGGAAGCTCCTACAGAGTTGCAGACCGCCAAAGCCTGATAATTGGAAGTGTCTGTGGGTTTGTTTCTGTTATTGCTTCGTAATTGAATATAAAACTATCTTTAAGGTTAATTGAGAAAATGAGCCAGGAAGAGAATGAGACATTATTGATTGGTGGGCAAAATAATTTGCAAGCTGATATCGCCAATGCTGCTAATACTACTCAGCCAAAAGCAAAGCTGGTTTGTCTGGATACGTCAATGTTACCTGATGAGCTAGAAAATCTGGAAATTATTCTTGATACAGTGCAGCAGACAATTGGTCGTAATGATGACAACACAGTTACCATAAATTTTTCTAAAATCTCCCGTCATCATGCCCTGATCTACCCGCAGCAAGGGAAATGGATTATTGAAGATTTAAACTCTTCAAACGGCATCACTGTTAATGATACTCGTACCAAAGAGTCAATTTTGAGATCTGGTGATAATGTAAAAATTGGCTCTATACCATTTTTGTTTACACTGTTAAGGCCTGAAGGGGTCGAAACTTCCATTAATACTATTAAGCGGCCAGAAAATACAGAAGATGATGACAGTGAAAAAACCATGTTTTTTGGTGGTATCGGTAATAGCACTGAAAAAATAGTTGACACACTGACCAAAGCTGAAGAGTTGCAAGAGGCAAACAAAGCCAAAGAGCAACAACAAAATATTGAGAAACGCTTAGAGTCTTCAAAGAAGAAACCTGGAATGATGGTGTTTCTAATTCTTGTTTTGTTGCTTACTGTTGGTGGTTATTTTGCCTACCCAATGCTTATGTCGCCAGATGGTAGTGAGGCCGTTATCAAGCATCGTAAAGCAGTTAAGCTCTTTACTGAAGAGTATGAAATGGCTCGTGGAACAATCAATCAAGAAAACCTTCAAAGCCAGTTGGCAAAATTGTCCAATATTAGGACAGCTCTAGAACGGGCTGCCAAGCCATTTCCAAATAACCAAAGCTTCAAAGAATTGTTAATGCGGGTGATTTTTTTCCAGGTAGAACGCCAGCTTGCATTGCAAACTTTAAAAGGCGGAGTGGAGAAGGTTATTTCACCATTAGATGTCGCGATTCGTATGGTCTATTTTTTAGCAACAAACGAAACATATAAAGGTAATGGTGATCTGGCTGTGATGTCACCCAACCGCAGCGAGATTAAGGCAATGCGTTTGCAGGTGGTCAACTCTACTGCCATCGAAGATAAAGAGTTCAAGAAGCAGGTTTTGGACATGTTGGATATTTTAACTTTTACCAATGATGTGGTTTATATAAAACATTTTCGGCAAAAATACCCTGATGTATATGTTCAATCGGAACAGCGTCCAGGAGAGAGTGAGCTGTTGGATCTGTCAACGGTTAAAGATCGTTTTATCGATCAAAAGAAGAGTCCAAACATAAACATAATCATGAGTGTCCAATTTCCTGTTTTCGGAAATATTGTTTCACAGGTAGATAAAGAGGATATACAGTTTATTGATCAATGGTAGGAACTATCAAGAATGCTTGACCAGGGTGTTTAATGAATTGGTAGTGTTATAGCTTTCAAAAATTAGTTGGCTACCCTGTGTTGTGCAAATGTAGTGAGCTCTATACAAGAATTATTACTAACTCTTTCCAAGCAAAATTGGCTCCTGATAATTTATAAAAGGAGTTAAAGATAAAAATTGAAGTTAGCTAGCCTTGGAAAGGGGAGCATCCTATAAAAAAGAGATGGAGGCACCGGTGTGTTGATACAAAAAAAGAAATTAGTCTCTGAACTGAAGACGTTGCCAATTATAATTAGTGCGTGTGCTTTAATTGCAGGGGGCGTAGTTGTTCAATCAGACGGGTTGGCTCAGACAAAACCGAAAGAGAAACTAGCAAATCTCTCATGGCTAGAGGGTGGTGAAAGTGGGCAATTATCCCGTTTTCATAAAGCTCTGGAGATCCAGAAAGATGGTGCGCGAGGTTTTTTGCGTGGTAAACATTTTGAGCCATATTCGCCAACTAAGGTTCTCGAACAGATGCATCAGCGCAGCTTGGCGTTAGCGCAGCAGATCCACCTTGTTAAACAGGCTCAAGAAGATTTAGTTGTGTCGTCTGCAGTCTTCGATCCGGTTGTAAACTTTTCCCTCCAGTATAAACGCTATAAAAGTCGTGATCGAAAAGATAGTATCTCGCGTTTTCGAGAAGTTGCCAAATCCTGGGAGACCATAACAGATAGTGATGTTGGAACCGAATATTTTATTGACGGGGAGACCAGCGCACAGACTGTAACCAATGGTGATGTCGGCAAGACATGGTTTGAGGTAGGTGTAGCATCAAACTCCTGTGTAATTGTTGATGGCGAACCCATGAGTGACTCCTGCTCCAACGACCCGGTATATGGAACAGAAGATGAATTTGCCAGCAATGTTACAGACAAGTGGGCGGAATACTGGACTGGCGGTTTGAGTCTTGCAAAATTTTTCCCATGGGGAGGAAGTGTTAAGGGAACATTAAATACTGCATTTACTCCCTACGATGTTTCCAATAGTGTCAGCCTGAAACCGGTAGGAGCACCACTTGAAATTGCTGTCGACTTGGGAAAACAGGAGTGGTCCAGTGATTTCACTCTTGAATTTAATACTCCTCTTCCCTACTCAAAAAACTTCGGTAACCTAGGCACGTACTCTACGGTAAATGTTGAACAGACCAAAATATCGTTGCAAAAAAGTGTTCAGGCAAAAGATGGTCAGGTTAATTTTGAATCGAAACTAGCACTCACCGATTATTGGGAGTTGGTTCGAAGTATGCTGACGGTTGAGTCGGCATTATTAAACCGTAGTGTATTGACCAAGCAGTTGGAAAGAGTCAAGCGTCAATTAAGGTTAAATAGAGTTACTGAGTATGATTTTATGTTGGCGAAATCCAGTCTTGAGGATGCTAAACACAAAGAAGAGATAGCTTGGAATGATCTTGTTGTTAGGACCAACAGTCTGTCAGCACGTTTGGACCTACCTCCTGAAACCATGGTGTTGCCAAGCAACTTTCTGGATGTTTTGACGAATATTGAAGATATCGACTCCAAGGCTGTTTTTAATTCGGCACTGCAGCAAAGATCAGAGGTAAAAATAGCCAGGCTTGAATCAGATGGCAAAATGTTGGATAAGCAGTTCCGTCTCCAACAATTAAAACCCGACATATCAATGTCATTCTCATATAAAGCTTTAGGAAAAGGGAGCAATGCTGTCTACGGTTATGATAGTTTCTCTAGCTCTATCACTTCCCTGCTGGATTTGGATGAAAGGCAAGTGTATGTTGGTCTGAACTTTAGCTATCCTCTTGGGAATAAATCAACCAAGTCCAAATACACTCAGTCCAAAACGAGTTATCAACGATCTCTGGACAGCCTCAATCAAGCAGAAATATCCGTAGCCACAGATGTAACCAGCTCCTTGGCCGAGGCTCGTAGTCGAGAGGCAAGAGTTGATATGGCATACGCCAACACTAAATTAGCCAGCAGGGCATTTCAGGCTACCCAACGCCTGAGGAGCAAGGATAGGGTGACAGAGTTTGAATTCATCCAACAACTAGGCGTGCTTACTGAATCCCGCATTGAGCTGATCAACGCTTTGGTTGACCGCCGCTTGGGATATATCAATGTATTGGCTGCGCAAGGAGTTTTGGGACAACAGTCACAAGGAAATAGCACTCTTGTCAAGGGAGCCAAGCCATGAGAACCCCTACTATAGCTTTGGCACTAATCGCCACTATCGCCCTTATGCAGGCAGATTGTTTAGCTGCTGCCGAGGAGTCGACACCAGTTCATAATGTTGAAACACGTATTAACCAAAATCTGCAAACATGGGCAGATAATAGTAAAAATATAAATGCTGAGTATTGGCAATGGGAGCCTGTCACCCCATCTGATGTGGTAAGGCTTGCCTTGCAGGAAAACATATCCCTGAAACAACAAGCCCTGAACCTGCAGATGGCAAATGAGACATTGAAAGAAGTCAAGGCCAGCAGGTTTGATCCAGTGCTGTCGGTTTCAGGCACCTACAGCTATAGCAAAACTGAAAACCGCACAGAGACAGACAATAAGTACAAAAAAGCCACTACAAGATGTCCGCAGGCCGGGGATAATATTGTATTGGATAGATTTGGCAGTTTGGAGTCGGTCATTCTTAGTGGTGAAGCCGGATATGATGCGACCAAGGCGTTGGTATCTGGTGATTCCTGGATCTGTCTTCCAGAGGGGAATGCGGACTATAGTCAGAAAATATTTATCGTTTTCCCAACTACAAGTCCAGTACACTATCTCCGTTTTGATCAGGTACGATCAGCAGGTTTTATAACGGCAAAAGAGATTGCCAGTGAGGCAGATCCCAGCGGTCCAGAGAGCAAGACTGGCACGGTAGCACTAGGAGTATCAAAACCATTGCCGTGGGGTCTTAATTTGGCGGTCAACCAAAAAACTGTCCACACAAAAAAGAAGTGGGTACTAAATCCAAGTGCTGACTCACCAACTGTGGGATCATATGGTCGTCCGTGGATATCCTCCTTGGATGCCTCTGTCTCCCTGCCCATACCTGGAGGCAAAAATTTTGGTACCCACTCAACCAGAGAGATAGATGTCAAACTTGCTGGCATGGATAATCAGCTAGCAAAATCTGACTATCAAGATGAGAAAAACTCCCTGATCCAAAAGGTGAGAAAAACTTTTTGGAATACGGTTAGTGCCATTCGTGTGTTAGACGCAACCATTAAAAACCGCCGAGATGTGGAGCTCTTGGTCAGAAAAACCCAAAAACTATTCGATCAACATCGAGTCACAAGCTATGAAATACTTCAGGTTAAGTCAGAGTTGGAGCGGGTCAGAGGCAGTGAGACAGTTGCCTGGAACGAATATATTTTGGCATCCAACACTCTAAGTTTATTATTGAATAAACCAAAATCGGTTCTTTTCATGCCTGTAGAATATGCTGAGGAACTTGATGCGTTTTCAAAGGTTGGGCTGGACGGCGCAATGCAGAATGGAGATAAAAACAATCCCAAGATGCACTCAAAGTTGGTGCTGGTCAACAAGGCTAATGTTCTTGCGAGACATGGTAAAAACCAAGCACGCCCAGATATTTTCATCAGCGGCTCGGTGAATGCGTCGCAGAGCAATTCACTGTTTGGTTATCAGACTCTTGGTGATTCTATAAATCACCTTTTAAACCCTGATAAAGTGACATTTACAGCCAATTTGGCTTGGCGATATCCATGGGGAAATCGTTCTCCCAAGGCTCTCTTGAAAAAATTTAACGAGCAGTTGGCTGTCAGTAACCTAGAGCAGAGGATCACAAAAAACCAAATTGACCTTCAAATTAAAAATGCTCATACCAATCTCAACAGTGCCTTGATTCGCACTGCTATGAGTGAACGGCAACTAAAGCTTACCAAGATGGCATATCAAAAAGCTTTACGTGCGCAACTTTTACGCCGTATTACCGAGTATGAGATTATTGTAAAAGGTGGTGAAGTTTTGAATGTTGAAAAGCAGTTGATTCTATCTCAGATAGCAGCCAAGAATGCCGAGATAGATCTGTTGACAGCTATGGGCACCTTAGCAGCCAACCTTAATAACCAGGGGGGGGATGTCACAAATGAATAATCAAATCTACCTACATAACAATCGGCGCATTTGTTCCTTTCTAGGTCTGTTGAGTGTTTGTCTTGTGTTTACATCTGGCAAAAGTTTTGCGGAGCCTACTAGTCTTGGGGCTATTTTAGATCCTCCTCCCAGTGAGCAGGATAAAAATAGCAATCAAACTATAAAAGCATTTTTTGAGCATGAAAAACAAGAAGGTATCTGGAACCCTGCAGAGCCGGACTCCATTGTTTACCTATCATCTAGCAATATTTTGCTTAAGGCGATTCAACACAACTTGCCTTTAAGAATAGCTGAAAAAGATTCTGAAAAGGTAAAACAGGCTGTACTAGAGGCAAAAGCGGTATTTGATCCAGTATTCAAGATTGGTTTGAGTAAATCTGAAACTTTCACCTATGAACGCCAAAAGATGGGCCAGGTTTTTTTGCGGAAGTTTATCCCTAAACCGACGGCTGGTGAGCCATATCTGGATGTCACTGTTTCACCGTTTGTAACTACTCCACAAATAAACCGCATTGGCTACCTGCAACAGGATCCGACGACCAACCCTGTTAGTAAAAACTATCCTGTACACCTTAAAAAGGAGCCAGGGTCTTATTCAACATATACCGGCTCTCTTTCAGTTTCGCAGCAACTTCCATGGGGACAGCAGGTATCATTAAGCAAGGTTTCAACTCACAAAGAGACATATTATGACGAAAAGCGGAAAAGGAGCTGGGATGCTCCTTGGGCTATTTCCGTTAGTGCTAATGTACTTTCTCCAATTCCGTACGGAAAAAATTTTGGTGAGTGGTCTTCTTTGAATACAGACCTGAAGCAGGCAGAGTTGCAGGCGAAGAAGGTCGACTGGAATCTGAAGGCAACCGTCAACTCAATCCTTGCCCAAGCAAATTTGGCCTATTGGAATTTGGTTCTAAATGTAGAAAGCTTGGTTGCGATAATAAGGAACCAACATGAGTTGGAGATCCAGCTAGCTCATGCAAAGCGTATGTTGGCAGCAGGGCGCATAACCCAGTATGGTCATGATCAAATAGCTACAGAATTGGCTGGTGCCAAGGTAAAAGTGGCACAGGGCAAAGAGTCTTTTGTTGCAGCTTCTACCAAGTTGGCTGCTATCATAGAAGATGATGAGCGAAAGGTGGCTGATTCTCTAATCCTGCCAGCAGAATATCATTCTATTTTGGGTGCCAAGGCGGCAGTAGACTGGAAAAGTGCAGTTGATACTGCTCTGGGTCGGCGTCCAGAACTTCAAGTAAAAAAGTTGGATGTGGAATCTAGCCAAAATGAGCATGAATTTAGGAAAAATCAAGCTCTACCTGACATTGCGCTCTCTGCTGGTGGTAGTTTGGCACAAAAAAATTCCAAATATGGTTACAAATCATATGGGTCAGCCTTATATAATACTTTTGACCCAGACTCCAAATCTTTTAACGCTGGGGTCACCTATACCTATCCTTGGAAAAACCGGGCAGCGCTGGCTGCTATGGCCCGCTCCAATTTGGCGATGGATCAAAGTCGCATGTCTGAAGAGATGCAAAGACAAATGATTCGCAAGGAGGTTAATGATGCCTTGACCGCCTTATCAAGTGCAAATGCCAGGATCGATTCAGCTATTAGTTATGAAAAGCTGACATCCCAGGCATTGGAGAAGGGAAAAAAACGTTGGCGTATAAAGGCTGATATTCGAGAGTCTGAGTTATTAATTAAATCTCGGAATCTGCTTAAGGCCCGCCTTGCCAGGATTGCAGCTAGTATAGCCTACAAACAGGCCGAGACAGCTCTATTATCTGCCCAAGGCATTCTTGCTGAAAAGATAGTCGAGCGGACAGCAGTCAACGATTTTGATCGCCATAGACTTCTTGTGCTCAGTGCCAGTGGTGCTACACCATATTTTAGCAAACAGTCTCAACGAGACAACACGGTAGCTGCAGTTGAATAAAATTAAATTTGGGATTTTTGCCAAACCTGGTAAGGTTGCCACGGAGTTATTGAAGAATATTAATAGCTTGGCACCTGGGAGAGGTCAGATTTTCCCAATCTCTCAAATTGAGCTTCGCCTCTCAATTGATAATAATGGTCTATTCTGTGATGGCGTTGATCTGACTACTCTTGAAAGTGTTTGGATAGAGGGTTTTTCATACCAAAACCCGGTTATTCCACCTATTGAGACCAACCAGGATTGGACGCTATGGCAGATTGACCATATTGTTGAGCAGCAGAGCTATAGTGCGCTATATAGTTTGTTCCAAGAGTTGGACCGCCGTGGTGTCGCTGTCTACAATCCACCTTGGGCCCATGTGAGAAGTTTTGCCAGGTTTTCTCTAATGGAGAGAATACGCAATAGCGGCTTTAATGTTCCTCCCCTTATCTGTAGCAACCACAAGGAGAGCATTGATGCCTTTTGTCAGCAACACGGTGCTGTTGTTTGGCGGCCAGCCTCCGGACTAAGTAGTTGGCAACGTTTTACATCAAAACAACAGGCAGACCTTGTGGGTGTCGAGCATCCTCCGATCATGGTTGCCAAGATATTCCCTGGTCCTTTGAACTCAAGTTACCTGTTTGAAGGAAAGAGCTTGCTTTCACTTCAGTATCAAGCTCCCGATGCCACTCCACCCATGGAAAAATTAGAGCAGTTCTGGCGGGTTCCCTGTGATCAGGTTCCAAACCCTGAGCGGCTTTGTCAGGCGATAGGTGGGAACTGGTTAAAAGTTAGTTATATAACCGGCGACCAGGAGGTATCGATATACGATGTTGAGACAGATCCTCTTTTGTCTGGGTTGCCAAATGTTTTTTGCAGCCACCTGCTTTCCATGCTTGCACATGAAATAACTGGTCAGTCAGGCAGCTATCAAGAGACAGATGGCTTGGATTCTTACCAAGAACGATCCAACATGTTTCTCCGACGGATGTACAGAATCCTCTTCAACATGGAAGCAAGCAAATATTCATGATTTTCATAACGCCTTAGTTGTCTTGTATTAGCAAACAAACTGTCTAATATTTCTAGACAGTTTCGATAATTATTCTAAACATAAATAAATTGTATTTATAGTAAAAAGCATTAGTATTCAATGTGTTGTCGTGCAAGATGAACTTTGGCAGGAATTGTGCTCTATGGCAGGAGACATGGGAACATTAATCTAGTAATGTCCGGTAATTTATGAGAGCTAATGCCAAATAAAATTATTTGGTAAGGGAAAATTTTTTACTCGATATGCTAACAGATTGTTGTTTGATTTTTTTAATCAAAACCAAAGGGAGTGAACACAATGGGCAGTGATACAGGTGTAGGTGTTGAGCAAAGCGGCAAAACTGGTGGTGATGCCACAGGTTATGCCAGCTCTGGCGCGGGAGCAATGGGGGGTGATGGCACTGGTAGTGGTGATGCCTGGGTAAGGAATGTCGACCCGATTGGTACCGGAGTTGGTGTGGGTGGAGATACGGGTTCTGCTGCCATGTCTGGACAGGCTGGTGGTGATGTCACCGATAACACATCTATTGGTGACATCAATATTTCATCATGATGTGCTGTGTTGCACGTTTAAACTTTTGTTAAGTTCAATAATTTTTATAAGTGGAGTGTAATGATGGGTAATGATACAGGTGTAGGCGTTGAGCAAAGTGGTAAATCTGGTGGTGATGCTTATGGTGCTGCTGGCGCTGGAGCAGGAGCAATGGGTGGTGATGGATATGGTTCAGGCTCAGGCTTTGCCAGTGGTGGAGGAAGAAATGTATATGCCGAAGGTACCGGTGTAGGCGTTGGTGGTGATACAGGTGCTGGTGCTTCTGCTGGTCAAGTAGGTGGAGACGTAACAGATAATACCTCGATTGGTGATATCAACATTAGTTCTTGATTTGTTTGGCAGCTTTTTAATCTATCAATGTTTGGGTTGTGAAACTGTTTCAAGTCATGAATAGATTTTGGATATGTCTAACTGCCTAAATTCAACAAATTTTAGGAGAATAATGCGATGGGTAACGATACAGGTGTAGGTGTTGAGCAAAGTGGCAAAACTGGTGGTGATGCAACAGGTTTTGCAGGAGCTGGAGCTGGTGCCATTGGTGGAGATGGTTCCGGTAGAGGTTCAGGCAGTGCAGTCGGTTGGGGCAATGCATATGCTGAGGGAACAGGTGTTGGCGTTGGTGGCGACACTGGTGCTGGTTCCGTCGCCGGTCAAGCTGGCGGTGATGTAACTGATAACACCTCAATTGGTGATATCAACATCAGCTCTTAATATAATTAGTGCGCAGTATTTTGCAGGAAGGAGTGTCTTTTGATGTTAAAAGCACTTCTTCCTGCTTTTTTTGCTCAGAGTTTGTAAAAACTCAAAATGTCGCCTGCAAGGTACGGAATTGGTCAGATTTTGCGCGTAACATGCCTAAATTTGCAAGTTTGACATTTTTCTAAACGCCTTAGGGTATAGTTTTGAGGTGTACGCAGTTGGTTTCCATTTTTTCACAGGCTCTTGGTATTTGGATGGTGTATGATATCTTCAATCCCTAAGATAGCTCTATTTGGTAATCGTAATAGTGTTCAGGTTGCTGCTGTACGTGATGCTGTGCTGGCCGAAGGAGGGGAGCCTATACTTTGTGATATCCAATTGGGTGGCAGTGGTCAAACCACCGTTTCCATGGGAGAAGGTCAAGCCATGTGGAATGGTATCAACTTTGCCGATATTGAGGCTATATTTATCCGCTGCACCGCCCCCAACACCCTGCCGACCTTACCTCCAATGTTGAATGCAGTCTCCCATACCCAGTGGCGATTACAATTTATGAAGGAGCAGTTTTACCAATCTTCTATATTTAGTTTTTTTAATTATTTGGCTCAGCAGGGAAAGCTGGTAATCAATCCACTTACTGGGGGGTATATTGATCATGACAGTAAGGCGCAATTTTATGAAAAACTTCGTGCAAAAGGGTTTCAGGTTCCAAGAACTCTGACCACCAACGAACCAGATCGAGCACGACTTTTTTTAGAGCAACATAGTGATGTGGTAGTCAAACCAGCTATTGGTGTAGGTTCTACAAGGGTGGTTACAAAGAGCGATAGAGAACGTTTGAAAGAGTTGAGCATTTCACCAGTTTTGATGCAGGAGCAGATTCAAGGGCAAACTTTACGAGTTCATATTGTTGGAAACAGAGTTGTGTTGGCATTGCGTATTTTGGGAAATGATGGTGTTGATTCAAGAACCGGAGAGCAAATATTCGAATATGTCAAACTTCCAGACGAAGAAGAGAAAAAAATTGTTCAGGCCAACCGCTACCTTGGGTTGCACTTCGCTGCTTGGGACATTATTGAGTCTCCTTCTGGGGAATATTTCTATTTAGATTGTAACCCTGGACCATATGTTATGTGGATAGGTCCCGATTTTGTCAAGGCTGTTTTTAAGCAACTAGCCAAATATTTGATAACTTTTGCAAAAACTAAATCATTAGAAGAGTCTGCCTCAGTGATAGAACCATGTTGTCCAAACCGTTGGGGCTAACCAGCTCTCACGCTTGTCAAGACTTGACTTGATCTGACAAATCATTGTAACCGCAACATAAACCCTATGATACCAATATTTTACCGAGTTCTTTATTATTCCCCGCTGAATGTGAATTTATTGAATTTTTGATAAAAATCAACGGAGGTGATGTGGCTGAACTTTCTTCTTGAAAACAATCAACATACTGTTTATGAAAATAAAATCTAATTTTCCATGTAGCCTGACTGGTCAGGATTGTGGTTCAGATTGTGATTTCCAGTATGGAAAATGCTTCTTTTGTAACCGCCTAATAAACCCCATAGTACCAATATTTCGCCGATTTCTTCATTATGCCCCGCTGGATGTATTGAATCTTTGATAAAACGCAAAGGAGGTATAAGAGTTATGGTCAAGTCTGGTGTATGAGCATTTGCTGATCAAGCGGCACCCTGTCGGAGATCTTCTCTTATACCATCCACAAACTTCACATCTTTTATGACCTCAGATAGCTGTTTAAATCCTCGCAATCTCTGCCACCGCTTTTGTGCGCTCATTGTCAGCTTAAAGACCAAACTGAGAATGCTCTGACGAGAGACGCACCCTCTGATTTTTGCTGTTCTGAGTCGAACCGTTGCAAAGGTAGATTCAATGGGATTCGTAGTCCGAATATGTTGCCAATGTGCTGCTGGAAAATCATAAAATGCCAGTAGCTCATCACGATCTTTTCTAAGACAAGTAACAGATTTTGGGTATTTGTCTTCATAAGCGGCTACAAACGCATCAAACGCTTTATTAGCATCTTTTCGAGTCTCGGCCATCCAGACCTCATGTAGATTTTGTTTAGCCTTTTCTTGAAGGCTCTTTGGCATCTTGTTGAGAATGTTGGCTGTTTTGTGAACCCAGCACCGTTGATGCCTAGTTTCGCTATAAACCTTCCTCATTGCTTTCCAGAATCCCAAAGCTCCATCACCAACAGCCAGTTTTGGTCCTCGGAATGTGTCAATGAAAATGAGACACTCTTTTTCACAGTTTAGTGTCTAATATACACTGTAAACTTGTCTTTTATTGCCGCCCTTCGGGCGGGAGTTTGTTAAGGCATGACAGGGTCTATCATCCGGTGTCCCTCACTACGTTTTTGGATTATGGGTGCGGAATTGAAGCTTCCGCACCCTGTCTCACCGTCTTGATGAGCCCTGGCCGAGCTATCCCTTGGTGGGTTGCTCTCCAGCATAACCACCTCCGTTTCACCCGGCACCTCAGAGTCTACAACAGTTACCTTGGGCAATACCAATGCTT
>JADFZS010000097.1 GCA_015232405.1 Magnetococcales bacterium | reverse complement strand
GAGGCTACCTGGATTTTGCTCGTCTGTACCAACTGAGCCAATACGGAGCATTCTTCGTCACCCGGGCCAAGTCCAACTTCAGGTTCAGAAGAATCTATTCAAGGCCAGTGGACAAGTCCAACGGTCTACGGTGCGACCAGACCATCGCCTTGACGACCTACCAATCCTTGAAAGATTATCCGATTCACCTTCGTCGGGTAAAATTCTTCGACTCCGAGAACAACAAGATCCTGGTGTTCCTGACCAACGACTTCACCTTACCGGCACTGACGATTGCCCAGCTCTATCGTTGCCGATGGCAGGTGGAGCTGTTCTTCAAGTGGATCAAACAACATCTCCGGATCAAATCGTTTTTCGGAACCTCCGAAAACGCGGTCAAAACTCAAATCTGGATAGCGATCTGCGTCTACGTACTCGTGGCCATCATCAAAAAACAGCTCAAACTGGAAGCGAGCCTCTACACAATTCTACAGATTTTGAGCGTCTCGATTTTCGACAAATCACCATTTTTTCAAATGGTTGTAAATCAGGGAGTGGTTGTTTCACAATACAACCAGCCCAACCAGTTGAAATTATTCGACTAACAACCGGACACTAGTGGCTGGGCCTATCGAATCGGCATCTGGCAGCATGAGAAAAAACCGACTCGGATCAAAAAACATCGCCGATTGGCTCAAAGCCTTTTCCGACGAGGATTGGATTTTCTCCGACATCTTTTCCTCAACCGTTACTCAGATCAGGCACGATTCCAGGAGGCTGCATGTGTTTTGTCCTGTACATAGAAAAAAGACTCAAAAACAATATGATGCAATTGGGTGGTGACAAGACGAGTGCAAATAATGTCTGTTGAGATGAAAAATTAGCCTGGAAAGAAAGAATTTTGATTGTTCAGTGATGGTATATCATCCAAATTTAGGCAACTTTACCCACTCCTTGCTCTGGATCGGCTCCGGCTCTCTGCCGATCTCCGACCAATCAGCGCCCTGAAGCCCGATTTTAGCCATTTTCATGATGTTGTACCATCCAGGTTATGGTATACCCTGATTATCGGTTGGGCATTGAGCACCTTTGAGAGCCAGGTCAACCGATTTCATAACGGCTGCACGTTGAGCACCTTTGAGAGCCTGTCAGGCCTACCCTTCAATTTCCTCACATCCCCGCTCATTAAGCCAAGACTCAATTTTTTCTGACCATACAATCGCTACATCGTATCCATTTTCACTTCCGGTCCAATCCCACTCTTTGCTTTTCTTGGCTGAATCAGATGATACAAATTGTTTAAACGGGGCATGGAAGGCACTTATAAACTGTCTTCTCGGCAAAGTTGTACGACCAATTTCCTGAAACACGCACCGATCAAGGCGATGATTATCAATAAGCTCGTCAACGGTCGCGTACAACAACGTCTCTGTTGGCAAATCTGTATAAATTTTCTGGTTTGGCAATGGAGGCCACTCAACCCCTAAGCTTTGATAATGGCAGAAAATTTTAGTATTACGTGGAATCTTGTCAAGCCATTCCTCTGTATCATCAAACCAATGAGATACGATCTGAATTCGTCCATCTGCTTTTGGTAAAGAAAGAAAACTAAAATATTCCCCTTCCATATCAACCAGCCAAGCAGATGGAGTGTCTCCACTAATCAGACTCTCAAGCCAATGCAACATGTCACCAAGTGGATCATAAACAAAGCTGCAGGAAAGTGGCGTTGAATAGTTAGACCAACAAGCAATGAATTCCATCCAACCTCCTCGAAATTGGACGAATTTGAATTCCACATTTTCCGATGTGATGATTGACTGATTCCATGACATGATTACATTTTAACCTTCCATCCTCATGTTCTGTGCCAGATTGTTTCTCAAGCATCCTAAAACCCACATCCTTTTTTCCATACAATTGAGCCACAGCCCCACGGCCAGCGGCTAGGCGTTCGCCGTAGCGGGCTGGCATTTGGGGGCTTTTCCATCTTCCGGCCTGCATGATGGCTCCAAGTTCGGCACCGTTGGCCGTCAAATCTTGCGCCATACCCACCCGGCAAGAGTGGCCAGTAATAGTAATATCCGCAATCCCGCTTATCTCTGCCAGTCTTTGGAATGAGCGGTAAACATCGGTGGTGGAAAGTCTGGTGTTTTGCTTGACGTTGCCGCATTGGTCAATGCTTGGAATATGGCCCCCTGATCGATCCTGGCATATAGCAGCCAATCCTTCAGAGCCTTGGCCGTAGGTGGTGATATCCAGCGTTCGGCCCCCTGGCCTTCCTGGTCGGTTTAGGATTTGCGAATCAACAGGTACCGGAACCATCTTCAGAATAGCTGATATCGGCCACGTTCAAGGCTACCAATACACTTGACCTGGCTAAAATATCCCTGGCCACCAAAATCATGGCCACGTCCCGCTTATCTCTTGGGGTTCCTTCAACGCTGGCCAGGATGCGTTCTACATCGAGCATGGTTAAACCTCTGGCCTGCTTTTGTCGTGTGCCTTTGGCCCGGTTCATTCTCTTGACGGCCAAACGAACGGTGTTTGTTTTTGGTTGGGTCTGTCAGATCTGCGGCTCTATGAAGGTGGGCAATAGAAACCAAATGGCGTTTGACGGTGGCCGGTTTGTAGTTTTCCGCTCCCCAATCAACATAGGACCGTACAGTTTCCGGTTCGGCAGGCAGGGAAGAAAGCCCTCTTTCAAAACACCAGCTCGAAAACTTCTTGGAGTCGGCCCGTATAGCCTTCACGGTATTTTCGGAAAATGCCCCTTCTGACTTCTTGGGCATAGGTTTGGAGTTTGACGGCGATTTCATCAGCGGTGGTAGTGGTGATGGCGTTGTTCATCGAGCTTCCATATATTATGTAAGACAACCAAATTTATTGACTTATATGGAGTTCGGTCTGGCAGGAAAGGTGATCAAGAACCTTTTTCCCATAGCATGAAAAATCACAGTGTTTTCAGTACAGACGATATTTACAGACGATATTTACTGCAGACACAGCACACCGCCAGTTATGAGGAGAGAATTTTGTAGATTAATCCAGGAGATAGAAGCAATTCAGCCTTTTTAGTATTTTCCATGCAAACACATTCTTCAGGCGGAAGTGTTGAGAGGGAAGTCCCAGAAAAAAACGCCTTCCGATTGTCGGAGGTTTTGATCCATTCGGGAATAGGCTCGTTATAAAACCGTCCTACCGATTTGCCCTGCTCTATCACTGCCCACGGTGATTTGTGGTGTATAATATTGGTATTTTCTTGAACCTTCTCACCCCAACCCCAGCCCCAATCATCATCTTCAGCTTTGTTTCCTCCACTCCAATACTGGCTAGTCATCGACTGTACTGAAGAAGAGCGGAAGTAGACCATAAATCCCAAAGCAAAGATGGTCTGCAGGGTCAACATGCCAGACGGCTTGCCACCTTCCAAGAATGCACTAACCAGGAAAAACCCACTGATCAGGAAGATAGCTGTGGTAATAAAAATTGTGACTTTAAGCAAATTCATCAGTTTGATATACCGTAATTTCAGAGTTTTTCGGTTTTTAAATGCGGCATTTTTCATTCCGTGAATGTGTATGGCAATACCGCAAGTCTAGAATATGATCAAAAAGCCACACATAATCCTGTTATCTCAATCCTGCAACCATTGCTGGCGCGTACCTGAGGTCCCCTGAAATCAGCATCCTAAGAATCCTTTTACCAGGCGCTACCAGTGATAAGTTTCTCTCCACAATCCACACAGTGGAAGCTACGGCCTTTTCTACGCTGTGCATGTGTAGCCTCACTGCACTCCTTTGGAGCTATCTTCTTGTTCACTATATCACCGCAGTGAGCACAAAATCGTAACTGTACGTTAACCCGATTATGATTAAGATTTGGGCAGCTTTTTTTTTGTTTGCTCATTGTCCCTTCTTCCTGTTTATCACCGGCTATTTAAGCCTAGATTATTAACCAAATCATTAATCATTTTCATACTCACGTTATCGGGGGTATAGATTCATCTTTGGCTTTCAATGTGTCAAAGGGTGTTTCCTTCATTCCAAGAAGAGTTAGAGCCACTGCCAATCATGTCCAAGAATTGGGATCTTCTGGATCCCAGGTTCCATTCAGCACCTAACCGTACAATGGATCACTCTTCCCTGTTTTGGTTGATGACTTACTCGAAAATGTTCATTTTTTGCGATGTGCGAAAATAGGTCGTTTGCTGATTTTTCGTTGCCAGTCTTCCACTGTCATAAAGGCTAGAAGGTGAAAGTAGAGTTTTGTGCGTAGTTCTGATCGCTACGATTGCACAGATGGCTTAGATTGGCCCTGGGGATTGGCTGGCTTGACGGGAGGCTTTTCTGCTGAAGTTACACCCTTGGGTTTGGGCTTGGTGCCAATTTTATCTGGGGCATCTTGAGCAGTTGAGAAGGATTTGAATGACATTTTAGTTACCTTTAATTTAGGGTGGCAAAAATTTGCCCAGACTTTAGAGTGTAGTTATTCAAGATTATTTTTAAAAATCAGGCTAATTATCTTGCTGTTCTTTGTAGTTATACTACTGTGCTACCCTCATCCCCGTCATTTGCTGCTTTAAGATCTGCAATATCACCATCAGCAACAATACCAGTCAACAGGGTCTCTTCTACCATTAAAACCTTGGTCTTAATATTCGGGGTAGAAGAATCTTCCAACACAGCTTCAGCTGGTTTTTCGGCCTTTCTCATGGGTTTATCAACAAGTAATTCTTTAAGATCAAGGTTACCTTCGGCAATTTCCCGAAGCGCAACAACGGTCATTTTATCATTCTCCAGTGGGACAATTGCCTCCGCCCCATCGATCAACTGCCGTGCTCGTTTTGCCGCAAAAATTACCAAATCAAAACGGTTATCAACATTTTTCAAGCAGTCTTCTACTGTTACACGTGCCATATAAGATCCTTAGTGATAAATATTTCCTTGGTGTGTGCTGACTATCCTCGATTGAGTGTGCACGCCTTACTCAGAATAACGTTGCATCATGGACACCAACTTAGCGTTGCGTTGAAATAACATGTACAGTCAAACAGTTATATACGTCATGGTTGGTCATTATGAAATTGAACAGATGAGACAAAATGCAAACAAATATTTCATAAAGGTGTGGATATTTAGATAAACATCATCTTAATCAACATGATGGACATAGAGTTCGTCATCTCTAATACATATTCAATATGTCGCACCTCTTGCACCTTATTGAGCCAGCTGAATTGCCAACTAATGCGTCCAGCTCTGCGTCGCTATAGGCAGCCGGTGGACAGTTACGGATTATCTCTTTGACTTCGATGATGATTTTGCTGAACGGACGGACGGCTATTTGCCAACTGCTCCAAGTTCCTGGTTTGTTGAAAGGTTGGGATCTTTCGCTATGCTTGATGAGCGAAACAGATCACGATTGTCCCAGAAATAAAAGGCAGCTGATCCTACTATGGAGACGATGGCAAGGGCTAAATAAAGGATGGTATAGTATTCGGGTATGTCGATACCGTTCGGCCTCAATAGGAATGCCAAGGTAAATATGGCCGTCGCAATCCGCATGGCCAAGGTGTGTTTTTCTGAAGCACCAAATACGTACTTGATTGTTAGCCAAAAGAGACCAATGCCCAGGACAATGAAAAGCTGCCACTCCTGGGGAGCATTATGAATAAAAAAGAGGCAGGCCAGAGGCACAAACACAAGATCTGTCTTGACCTTCGCAAGAAGTGATGCCGAGACCACCCTATTGTTCCCAGCAGCGAAATTTTTCACAAAACCGGCCGCAGTATTGGCAAGGATAAAAATGAATAGGAACCACACGGGAAGGAGTCCGGCATCAATCATCAGAATGGTCAAAGCTGCATAGCTTATATGATCCACTGCCGGATCAAAATAGATCCCGAGCATAGATTGCATCTGATATCGACGTGCCACTATACCATCCAGAAAGTCTCCCAGATGGACCAAAATAAAACCTGCACAGACAAGCCATGGTACAATAAGACCATCAATCAGGAACCAACCACAGAACAAAGCAAGTGTCAGGATCAGGCCTATCATTGTTATTTGGTTTGGGGTCAATATTGGGTTGTTAGTCTGTTTCATATTATTTCAAATTTAATCCTATATCAGTTTTTTTCTAACACAGGCTCAGTCAGACTAGGGCATGTTGACATTCAGCCCAAAACCGCACTGCGCCCTCAAGGGTTTGGCCTGAAAAAGCGTCAGGCTGCGTTGTTCGTCGCTTATTTGGCTCTACCAAACCGCGCTCCTCACGCCTTGCCTGACGCTTTTTCAGGCGCAAATGCGACTCCGTTCTGAATGTCAACACGCCCTAGCCAGAAGTTAGGATGACAAATGAGCTTGAGTTAGAAAGGTCCTAAATAAAAATTTTCTTTGCAGCATCAAAATCTGCTTTGGTGTCGATTTCCGTCCATTTCATGCCTGAAATATCTAGCGCGTAAAATGGGACATCATTTTCCATAAGTCGCTCATATGCACCTTCGTAGTATTCCTGGTGATTTTTTTTCTGCCTCATCATTATCTTAAGCTCAGAGAACAAGGGATCAACCGTATGGCTTCTGATCAATTCGATACCGATTGATTCTCCAATCGCATCTTTGGGGGCCACCGATTTATTGGCTTTTAATATCCGGCTGTCCTTCCTCACGACCACCTTGATTTCTTCCGCATCAAGTTGGATGTTTTTATCAATACAGAGGAAGTTATGACCGTCACAGGCAAGTAGTTTTTCCAATATCCCGATCTCAAAAACAACATCAGCATCAAACTTTACAAAAGGTGAACCTTGAACAAGTCCCTCAGTTAACATCAATGAAAATCCAGTATTTGTCTCTGCATATCGATCATTAACAACAAATTCAGCGTTAAGATCGGGGAAGCCATTTTTCACAAACTCTTTGATCTGATCTTGCATATACCCAAGCACGAATATCACATCATTGATACCACACGCCTGAATATTGGAAAGCATCCTCTCAAGTATTGTCACACCACCGATTTTCAACAAACTTTTAGGAGTGTTATCCGTCAAAGGTTTGATTCTTGATCCCATGCCAGCAGCTAAAACTATTGCTTTCATTCAAATTTACATCCTGTCTATACTATGCTTGGTTGATATGGATTTGCTGACTGATATAAACAAACCCGAAAAACCTCTCATTCATACGCTGTTTTCTGATACCAATGTCTTTTCATTGATAATCAGAGGCTGAAGGGGAATATCACCAAGAATTGAAGTAACGTTTGTTGGTGCTTCGACCTCACAATCTCTCAGGATATTCCCTTGGGTAGCCAGAAAAAACAGGATCTCTTTACGAGATAATTCGCCAATATTACCGACTTGGAAAACCCTGCCTTTGAAGCACCCTTTGCCTTCATAAATAATGATGGATTTATCTCGTAACTTTTCACGAAGGATATCGATATTTATATGGGGAGGTACAAACACAGTCGTTAATACCGAACACATATCTTTGGGCGCCAACAAAAATTTCAGACCAAGATTCAACATGCCTTCCCTAAGAAATGTTGCTTTGCGTCTTATCTTGGAATGTCGATTGGCAACGCCTTCTTTGAGGATATTAATTAGTGCCTCCTCTAATGCAAAAAACAAGGGGACCGCAGGTGTGTTAGGAGTCTGAGAATATGTATTCAAGAATTTATAAAATTTGTATAGATTGAGATAGGCTGTCTTGACTGGAAGCATCTTGAGTTTTTCAAATTCCGTCGTTTCACCAATAACGAATGACAGTCCAGGATAGGACCCTATGGCCTTGGCACTTGAACTGGAACAAAAGGCGATATTGTCTTTTTCCATATCGATGGTTTCTGCACCGGCACTACTGACACAATCCACAACAAATAGTGATCCGTTTCTTTTTGACAAAGCTCCGATCTGATCTAGAGGGTTCAGCATTCCCGAGCTTGTTTCATGATGCACCATGGCGATAACATCGATATCATGCTGTTGGAGATAGAGGTCAATAACGTTTGTATCCAGGCTCTCCCCCCATTGAAATGCCAGAAGAGATGTGTTTGTATTATGGATTATTGAGATAGCGTGTAACCGCTCACCAAATTCACCATTGGACAAAATAAGAATATTTTTATTCCCAACTACTGATGAAAGTATTGCCTCATTGGCAGCTGTTCCAGAGCCTGTAATGACAACGGCGCGGTACTTCGCCTCATCCCGTATCTCAAATAGTTTTAATAACTTATTTTCAATGCTCTGCAACAATTTGTCGAAATCAATTTCACGATGACAAATATCTTCTTTACTAATTGATGTCCGCACGTTTGTTGCGACATTCACTGGACCTGGTGTGAAAAGTAAAAATTTCTCCATATATTTTGTCCTTTGCTTATATAAATTCAAATATTATTTGGTCATCTGCAATATTTCAGGAGATGCACTGACCATATTTACACAAATTGCACAGTGTCACTGCCAAGCTGGAAAACCGCTTAGTGCAGCAATTTCAAGAAACGCTACATTCCCTTACCCTTCCATACCACCGCCCGGCATGGCTGGAGTATCCTTCTGGGGAATTTCAGCCACCATAGCCTCTGTGGTAATCAACAAACCGGCGAGAAAATTTTGTTTGCATGGTCGCAGCGGTTTCCTTCTGCAATAAAAAACATTGGCAAGAGGATTGATTTGCGAGCAACAACCAGATGAATCGATGTTGAACCTGCAAATTAATAACTGCACTATACGATCCAACTTAACGAATGATTAAATAATCGTATTAACAACATGCAGTTGCATCGACAAAGGTTCGCTTTATTGGCAGGAGAACAGGTGCGACAATCTGAAACTCAGCATCTAACAATGCTGAGAATCTCCAATGAATACCCTTATAAATTACTGATATATTATATGGTTGAGTCGTATACTGTACACTTACAGACTGTCGCATCTATTGGTGATAGCTGGTAAGGCTGAATAGACCCTATCGTTGCATTGAATTTCAGCCTATTGATGCTCCAAGATAACCGGCATTCAGCCTATTGACTTTGCGTCAGTAACATGGGATTATGAAGTAGATTGCTAAATTCCCTTCCCTTCAATGTACCCTTGCAATTAACGATGAATTTAGGCGCATCGTTTCTAGACAGTACAGGCCCGTGCCCCACATCTAAATACTATCTGGCAGCTTCTTTATGCTGAAGCTGCCCGTTGTCCAAGGAGAAACCCTTCGACAACGGCGCTTTTTTCCACATTGCATTTAACGTGCTTCTTGGATTTTGCCCCACCCACAATGCGAAACGGCTATTCGTGCCTGGCTCGCTGAAAAGGAAAAAAAATGGATCTAACAATTACTCAGAAAATAATTGGTTTTATCGTTATGGTCGTCTTGATCGGATTTGCTGTAAAAATGGCTATGGATGATCTGAACAACAGTAGAGCAGCAACCATGCAAGCTCCCCCCGCAATCGCTGAACCTGCTGTAAGTGAGCCCGCTACGAAGTAGGCAATGGGATGTGGTTTCAATCAATTGACGTTGATTGAAACCATACTCCATGGGAGAAGGTCACTCACGTTCCCGGACACCACTATATGTGAAATCTGGTCTCTGGTATTAATCGTCCTTAAATTGCAGAGTGTATATGGTTTTTTCACTACTTATTTTATTGTTTATGCAGCTGTAGGGTAGAGAACCAAGCTTCCCCATTTTCCGGCCCCACACCCCATTATCAATTTGGATGGATTTAGGATTTACCTGCCCCGCTCACACAAAACCACCCAGCGATTGAATACCGATCTTGATAAACTGGCAACACCTCGTGAAAAAACTCTTCACTCAAAAATAGTACTACAGTACCAAACTCCGACTTAACTGTGATGGCTGAGCACTCTTGCTTCCCCGTATAGAGAATCAACTCACCTCCATGGCCATCTTGCCATTCTGGATTGAGATAGACGATCAGGGTCAAGACACGATTTTCTTCTCCAGAAAAGGCGTCCCGATGCTTTTTGTAAAAGTCCCCCGCCCCATAATGGGCAAAGTGACTTTCAAATCTATTCAACCCTAAAAACAGGCTTTGATTAAGATGGTTTTTAAGAGAATCAGCCCATTGAAGCCAAGCTCTACCGACTTGAGTTTCATGATCAATCCAGCAAACCTCATCTGTCCGTACCGCTCTGTTTAATCTGTGTTTACTATCTCGACCTATACCCGCTTTTTTAAAATCACCTGCTGGGATATTCAGCACAAAATTCCACAGGATTTTAGCCAAACTGGTTGGAAGACCATGTGGACAAATACTGTACCCTTCTTTATCAATATCTTGGGCAATTTTACTAAACAGGGTAGTATCTTCCACTTCCGCTGCTTTTGAAGGACAGACCTTAGAATCAATCATCATCACCCTTAAACAAATTTGAAGCGGTCAACCAATTGATCAGAATTAAACACGCCTTTGAATCTATTTTCTGTACACTGGACTGATCTCTTCCACAAGTTCGCAATGCTTCATTTTCGGCAAATGGATGAAAAAGTTACTTCCTTCCCCGATCGTTGATTCGACCGTCAGGTTGCCACCATGCGCCTTCATGATGTCCAGACTGAAAGGAAGTCCATACCCCGTCCCAAACTCGCCGGAAGTACCGATAGTGGAGGATTTTTTCTCCAGTCTAAAGAGGTTGAGCATCCTGTTTTTGCTAATGCCAATTCCGCTATCATGCACCTCTAAAACAACCCCTTCCTTCGACCCTTTGACGATGGCAATGCGATCACCTGCTCGGCAGAATTTTACTGCGTTGGAAAGTAGGTTTTGAATAACCACGCCGAACAAGGCAATATCGGCATAGAAACGAAGATCGTCAGGAACCTCATTTGTTATGGTGATTTTCTTATTGGCTGCTAAAGGCTCTATCAGCAAGAGCACATTTTCTATGACGTCATATGCATTTATTAAACAGAGATTTGGTACGATCATACCTGTCTTCAGGCGACTAAGAGCGAGAATATCGTCGATAATAAGGAGCATTTTTTCACTACTATCCACCATTAATTTGAGGAAATACTCATATTTTTCACTCAAATGATAATCTTTTTCACTTCCTAAAATACTCAGAAATCCCATAATGGCACCTAATGGGCCACGCAGATCATGTGCGACCAGGGCGACAAATTTGTCTTTCAGACGATTGGCCTGCTCAGCCTCCTCCTTGGCCTGAATGAGTAATAATTCCTGCTTGCGGGTCTCGGTAATATCCTCAAAGGCTAGAAGAATACCTGAAAAATTCTTGTCTACATGAGAAACCATCCTAGCATTGAGAAGCATCGTTTTCTTACCGATGACAGGGAAATCATGTTCAACTTCGAACGCTTCGATCGAATTTTTCTTAGGAATGATCTCTTCCAAAAGTGTTCGTAACCTGGGAATATCCCATTGCCTGTTTCCCAAGTCGTATATTCTTTCCCCCTCGGTCTCTTCCAAAATCACGTGGAAGACTTTTAAAAAGTTGCTGTTGCACATCAACACGCGCAAATCGCCATCAAGAACCAGAAAAGGTTCTCGCATTGTTTCCACGATGCTCTGTGTGAAACTTTGCCCCTCTTTCCAGGCGGTTAAAGACGGTGCATACGTTCTACTTTTTTTCTTCAGTGCGTTTATTTTCATGATACTTCGCTTGCTTAATGGCATCTTTTAGGTTCGAATAATGATAATTCCCGAGGTGAAAATAATCGACTGAACTACGGGTAATACCGTATTTTTTCATCTCATCGTTGAGTTCCACACTGTAGTCTGGACTCGGTTTTTGCTTATCTGCTGACAACATGTTGTTTCTCCAATAATCAGATAGTTTATAATGCCGTGCGCTTCGGTTCTTGATTACTATAACTACTGCACTAAGTGATCCAACCCAACGAATGGTTTTATATTATTGCGATAACATGTGGTTGGATGATTGTTTGCTGGTTATATGGTAAGGAAACAGGTGCGACAATCTGGAACGGGAAATCAATAAATGATGGAGATAATTAACGATTATCCTGTTAGATCATTTAGATAAGAAAAAATAGATCTAAACCAGACTCACATAAAACTGTCGCCCCCCTTGGCAATGACAGGGAAGGCTAAGAGGAGGAAGTGGAGGTATTGCGGGAAAGGCGGCGGTTCAGTGCCTGACGAGAGAGACCCAGAAGATTTGCAGCTATGGTCTGATTGCTATCCGCTCGCTGCAAAGCCTCATGAATGACAGCCCACTCAGCCTCTTTTAAAGTCGGACATCTACCCGGAAATTGGATCAACGGACAGGTCAAAGACTCCTGGTCGATTTGTGAAGTGGCAACTCTTTCCAATGCTGGGGCAGATTGAGTCCGGTCGATTATTTTGCGGAAAGATTGCATGGAGATCATCCGAGATTCATGCTGAGCCACGGCATCATAAACCAACGCCCGGAGTTCCCGGACATTCCCGGGAAATTCATATGCCATAAGCAGTAAAAACAGCTCTTCCGGAGGGGTAGGAACTGCTTTATCCATCGAGCGAGCTGCTTCCTTAAAAAAATGGGTAGTAAGCAGTGGGATATCCTCCTTACGTTCCCGCAGCGGCGGAATTGTAATTTCGTGTACCGATAAACGATAGTAAAAATCGGCCCGAAATTTCCCATCAGCGATGCGTTTCTCCAAATTGCGATTGGTAGCCAGGACGATTCGAGCATCGGTTTCCCTAGGCAAATCCGATCCCAAAGGATAATAATTGCGCTCCTGAAGCAGGCGCAGAAGTTTCAACTGGGATGATTCTGAAAGATCACCAATTTCATCTAGGAACAGTGTTCCTCTATTGGCTTGGGCAATTAGCCCCTCACGCGGGCGGTCCGCCCCGGTATAAGCCCCTTTTTTGTGTCCAAAGAGAGTATCTGTAAAAACCGTATCATCCAACCCGGCTGCGTTGATGGTGATGAATTTTCCCTTCCGACCACTGGCCAGATGAACAGCTTGGGCGAACAATTCCTTACCCACGCCTGTCTCGCCGGTAATGAGAATGGGTTCACTGGTACGAGCGGTGGCAGTAACGTATCTGAAAATAGCTGCCATCTTATGACACCTGGTAATGATGGCATTGAATACGGGACCTGATGCTGCCTGACTGGTAAGAAAGGAGTGTTTCAGGCTCAACACCTGCTGACGCAATGAATGAATCTCCAAGGCTTTTTTGACCGAAGATATCAGTCGCTCCTCCTCAACCGGCTTAACCAGATAGTCAAACGCGCCTTCCTTCATGCAGGCTACCGCCGTTTCCAGATCCATGGAGGCGGTCATGACAATGATGGTAATTTCTGGAAATTTCTGTCGAATCTCCGGGAGAAGCTCCATACCACTCACATGGGGCATGAATAGATCGAGGATAAGAATTGAGACCATTGTGGATTCCAGAAAGGGAATCACACGCCGACTATCTTCCAAGGTATCCACTTGTTGAATGCCAGCACCCTTCAGAATACTGACAGCACCCTGCAGGATTCCCGGTTCATCATCCACCATAAGAACTGATCTTGCTTGAGTATCTGCTGATTTCATGGCATCTCTCCAGAATGACCTTTGACGATTGGCAGGTTGACCCGCACCGTGGTGCCTCTCTGGGGTGCAGAGTTAATATACATATGGCTATTATGTTTGGAGAGAATCGACTGACAAATGGAGAGCCCCAGACCGGTCCCTCCCTTATCCAGTTTAGTTGTAAAAAACGGTTGCGCAATTTTTTCAAGATGTTCCTCGGGGATGCCAACCCCATCATCCTCTACTGACACAACAACATTTTCTGTGTCCTTTTCATACCAAGCTCTCACCATGACCTTCCGTTCCCTATCCGGTAATGCCTGTAGGGCGTTCAAAAGCAGATTGATAAAGACCTGTTCCAGTTGCTGTAGGTTACCTATGATATTTGGCAACCCCTCTTCAACGTCAACGGCAATATTTTTACAATATCTGTGGATCTGATTTGATAGAATCGACAGGGTTGAATCCAGTACTTGTTTGATTTGAACATCATCCTGAAGCACACTATTGTTTGGTCTGGACATGCGTTTCAGATCGCTGACAATGGTTCCGATCCTTCTGCTGTTACTAACTATGTTGGCAAGGAACTCAGATCCCCTCTTTTTGACCTCTTGATAGGAGTACCCCTCAATAGCAACATTGGCATATTGTTCCTCATCTGTGTGCATCTGCATTTTCTGCCATACCTTCACCAGCCAAGATGCCTGAAGAAGTATTGCGTTATTGGGGTTGTTAACTTCATGGGCAATGCTGGCCGCCAGGGTGCCAATCGTGGCTAAACGGGCATTCTGCATCGCTTTAGTTTGAATATTGTGCTTCTCGGTTTTATCGGCAACAATAATCATGGCTGACTGAAGAGGGGCATTACTACGCTTTTGCAAAGGTATGGCGCGTACCTTCCACCATGTAGAGGAAGGGCCAACAATCAGGAATGAGTCTGACTTCTCTTGAGTGAAAAGTCGATTCACCGCCAACTCAAATCTGGATTTAGACTGCTCTGGCAATATATCCAGAACACAAGTTCCCATCATGTTGTTGTCGTCTTGACCTGGTAGTGAATGGTTGATAAAGAGAATTTTACCTTTTTCATCCATAACCAGAATAGTGTCTGGGGCCGATTCCACCAAGATACGGAATTTTTCCTCACTAAAGAACAAATCCTCAGTAGCTCGCACCTGCTCCCGACGACGATCTTGAGTATGGACCTCCATTTCCTCGTGTTTGTTGTGCAGCGTGTTTGCCATAGCCTTACGCTCAAGAATCATCTTGAGACGATGCTCGAGCGCTCTCCAATTGACAGGCTTGGTAATATAATCTTGCGCCCCAGAGGAAAATGTCTGATCTACTGATTCAGCACTCTCCAAAGGGATCATCATAATTACCGGGATATCGTTGTCCGTGAACCAATTTTGGATCTTTGAGCATGTCTCAAAGCCGCCAGCCTCCGGTATATTGGCATCTAGGATAATTACGGCTGGAGAGACATTTGAAAGAACACGAAACGCCATCTCGTCGCTCTCGGCATTGACTACCTCGTATCCACTGCTTTCAAGGAATTGACCTATCGCTTGACATGAATCGGTATCTGAATCCACAACTAGGATCAAAGATTTCATCTGGCCTTTTCCCCGGACATCCTGGTGTTGCATAAAACTCCAATGTTTTGTAGATCAAAAAGGCGACATGAGCCTCAATAGGAGCTGTTTTTCCCAGTCTTTCTTGGAGACATATACTAAGGCGGCTATTGATTGCCGGACATCACCAAAAACATTCTCAAGCCTCTTCATTTCCGCGAAGGCGGGAATCCTCCGGCGGCAAAGTGCGGTTCTCACTGGATTCCCGCTTTCGCAGGAATGACGATCATCAACCGTTTTCTTTTGCAGTGATGTCCGCTAATCAATAGCCGCTTTAGTAAGAAGAACTTACACCATATAGAAAAGTTTTACACCTGGAGCTTATCATCCTGTTCTGGTTGTTAGCCGTTACCGCTTACATCAATCAGATGCGACTCAAATAACGCCTGATCCAGGCGTTCCTTGGCAAGGTCGCGGTTATTACTATCCAAATACCTGCCAGTACGGTTCTTGGCACTCTTTAGGCCATCTTTTGCCGGTTCAACTTCCAATAGAGATACCGGAAGGACTCTAATCTTATTTCCGGCCTTGACCATATCAACACTCATTTTACTTTTCCTATTCAAAATTATCATTCAGCATAAACATCTCGCATGAAACAACGAGGAGTCCGTTAGAAAATCAACTTATTCACTCAGGGCAACTACTTGTGTCACATCTTTTTTTTTATCTTTTTTTTTGTTTTTCTTGGTCTTTTTTTCTTTCTTGGCAGAAACGGATAATCCTGCATCTTTTTCGCTACCCTCTCCATTGATCTTTTTCAACTCCTTCTTACTGGAACTTTTCTTATCCGTTTTAGATTTTCTGCTCTTCTTTGGCATGATTTTCTTCCTTTGTTTAGTCTGTTGCCCAGAAATTGGGTGATAGACTGTAAAATATTCAGACCATTCTTGTTCGGCCTTTAATCGCTTGTTAATCCCATTCCAGATTGACCCGGCTGTGTCCAAGATGAACATTCCGCAGTTGAACCAGCGGATTGTAGTGACTTGTGACACGTGGCTACCTGCCCCGTTGCTGTATTGAGGATCCAGGTATTTCCTATTTTCCCGATCACCATATGGTATGTCCCTTTAACTTGCTCCGTGGAGGCTGCGCTGACCGGGCTGGTATTTAAAATAAAATGAGTAACGGCAATTCCAACCATTGTGGCTAAGACATATCCATACAACTGCTTCATGATACTCTCCAATACTTGGGTCAAATTCGTCCAGGCTGTTGATGATCAATAATAACTACCACCTCTTTTTTGCACACATTTGTTTCCTGAAGTGTAGAAAGGACGATTACACTCCCAATCATTCCCTGAATAACCGAGGTGAGCATTCTCAGGTATTTTTATAGCACGGCAACCACGCATTACTTTATTAAAGCCTCGATCACATTCCCATTCGTTACCAGATGATTTTAGAAAGGCATTGACAGGAATCTTGATAGCAACACAGGATTTACCAACTACTTTAAATCCACGGTTACATTGCCAACCTGATCCGTACGACTCGTCGACAAAATATCCGTTGGCAGGGACTTTGACACCAACGCAATTATTTCCTACGGCTCTATACCCTCGTTCACATTTCCAGCCGGTACCATATGAAGAGTCCACCAAATAACCATTTGATGGAACTTGAATGGCAACGCAATCCTTGTCAGATTCCCTATATCCCCGAGAACAATCCCATCCATTGCCAGAAGAGTTCAAATAACCATTCTTCGGCACCCTGATGGCAACGCATCTCTTGTCGTTAATCTTTTTGTGTCCTCGATTACACTCCCAACCCCGTCCATATGATGCATCAGTTGGGTATGCATTTTTTGGGACTTGTACTGCTACACAGGCACCTTTAACTTCACGGTAACCTAGATCACACTCCCATCCATCGCCATAGCTTTCGGCATGGGCATTCTTGGGAACCGTGAGGTTGCTGTTTTGAGCAAAAACATCACCCTGAGGGACCAAGGAAAATATTAAATAAACAATAGAAATGAGGAAGAGTGGAATTATTCTTTTCATTTTTTGCATGGTTGCTCCTTGAATGGAAATGATAGGCACCTTCTCCTTTTCAATACACGGTTGTTTCCTTGAAATAACAGTCGAAAGCTTGATCTGATTATTTGTTTTCCTTTAGCTTTTACAGGTCACAACAAGATAAATAGAACAATTGCCGATGGGAACACTATTAAAATAACGATACCGAATATGAAAGTTGTCTCTTCTTTCTTGCTGTGTGACCAGCATCTAGGACACTTGTTGGAACCACTTGTAAAATGCAAATCACACTCTTTACAATAATAACGCGCCATCAGATACTCAAATAATTGAACTGATGAATGATTTAAAGTGTGTTAAGAAAGAATCAGAACTATTCATAGCGTTCACCATATAGCTGCCAGCACCACAAAAATAGTTGCTATCAAAATCAATCTGTAGATTTCGTGACCGCCAGGCGCTCTAATAAGCATGTTCATTATTATTCTCCCATAATGAATAGTTAGAATTGAACTATGTACTAATTACAGAGCATCATGCAGACCAGCCGGGCAATAAAAAATTTTTGTGCGAGAAACCATACACTTATACATTGAATGGTTGAGATTCAGACAACTC
>JADFZS010000096.1 GCA_015232405.1 Magnetococcales bacterium | reverse complement strand
ATTTCTTGCTATGGCTCTGCGCAGGCTATCATTATCGTCTGCTTCCCAGGCAGCAATATAGACATTTCTACGTCCTGTTGCATCATTTAAAGCCTCACCCATTCTGGCCCCCATACGGATATCTGTTACCCCCCGTAAACGCAGGCTCTCCTGTATACCTTCAAAGACCAACTCCCAGAAGCACTGGGAAAATTCAACATCATCTTTTTGACAGAAAAGTAGGTATGAAGCAAAAAAAACCATTAGATCAAACCTGAGTTCATAATCATCTTCGATCTCTAAATTACCGTTTTGGATAAGCTTAAGAAGATGATCGACCACCCGGTCATGAACCGCCATCACCTGTTCTCTTTGTAGTTTTTTTTGCTGTTTTTTTTGCTGCCATTGTTTCCAAAATATCATAGAAACTGCTCTCCCACCCCCATTAAGGAGGTTATATATGTTGACTTAGCCTTTTTTTTGTTGCAGAAAAGAGGTTGAATAGTCCTTTGTCGTAAAATTTGAGGTCGTGGTGTAGTTAATATATCAAGACCCATAATATGAGCTACAGGTTACATATGCCCAAACCATTTTTAAACTTATCTCGTGTATTTTTCTTTATCCTGCTCATCGCTGTAGCTGGCTGTCAAGCCCGCCTGCAAGATACTGGCACTATGATCAAACCAGAGGATATCGATAAGATTGTGGTTGGTGTCACCAATTATCAAGAGGTCAGAAAACTCCTTGGCCCTGCAACAATAGTCAACACCTTCCGCCGTGAAAGGTGGATCTATATCCAGGATCGCCGCTATAAAAATTTGCAACGTACATTTTCCCGTGCTGCCAACCGTATTGAAATTACCTTCAACAACCAAGGGATCGTCGAAAAAATTGAACGCAACTTTGGCGATAAATTGATGGATCCCGAAAAAGATAAATATTCTGAGCTTAAATCACGCTGGGGTAGCTGGTTTTGGGATGGTGGCTATGAAAAGCCAGCTTCTCAACAACAAGATAGCCCAAAAGATGAGAGCGAAAGTGAAGATGACAAGGAAAATAGTGAGGCTGATGCCGTAGTTAATGATCCCGATAAAGAAGAAACCAAAGGAGAAGAGAACAACGCTGACGCCCAACCAACAACCGATACCGCCAAAGATGGTGAGGTTGCTGATGAAAAAAATACTAAAGAGGCCAAGAGTGACGATGACACAAGCCAAAAAGCTAAAGCTTGGTGGCGTTTCTGGTAACTGAGAAAAGCAAAATGCACCCTTTTAAACTGGCTGTTATCGGCGGAACCAGTCTTCTGGAATCTGACCTTTTTAAAGATGCAAAACCCATTACGGTTGCTACCGAACATGGTTCTGTAACATTGATGGAGCAAGGAGACACGGTTTTTCTGCAACGCCATGGTCTAAAAGAGTACACACCTCCCCATATGATCAACCATCACGCCAATTTATCTGCCTTAAACGAGGTTGGGGTCAGCAATATTATATCCGTTGGCTCGGTTGGTGGTCTGCGTATGGAGAACCCTCCTGGTACGGTATTGATACCTGACGATTTTTTTGCCCCCCATCTAGCACCAACTTTTTTTTCTGATACCAGAGGACATATAGCCCCTGGATTTGATGCTTCTTGGCGACAAAAACTGCTGGATGCCCTTGGTAACAACCAACTTATAAACCCGGTTGATGGTGGGGTATATTGGCAAACCATCGGCCCCCGTTTTGAAACACCTGCTGAGATAGCATTTTATCAACCGCATTTTCATGTGGTGGGAATGACCGTGGCTTCAGAGTGTATTTTGGCCTCTGAATGTCAGATCCCCTATGCTGCCATATGTATGATAGATAACTATGCCAATGGTGTTTCTGATGAAGAGCTGACCTTTGAATCATTTAAAAAACAGGTCCGTACCAATGAAGATAAGCTGGTATCTATTATCGAACTTTTAATGGAAAGATTAATTTCGTGACACTCCACATAAAAAATGTCTGGATGCAAGACAACGGGCTAGTTGATATACATACAGTTGCAGGAAAAATTGAAGCTATTGGTCCCGACCTTCCCCCTTTAGCCAACGCCCAGATATTTGATGCTGACGGCTTGGCTGCGGTATCTGGTTTGGTTAATGGTCACACCCATGCGGCAATGACCCTTTTTAGAGGGTTTGGTGATGATATGCAGCTCATGGAGTGGCTGCAAACCAGAATCTGGCCTGCTGAAGCCAAGTTAAATGAAGAGGATGTCTACTGGGGTAGTCGCCTTGCCTGTCTGGAGATGATCCGCTCTGGAACCGTGGCATTTGAGGATATGTATTGGCATTTTCATGGCATGGCAAGAGCTGTGGAAGATAGCGGTATCCGGGCTGGGGTTGGAGCTGTGATGATTGACATTGCAGGGGAGAAGCAAGGTGAGGAGTGTCGCGCCCAGGCTATACAGTATCTGGAGGAGTCCGGCCGCTACTCCGACAGGGTGAAGTTCACCTTGACCCCCCATGCCATATATACCGTTAGCAAAAAAAGTTTAAGCTGGACTGCCGAATTTTCTGACAGACACAATCTTCCGGTACATATACATCTATCGGAGACCCCTTTTGAGGTTAGTGAGTGTTTAAAAAACCATGGTGTAAGGCCAGCGGTACATCTTGATCAACAGGGTCTGTTGACCCCCAGGACAATTCTAGCCCATGGGGTATGTCTGGATGATGCAGAGCTGGATCTCATTGCCAAACGGGGTTCAACCATTGTCAGCAACCCCATATCCAACATGAAACTAGCTGTGGGTGGGGTGTTCCCCTACCTAAAAGCTGCCGAGCGGGGTATCCCCATCGGCTTGGGTAGTGATGGTGCAGCATCTAACAACAGCCTTGATATGTTCCAGGAGGTCAAAACCTTCTCTCTCATACAGAAACATGCCAACAACGATCCCACTGTATTGAAAGCTGCCGATGCCTGGCGGGTTGTTACCGGGGTAGATGCCCCTTTGTTGGGTCAGGGAAGTGGATTATTGAAAGTTGGAGAAAATGCCGATATTGTCCTTGTCAGGCGACAAGAGCCGGAGTTGACCCCCAACCACGATTTTGTCTCAAACATGGTCTATTCCGCAACTGGGCATGTGGTTGACACAGTGGTTGTTGCAGGTAAAATTTTAATGAAAAACCGTATTATCGACGGAGAAAGTGAGATACGCCAAGAGGCTGCTGCTAGAGCAAAAAGTCTTTGTGAAATCTAACATTCAAACTGGATGCCGCCCATGATTCATTCTGAAATTCAACTCACTCTGGCTATTACTAGAAACGGTGATATTGGCACTCCTTTTACTGTCCAACTCTTGGCCGAAGGCTCCCCGGTGGCGGATGGGATAACTGTAGATGAAAAACTCTATCGCTCCGTACATAACCTTGCCGATGGTTGTCGGCAGTTGCTAAAAAGCGGTGGCAACCCCAGTTTATCTTCAGACACAATCACAAGCATAAGCACCGAGCTATTTGCCGCTTGGCTGCAACCATTCTGGCCCAAAATAAAAAAGCAGTTAAAAGAAAACGCTGGCAAACCCTGCCACATAACCATCACCTCCAATGTCTCCGAGGTGCTTTTTCTCCCTTGGGAGCTATTGCAGTTTCCCGATGGGACAATTCCCAGCCTGGATAACAATTATGCCTTACGTCGTATGCCAGGCAGCTCAGCCCAAGCTGCCCGTTGCTGCCCTACCCTGCCCCCAGGACCATTAAAAGTACTTTTCATGGCATCCACCCCCACCAACTCTGGTGAGCTGGATTTCATGGCAGAAGAGAGAGCCTTACGACAAAGCTTAAGCAAGGTAGAGGCTGATATCTGTCTTGAGGTGGTGGATTCCGGCACGTATAGCGACCTACAAACAGCTATTCATCATTTCCAGCCCCATATGGTCCATCTGGTTGGTCCCGCACTTATAAAAAATGAAAGTGGCTATTTTGGTTTTGAAGATGAAATAGGCAATGCCGATATCCGCATCGCCTCGGAGATGGCCAATGAACTTTTTAAAAACTCGGGAGTCCAAGGCGTCATTGTTTCTGGTCGGGATGTTAGCCGACCATCACCCGTTGCCGCATTGGGGGCTGTATCGGTAAAACTGGTAGAACTTGGCATACCTTTGGTACTGGGTTGGGGAGAGTCGTTAAACACCTCAACTGGTAAAGATTTTACCCTGGCACTTTATGGCTCCCTCGCTGTTGGTGACACAATGGACCAAGCCCTTGCCAAATCCCGTCGCACAATTTTACAAGAGTGTGAAAAAACAGGTTATCCTGGCTGGATTCTGCCAATGTTGTTTGCCACAACCAACCAATGCCGTATTTTCAATAACTCTCCACAAGCTCCACAGGTTCGTCCAATGCCAATGGCCCATACGTTACCACCCCTACCCGGTCTTGATTTAGGACCAATTATCAACCATCGCCAACAGCGTCGCCCCCTGCAACGTCTGCTACCGCAACTAATTGACGGTAGCTTGCAAACTCTGCTGCTTACCGGACCCCAGGGTAGTGGCAAATCAACCCTTGCTTCCCATCTGGCGCAAAATCTTGAGCGCACAGGCTTTACCCCAATTGCCATATCGGGAACACAAAACAGACCCATTACCACCGCAAGGGTGCTTGCCATATTTGAAAAAGCCTTGGGACAGGCAAACATGAAAGATGAACGGGAGATATTGATAAACCCCCGTATCAGTATGGAAGACCGTTTAGGGTTTGTCGCTGCGGTGATGAATAGACGCAGCCAGTTTGTCCTGGTTTTGGATGGTCTGCAATGGAGCCTTGATCAAACAAACAACCGTTTTACCGACCCGACCATGGCCCCCTTCTTTTTTTATATGTTGGATCAGCTAAACGGCAAATCACGTTTTATCGCCACCAGCAGAGTAACCCCGGTATCCGGTGGACCTGCCCCCCTTCCTGCTACATATCGGGAAGAACAGTTGGAAAAAATGGAATTTCCCACACCCCAAGAGCGGGGTTTGGATGAGAAAAACCAAAACGCAATTGCCAGGGCCTCTCTTTTCAATATGCCAGCTCCCGTTGCAGGTATGGCAGCGGTAATGGGTACTGACCAAGATGAGACAAAAAAGTTGTTGGAGTTTTGGTTGCGAGAGGAGCTGGCCTACAAAGATGATCAAGATATTATTGAGGTTTGGCATATAAACCGTCCACTACCGGCTGATCTTCCAGAGCTGGACGAACAGACATTGAAAACAGTGCACAGTGCAGCAGGTGATTATCTACTAACCCAGCTACAGACAGAAAAAATAAACCATTTGCAACACTCATGGCTCGATATTGCCAGCCAAACTGTTGACCATTTTTTAGCTGCTGATAGCTTTGAAAAAGCGGTTGAGGTGGTGGAACCTATCAACAGCTTTTTGGGACAGATGGGGTTTTCATGGCATATGGAGCAGCTAAACCGCAAGCTACTTGCCAAACAGCAGCACCCCCAACCTCTCTACAGAGTAGCAGCAGCCCAACAGGCCCAGAACCAAATAGCTGAGTCCAAAGCTACATTAGAGGCGGTTATTGCCATGACTGCCGGACAAAATGTTAAAGAGGAGGCGTACGCCCTTTTTGATTTAGCAAACCTGGAGCTACAACAGGGTGGTTCTTTGCAAGAGGCGATAAATAAGCTGGACGCAGCATTAAAAATAAATAGAGCCAACGAAGAGACAAAAGGTATAGTGGCATGTTTGATACAAAAAGGGATGATAATCGCCCATGGTGGGGATGGTAAAAAAGCCCTTGAACCTCTAGATGAGGCGTTGAGTATTCAACGGCAACATGGCACAAAAGAGGAGATTGCCCAGCTGTTACCTTGGGTTGGCGATATCCATTTTCGCCACGGCGATATAAAATTGGCCAGAGAGCTTTTTAATGAAGCCCTGCCTCTTTTAAAAGAGTTTGAAGATAAAACCATGGAGGCACAGATGCATCACCAACTTGCCACCATCGATCTAAATGAGGGGAACCATAAAGAGGCCATAACAGGTTTTATGCTATCTCTGGCTATTAAAAGAGAGAAGGATGACAAGAAGGGGTGTGCTGCGACATTTTTTCAATTGGGACGACTGGCAAAAAATGTTGGACACCAGGACTCATGTATGCGATTTATCGGTTTGTGCCATATGATAGATAAGGAAATTGGCAATCCCGATGCTGAAAATGAACGTAAAATATTTAATGAAATAACCGAGGCCATCGGTCTTGATGAGCAGACGGCAGAGGATATTCTAACAGATGTCTGGAGTGATTATAAACTTGATAGTGGGGACGGTTTGATCAAAAAAACTTTTAGCAAATTAATTGATAAATAATTTTAAATATAGATAGATAATGGGAAGAAGAGTCTTATGAAACGGGGAAATGTTCTTATTGCTCAGGGGGGAGGACCTACAGCGGTTATCAACCAATCATTGGTGGGGGCAGTGCTTGAGGCGAGAAAATTTCCTCAAGTTGATCGTGTATACGGGGCCAAGCATGGTGTTTCTGGTATTGTAAATGAAGATTTTCTCGATTTAACCCAAGAGACAACCCACAATTTGGAGCTAGTAGCAGCCACCCCAGGATCGGCACTTGGCTCCACCCGGGAAAAACCTGACAAAGCCTATTGTGGTGAAATATTAAAGGTGCTTATTGCCCATAATATTCGCTATTTTTTCTATATTGGTGGCAACGACTCCTCCGACACCCTGCGCATTGTGCAGGAGTTTGCCAAAAAAAAGAAATATGAACTCATATCAATACACATACCAAAGACAATCGATAACGATCTGGTAATAAACGATCACACCCCTGGCTATCCATCGGCAGCTAAATTTGTAGCATCGGCCTTTGCCGGGGTCAACCTGGACAACCGGGCACTGCCGGGAATATATGTGGGTATAGTCATGGGTCGCCATGCCGGTTTTTTAACCGCAGCCTCGGCCCTGGGACGCAAAAACCGTGATGACGGACCCCACCTGATATATCTACCGGAAAGAGATTTTCAAACATCAAAATTTTTAAGTGATGTTAAAAATATATACGACCGCTTGGGCCGTTGTGTCATAGCAGTATCAGAGGGTATCCACGATAGCAAGGGCAATCTTATTGTATCCAAACTTACCAAAGATATTGAACGTGATGCCCACGGTAATGTACAGCTATCCGGTATGGGAGCCTTGGCCGACCTCCTTACAGATAAGATCAAGACCAATTTGGGTATTAAAAGGGTAAGGGGCGATACATTTGGCTATCTACAGCGTTCATTTTTGGGTGTTGTCTCAGAGATAGACCAGCGTGAAGCAAGGGAGGTAGGAGAAAAAGCCTGTCAATTTGCTTTATGGAACAGTGCTAGCGGCTCCATTACCATCCATAGATCCGGGGACTATTCAGTTGAATACCGTTTGGACCCATTGGTGGCTGTTGCTGGCAAAACCAAAACAATGGCGGATGATTATATCAGTAACAACGGAACCGACATCACCGATAAATTCCGCATGTACCTAACACCATTGCTGGGTAGCAAAATGCCGGAAGCGTTTCGTCTACGGGCACCATATGTAAAAAAGAAGTTGAAAAAGTGAGCTATTTAACGTTGTGAACCCTGGTTATCCTACTGATATCCGCAACAAAGGGTCCGCCACGGGAGAAATAGTAAGAGAGATTTTGGATATCGTTACGGGCTTTGCTGTATGAATCATACTCGTTAAGATAGACAAAATAGTGGGTGCTGCCCTTAAAGGTCGTTGGCTTGATGTAGAACACCTTATTGTCGGAGCCGTGGCTTTTTACAATCTCTCTTAGCCACTCATCTTTACGGTTGGAGGCCATCATTATTTGAATGGTGTAGAGTTTTTTATCCTTTTTCTGCAACCATTCATTGGTGCTTCTTATCCTTTCGTTTAAAAAACCCCACAGCTCTGAATTTTCCATCAGTTTGTCTGGTGTCACCGCTGGGCTTAGGTTTTTGACAACCACATTATGGTTGGTTTGCTTTGCAAGTTGGGCTTGTTGTTCTTCCAAGGCAACGGTTCGCAGAGGTTTAGTTATATTGTTTGTATTGGCGGTGGGTCGCATTTTAACCGAACTTGCTGGTGTTGCGGTAATCTGCGGTGATGGTGCAGGCTCACTTAGTCGAGCTACACTCTGCTGTTTATTCTCAGCTGTCGGTCGTGTTGGCTGATCACCCCCTTTGCTAGCTAGCTGATACCCAATCCATCCGGCGATAGGTACAGCTACCACAAAAAGCACAGCTAGCTTTAAAACCATTTTGTGCCAATTTCTAACAGGTACAAACGAACTCTCCGCTGCGGCTTTTTCTACATGTTTTGCTGCTACTGAGTCCTGTTTTTCGATAAATGCTGCTAAAAGAGATTTATCCGCCAACAGGTTGATTCTACGAGATAGACCGTTGGAGAGTTTGCGGATTTTTTTCATTGCTCCGGTAGAAAATGGGTTTGGCCCACGGTAGCCAGCACCACGCAGACGAAACATTAAATACTCCTGCACCTCATCCTGAGCAAATGGCGATAGGTAGAACTGATAGGAGATTCGCTCTCTTAGTTGTCTGATACTGGGTTCAGATAGATTTACATCAAGCTCTGGCTGTCCAAAAAGCACAAGTTGCAACAGTTTACTCTGCCTTGTCTCCAAGTTACTCAACAAACGAATCTCTTCCAAGGTGGCTAAAGGCATTCCCTGGGCCTCCTCCACCAAAACTACAACCTGCTTATTTTCACTGTGCTTCTTAAGTAGATATTCATGGAGCAACTGCATCACCAACAACTTATCGGAATCAACCGGATGGGGAATTCGTAAATCAACGGCAATGGCGTGAAAAATATTTTCCGGGGTCAGACTGGGATTTGCCAAAAAGACCGTTTCGACATTTTCTGCCAAACGGGTCTCCAACATTCTACAGATAGTTGTCTTACCACTGCCAACCTCTCCCACCACCTTGAGAATACCCTCACCTTGGGATATGGCATACTCCAACGCCTCTAATATGGCCCCTCTTTTGCCACCAGTGAAAAATACCCTGGTATCGGGGGTGTTACGAAAGGGATTGTCGTTAAGTCCGAAATGCTCGTAATACATAGTAATATCAACTATTTAAAAACAGTTTGTCATTAATGGAGTTTGGTGACCTATTTAGACTTATCTAAAATTTTTAAAAACATACTGTTATCTATTTTTGTCACTGGTGTGGATTTTGCAATTTTTATACCGATCATACCTTGTCATTACTGGACACAGTTATATTGCCCATAAAAAACCATGTCTTTGCACAAGAATACACAGTTTGTTATAGTTGAGCGTTATCAGGAGGAAGGTTGATGGAGTGGTTGCAGGCGGTTTTTTTAGGGCTTATTCAAGGTGTTACAGAATTTCTACCCATTAGCTCTTCCGGTCATTTGATTCTTACGCCCTATATTTTTGGCTGGCAGGATCAAGGTTTGATATTTGACGTTGCTGTCAATACCGGAACCCTAATGGCGGTGGTTATCTATTTTCGCCATGATATTCAAAATCTAATTTCTGGTTTTCGCCGTTCCCTCAACAGAGGTGGTTTGCAAAACAACCCCCAAGGATATCTGGCATGGTCGGTTGCCATTGCCACCATCCCCATAGGTTTGGCTGGGCTTTTTTTAAAAGATCATGTAGAGACATATCTGCGCCATCCCCATGTGGTGGCTGCTGCTTCAATTATTTTTGCCATTTTTCTCTGGCTATCGGACCGTAACGGTAGAGAGAGAAAAAACATAGATGAGCTAAGTTGGCGTGATGCTGTTATTATAGGTGTGGGTCAGGTGTTTGCCCTTATTCCTGGTGCATCACGGGCTGGTATGACCATGACCGCTGCCCTGTTTATTGGTTATAACCGGGAGAGTGCTGCCAAATTTTCATTTTTAATGGCTATTCCGGTGGGGCTGCTCGCCGGGGGGTTACAGTTTTTGGAGCTATTAAAAACCCATCCCACAGTTGAACAGTGGGGTTATGTTGCAGTTGGTTTTGTTGTCGCCATGGTATCGGCAATATTGGTTATCCACTGGTTGTTGGACTGGGTAAAATCACGTGATATGACCATTTTTGTGGCATACAGAATATTGCTTGGTGCAATTATTTTTATGGTAATATCCTAAACGATATATAGTTGGTAAATATTATGCTGTATTTAGGCTTGGTTCGTAACTATCTATCTTTGTTTATTTTTTGCAGCATTTTTTTTGCTTCACCCCCCATTTTTGCCGCAGATAAAACCAACACACCAACCCAGGCAACCCCGTTGTACAAAGAGGATAAACTCACCCTTGAGATAATACAATCCAGCAAAACAGCTGTTAAGGCAGAGTTTGACGCCATACCCGAAGATAGTAAAAATGAGGGGGCGGATGGTCTTAAAAACACCCTTAAAAAAAAGCTTGAGTTGATAGATGAACTACAGACTATTTTAAGTCGTGTCTGGCAACTTGCCGATGATGACAAAGAGCGCAAACAACGTGAACGCTCCCTCTTGAAAAACCTTAAAAATGCGAAAAACCAAGCAAAAATCCAACCGCCAAAAAATCCCAATTTAGAAGAGTTTGAGGCGATAAAAGAACAGATGGCCCTATATGAAAAAGGGGTTCAAGAGGTATCCGAAGAGTTTGAAAACCGCGCCAAACTGTTACAGAGTATTCCTGAAAAAATATTAACCGCCAAAAATGCCGAGGAAGAGGCCCAAAAAAAAGCAGAAAAGCTTGATGCCTTGGACGATAAGTCAAAAGGTGCGGATAAAAAACTTTTTCAACAACAAAAAGAGAACCTGCTACTTACCGCCAGGGTAGCCAACGAGCAGATAGAACTTTGGAAGAAAGAGCAGGAGTTTGAAAAAAATGAGGCCCCGGTAAGAGAGCTAGCCATGGAGTTGGCCCGTTTGCAGTTTGAACGGGCAGAGCAGCAGTTCACCTTATATCAGGAGCTGTTGAAACAGAGCCAGGAAAAAGCCCGAAAAAAAACGGAAGATCTACTAGCAAAAAAACAGCAAGCGGTGGAGATGGCAGCCACCCCCCAAGAGCGGGTTTTGGCTCTTTGGGAGAGTGATATCGCCCAGCTGCAGAACAATATTGCTGATTTAAAGCGCAAAAAAACCAACCTATTGAGCCTTATTTCCAACCAGGAAAAACTGCTTAATGTCGAAAAAGATAATATAAAAAATTTACAAAATCTAGTTGGTCAGGTTGGGGCAAAAGGTCCGGCAGCGGAGATTTTAAAAACCTCATATCACCGGGTATCCCAAAGTAGACAAGAGCTGGCTTCGGCAATAAGCCCCCAGACTCTTTTACAGCAAAAGCAGTATCAAAACAGACGTATAGAGCTTGACAATGAAGCCAGGGTAATACGGGAAAAATGGGAAGCAGATTTCAAAGCTCCCACAGCCTCCCTCAAGGGGAGAAAACTTACCCGGTTTAGTAATAAAAGTAGAAAGCTGCTCAACCAAAAACGGTCTTTGTTACGGGAAGAGAAAAATCTTATTTTTGACCTTATCACCGAGGGGCAACGTCTGCTTTTGCTGCCCATTGAACGCAAAGAGGCTTTGGACGATTTAGAGAGTTTTGTACTGTCACAGGTGTTCTGGATTCAAGATGAACCACCTTTATGGCTGCCACTGTTAAAACAGCTGTTTATCGAAATTGGTGGCCTTGGTAGTCAAAACTCCCTTTGGAACTGGTGGAAAAAGGCTCTCTCCATTGAGACCATCTCCAGTATAAGGGATATTTTAAAAAGTTGGACCGCCATTATCTATGGTGCAATTATTTTCATCATCATACCCATCACTCTATATCTTTTAAGAGTGCGCCTCCATAGATATGTGAAAGAGCAAAACCGCCGGGGCCGGGAGCATATATCAGAAAAAATAAGCCGAACATCAATTGTCATGGCTTCGTTTGCTGGCTCTATATTAAACCCGGTATTTTTTCTGCTGGCAGCACCCATGATAGCCACTCTTGATCTTCCGGTATCATTAGGCCCCATATTAAGCTCCTTTTTGGTCTATTTTGCCTTTTTTCTATTTTTGTGGCTGTTATCACGTTCGATTTTCAACAAACATGGGATTGCGGTTTCACACTTTGGGGTCTCCCAGGGGGTGTCGCTACAGTTTTTAAACTCTTTTAGGCTGGTGTTGATTAGCTATCTTGCCTGTATGGTTCCCTGGCTTATTTTCCCTAAAGAGCCTTTTTTGTTTGAGGCACTACCTAGAATTGCCTTTTTGTTTTTTGAAACCGGGGTGGTTATAGCGATCTATCACCTAATCAGGCCCGGCTCGCCCCTGATTAGACAAATTTTTTCCCACAGCCAACTACCCGATGCAAAACCTAGCAAAAATGAACGATACTGGGCTGTAATAAGTCGTGTTGCAGCACTGTTTATGGTGGGTATATTGCTGTTGGACGGTGCTGGTTATCATTTTGGTGCCACATATTTGTCGATCAACGGTCTGTTGAGCCTTTTGACAATATTGATTTTGGCAACCATCAGCCGAGCAGCCACCATTGCCATACGCAAGACATCTATCCGATCTAGGGTGGCAAAAAGCGACAGTGAAACCGCTAAAGCAGGGCAGGACCATCAGCTCTACATGTTTAAAAATCTGTTGCAGCTTCTGCGGCTGTTTCTTATTGGTTTTGGGCTTTATCTGTTGGCCAGTTTTTGGGGGCTAAACGAAACCGCGTTAATTGCTATAACAGACACACCACTATTTCAAACCACCAACAGCGATGGACAGCTAACATTTGTCACCACCCTGGATCTACTGATCTCAGCTTTTATTATCTTTACCAGCATCTGGATTTTGCGCCATCTTACCGGGTTATACGAGACCATTCTGTTTCCCTTTGTCAACTTTGACGATGGGCTGAAATATGCTGTTATCACCATATCCCGTTATCTGATAATTATATTTGGTGTGGTTTGGATCACCTCTGTTTTGCAGGTTGATCTCAGTAAAATAGGCTGGGTGGTGGCTGCCATGAGTGTTGGCTTGGGTTTTGGTTTGCAAGAGATTGTCGCAAACTTTGTTAGTGGAATTATTCTGCTGATCGAAAGACCTATTCGTGTTGGTGATATGGTGAGTATTGGCACTGATATCTACGGTCAGGTGACCCAGGTTAACATCCGCTCCACCACAATATTAAGCCGAGACCGCCTGGAAGTTTTGGTACCAAACAAAGATCTTATCTCCAAAGAGGTGATCAACTGGACCTTGAGTGATTCAGTAATTAGAGAAAAACTCAACATCGGGGTGGCTTACGGTAGTGATGTGGAGAAGGTCCGTTCCATACTATTTTCCATAGTAAAAGCCGACCCGGATATTCTAGATGAGCCACCATCCAAGGTGCTATTTTTAAACCATGGGGATAGCTCTTTGGATTTTCAAATCAGGTTTTTCCTGGATGATCCTCTACAAAGAAGATTTGTAATAGACCGCCTGAACACCGCCATAAACCGGGAGTTCACCACCCACAACATAGAGATACCCTTTCCCCAAAGAGATCTCCACATTATCTCCACACCGGAAGAAGAGCCTCCACAGCTAATTGCAACAGCAAAACAAGGATGGAAAGAGGCTGCAAAAAAGCAGAACCAAGCTGGGGATGATAAGCTGCTTTTATCCGGTGGTAATGAGTTTGATAAAAAGGAGTGGAGCTGGTAGAAGCTCGGCTATGTACTCAAACAGCTCTCCCCCTCACAGCCATTTACCTCTATTGTAACATGGGATAGTCCTTTAATGTTTTTTAACAGGTTTTTATAATATTCCGGCAGTTGGGGGGTGTGGGTTGCCAGGGCTATTATTGCAGCGTGATGATTGCCCCCTACTCGCCATATGTGAAGGTCGGTTATGCGGTTGTCGGCATCGGCCTCGATGGTGGTTTTTATTTTGTCGGTCAACTCCTCCCCGGCACTGTTGTCCAACAACACTATGCTGGTCTCTTTTAGTAGCACAAACGACCAACGGGATATAACAGCTGCCCCGACGATTCCCATTGCGGCATCCATCCAGATCCAACCAAATGATTTTGCAAACAGCAGAGCAACTATAGCCAAAACTGAGGTCAGGGCATCGGCAAGTACGTGCATATATGCTGCCCGTAGGTTGTGGTCGTCATGCTGTTTTTTATTGCCGCTTTTTTGCTCCTCATGGGCGTGATGATGAGCATGGTCATGGTGTCCGTGGTCGTGGTGTCCGTGTCCATGCCCGTGACCATGTCCATGTCCATGTCCGTGATGATGATCATGGCTACCATGTAACAACCAGGCACTTGCCAGGTTAACAATCAACCCGATAACAGCAACTGTTATCGCTTCGTTATAGTGGATGGTCTCAGGGTTGATAAAGCGTTGAATAGAGTCAACACCGATCATCATTGCCACCACACCCAAGGATATGGCACTGGCAAAACCACCTAAGGAGTTTACCTTGCCGGTTCCAAAGCTGAACTTGGGGTTTTTGGCATGTTTTTTGGTGTATCTATAGGTAAAAAGGGCAATACTTAAAGCCGCAACGTGGGTTCCCATATGCCAACCATCGGCAAGCAGAGCCATGGAGCCATAAAGATGACCTGCGGTGATCTCCACCACCATCATAACCGCGGTTAAAACCACCACCCAGAAGGTGCGTCGCTCGCTGTCGGAAGCCTCTAAATGAAAAAGATGATCGTGCTGCCAGCGGTCTAATGTATTTATATGCATGGTAAATATTTCAACTCTTGATCTATGTTTTATAGTACTACCCAACGGGGTAGATGTTATTGATTCTCATTCTAATGTAAGGACAAGAGTGACTCAAGAATAAATGATCAATTGAACTTCCTATTTCGTGCTAATATTTGCTGACAAAATGTTATATAATGGACAGCAGTAAATGGGGTAAAGCTATTAATAATCCAAATTGTGGGCAGTTTCTCGCAATAATGTATAATTTCTTTGGTTTGTTCTGATCTATAATTTTTAAAATATCTTAATTACCATTTGAATATTTTTCTCAATTAACCATAATGGTCTTTACTGTTTTGGCTTACCTTGGTTTGTTGGGAGTATAACATGCTGGTTATTCAATATTTGGGGAATGATGAAAAGGTTGGGTTCTGTTTTAATGTGCATCGGGGTAATGCGGAGGTTATAAACCCTGTTTCACTGCCGGACCCAAGGAGTTATCCCATTGAAAGAATGCCCAATTCCAATTTGGCTTATGAACTTGCTTGGTATCTGGAACAATTTTTATCCCACCCTTATCATCCCAGTACCGACAGGGCCAAACGGGTTTTAGAGGCACGTAAAAAATGGGGGGAAGCATGTTTTACTGCACTGTTTGGCGAGGGAGAGCCAAAGCAGTGGTATCAACAGCTGCGCGACAAAGGGCTTGAAAATTTAACCATAAAAATTGCCAGCGACGACCCTAAAATACTCTCCTGGCCTTGGGAGGCTCTGCAAGATCCTAAAGAGGCTCCGCTGGCACATGTTTGCCATATTGAACGTAAGCTGGATAAAGAGCTTAACCAGCCCATACCTGTTTCGGAATCTTTGGCAAAAAACAGTATAAATATTCTGTTGATAATTTCACGCCCTAAGGGTGATAACGATGTGGGATATCATGCCATATCAAGACCCATGGTGGAGCTATCCCGTGATGTTAAATCATCAGTCAATGTTGATGTGTTGCGCCCTCCTACCTTTGCCCAACTACGTAATAAATTACAAGAGAGGCCCCACTATTACCATATTGTCCATTTTGATGGTCATGGTGGCTATGGCAACCAAGCAGAAGAGGTGACAATTCATGGTCTTGGTGTACCCCAATCATTTTCTGTTCCCATTGGTAAACTATATTTTGAAGATGAAAATTCCAAACCGGACCCCGTTGCAGCCAATAAACTAGCTGTTCTGCTAAATGAATTTCGCATACCAATTGTGGTGCTTAACGCCTGCCGATCCGCAGCCATGAGTAAAGTGGCGGAGGATTCGTCATCTTCCGTGGCAACAGCTTTGATGAAAGCTGGTGTGCGCAGTGTGGTAGCTATGGGATACAACCTTTTAGTCACTGGTGCTAAACGTTTTGTCCCGGCATTTTACGAACGGCTATATAGCACAGGTCGGGTTGATGAGGCTGTTCGGGCTGGGCGACAGGAGATGCTGGCTAAACCTGGGCGAATATGTAGCCGGGGGGAGTTTCCCCTGCAAGATTGGCTTGTTCCGGTGCTTTATCAGCAAGATCCCTTGGTTTTGAATTTTGCTGGTAATGCCCCACAACAAGAGCAAGAAAAAGCGACCATACCCAATGAGGCCAGACTTAAATCAGACTACGGTTTTATAGGGCGAGAACGGGCGGTGTTGGGGTTGGAACGGGCCTTACGCAAGCAAAAACAGGGTGCGCTGTTAATTCACGGTATGGCTGGTGTTGGCAAAACCACCCTGGCCCAAGGTTTTTTACAGTGGTTGCAGGATACAGGAGGATTAACTGCCGGGGTGTTTTGGTTTGGTTTTGAATCTATACGTAGTAGTAACGCCGTAATAAACCAACTGGTTGATGCTTTTTTTGGTACAAACGCCATGGCAGCAGCTGATGAGGATAAAGACCGGGCTTTAATTGAGGAACTTAAGCAAAAACCCCTGTTAATAGTTTGGGATAATTTTGAATCGGCATCGGGTATACCCGGTACTGAGGTGGAGCCACTTTTAAGTGAAAATGATAGGGAGAGGCTTAAAAATATTCTTAACGGTATCAGGGGTGGAAAAAGTAAAATATTGATAACCAGTCGCTCATCTGAGAGCTGGCTATCGACACAACTATGCTTCCGTCTGCCCTTAACTGGATTAGAAGGTGAGGAGTGTTGGCAGTATTGCAACGAAGTGGTGGCAGATCTCAACCTTAGCTTGGATAGAAACAACCCTGACTATGCTGAAATAATTGCTATTTTAGGGGGTCATCCCCTTGCCATGCGTGCTGTATTGTTACGTCTGCAACAGACAAAAAACCCTAGTGCACTTTTAAAAGAGCTAAAAAATAAGATGGATGGGCAAGAGGGTGATGAGAGTACCAAAAAAATTCTCTCTGCTCTTTCACTGTTTGACAAAGGGTTAAAAAGTAGCTTTGGACCAGTTTTGCAACTAGTTAGTCTCCATAGACAGTATGTTGATAAAGGTTTTATTGAAAATATGGTCAAATCGGCAAATATAGCCATAGAAACAGAGTTAATAACAGAGTGTTTTACCGCCCTTGAGGCAGGGGGACTTTTACACCCCATGGGGAACAACATCTACTCTATGCACCCAGCAATTGTTGGTCATCTGCAATTAAGCCACCCAGCAGAGGAGAGCGTGAAAAGAGGCTTTGTTGATATTATGGGGTGGTTAGCTGATTCAGTTGTTACAAAAGAGTTACATGAGAAGAGACCAACCTTCTTTCTTTTCGCTGCCTGCTTTCACCAAGCCTTGGGCCATGCTAAATCTTTAGGAATGCAAGACTACATAAATGCCATCACCCAATCTCTTGCTGTATACGCCCAAAACAACCGGGATTTTACTCTTGCCCAACGACTGCTTCAAGAATTTGCTGAATATTGTAAAAAACAGAATAATGAAAAGTTAACCGCTACAGCTTATCACCATCGAGGAATGATTGCCCAAGAGCAGAGAGACTTTGCCAATGCTGAAGATTGGTATAAAAAATCACTGAATATCAATGAACGGTTGGGTAATGAACAGGTGGCTGCATTAACATATCACCAATTGGGAAGGGTTGCCGAAGAGCAGCAGGACTTTGCCAAAGCTAAGGATTTCTATAAAAAATCACTGGATATCAATGAACGGTTGGGTAATGAACAGGGGGCTGCGAACACATATCACCAATTGGGAATGATTGCTGAAGAGCAGCAGGACTTTAATAAGGCTGAGGATTGCTATAAAAATTCACTGGATATCAATGAACGGTTGGGTAATGAACAGGGGGCTGCATCAACATATCACCAACTGGGAATGATTGCTGAAAAACAGCAGGACTTTGATAACGCTGAGGTCTGGTATAAAAAGTCACTGAATATCAAGGAACGGTTGGGTAATGTACAGGGGACTGCAAAAACATATCACCAACTGGGAATGATTGCTAAAAAAAAGCAGGACTTTGATAACGCTGAGGTTTGGTATAAAAAAGCTCTGGAAATCAAGGAACGGTTGGGTAATGAACACGGTGCTGCAATTACCCAGTATATGTTAGGTCACTAGTGTCCGGTTAATTAGAACTGCAATTTCAACTGGTTAGAAGATTCTTCTGGTTGTTCTTGTATTTCCTGTT
>JADFZS010000095.1 GCA_015232405.1 Magnetococcales bacterium | reverse complement strand
AAGGTGACTTCGATTTACTCTGTTACACCAGCTAAACCAATATGTTACGCCATGTACGCACCGCCAACCGCCGTTTCTAGGATAATTGATGAACTCTAGCTGATAAGTGTACGCACACTAACCTTTGGCAAAAAGATGGTCCCGTTGACAGTCTGGACATCGCCACTCCCGGTGGCTATCTCCAATTACCCCAATTTTTTTTGCTTCATCCAAACAGTCAGTACAAAAAGCAAAACCACAACCGCAACTCCAGGTAAAACCCTTTTTTTCTCTACATATAAAGCAAGGGTGGTAGGTTTTGATGGCTCGCTTTTTTGCTCTTAATTTAGGGGTGGATTCAATCATTTTATCACCGTATTAGATTTTAAGGGTTGACAGTTAACAAACATTAATGTTGCTATGCCAACAACATCATTTTATTGCTAGTTGCCAAGTGTAGCAAATTCTTTATTAAAGGAGGGGATAAATGGAAGCTCTGAAATGGTCTGATAGTTATAGTGTTGGTCATCCAGACATTGATCAACAGCATCAACAGCTGTTCTCATTATTTGCAAAACTTCAAGAGGCAATTGATGGGCCCGGTCCCTCTTTTCAAATGGAGCAGGGGTTTGTGCAACTTTGTGGTTATGTGAAAAACCATTTTCGCTATGAAGAGCGGTTGATGAAAAAACATGACTTTCCAGAACTGCAAAAGCATAAGCAGAAACACAACAAAATAAAAGATAAACTAAAGAACTATAGAAAAGAGTTCAACAAAGCAACCGGCAAAAAAAAGGATGCCATAATTGGTGAAGTGGCAGAATTTTTACAAGAGTGGTTACAGGTTCATATAAATGGTGAAGATCAAAAATATTCTCCCTATCTTGCTAAACCTGAAGCTAGCGAGACAACTGCCATTGTGCAATCATTTGGTAAAACAGGAAAGATCACAACATCGTTTGTCTGGTCAGAAAATTTCAGTGTTGGTAACAGAAAAATTGATGAACAGCACAAACGGCTCTTCGCAATATTTAATGGTTTGGTAAAGTCAATAAATAGTGGTGACCATATTTTTGGTGTTGAAAAGGTGTTTCTACAACTCCGTGGCTATGTGAAAAACCATTTTCGTGCTGAAGAGTCGTTGATGAAAAAAAATAGTTTTCCTGGTTACAAGGAACACAAAGCAAAACACGATGATATTTGTGACAAAATGCAAAAATATAGAAAAAGATTAAACAAGTCCAACGACCAGGAAAAAGAGGATCTGGCTCTTGAGGTGGCAGGTTTTTTTGAGACCTGGTTCAAGGAGCATATAAAGTCTGAAGATCAGCAGTATACCCCTTATTTAAAAGATTGATTTATTAGCACTAAAAGCCATTGATATATTAAGTGCAAGCAGTATCTCTTTAAAATCAAGGAGTTGATCTTGTTAAAAGTTATATTTAAACATGAAATATTAAGAACATGTTAACAATTTAATGTTCTGGTTTCTACACAGATAAAAGTAGAATGAGAAGGAGATAGTTATGCCAAAACAGGTGGATGATGCGGATAAAAAACTCAACCCAACCCCCTTGCTAGACGAGCTTGAAGATGGCAAGTGGCCCAGCTTTATATCGGGATATAAAGAGTGGATCAAACAGAGCGGCAACACCATGACTCGTGGTGTATTGGATCAGCTGCAATACTCATATGAAACAAAAATGGGTTATTGGAAAGGAGGTGTGGTGGGTGTTCACGGTTATGGGGCAGGTGTCATAAGCCGTTACTCCATGATTCCTGATAAATATCCCGAGGCCAAAGAGTTTCACACCATGCGAGTTCAGCCTGCTCCTGGTCTCCACTATTCAACCAAAAAATTAAATGAAATTTTGGATGTCTGGGAAAAATATGGCTCAGGTCTTCTCTCCATGCACGGACAGACAGGTAATTTGCAGCTGCAAGGGATCGATCAAGACAGTGTTCAGGAGTGTTTTGATGAGTTGAATAAATTGGGTTGGGATCTTGGTGGGGCAGGGGCTACTGTCCGTACTGGGGCTTCATGTGTGGGTCCAGCCCGTTGTGAGATGGCCTGTTATGATTCACTTAACGCCCACTATCAGGTGCTGTCATATTTTACTGATTTAATCCATCGTCCCCAACTGCCATACAAAGCCAAATTTAAATTCTCCGGTTGTCCCAATGACTGTTCCAACAGTATTCAACGGGCCGATTATGCGGTAATCGGAACCTGGAAAGATGATATTCAGATGGATGAGGCAGAGGTGGCTGCATTTATTGCAGATAAAGGAGTGGAATATCTTGTAAACAATGTAATAACCAGATGCCCAACCGACGCCATTACATTGGAAAATGGCTCCATAGCGATTGAAAATTCCGATTGTGTGCGCTGTATGCACTGCATAAACGTAATGCCAAAGGCTCTATCACCGGGTAAAGAGCGAGGTATCACCCTGCTGGTGGGGGGAAAAGGCCACCTTAAGGTTGGCAATATGTTGGGTTCGGTGATGATTCCATTTTTAAAAATGGATGGTCAGGAAGATATTGATAATCTGATCGACATTATCGATAGAATGATCGACTGGTGGGCAGAAGAGGCGTTGGATCATGAGCGAATTGGTGAGTGTATTGAGCGTGTTGGTATGGTTGCCTTTTTGGAGGCCGCCGGAATTGAGACTACAGTTGACATGATCGCTCATCCCCGCGACAACCCATATTTCAAGGCCGATCACGACCATAACCCACAAATAAAATCCATAGCCTGATTCTATGGCTGTTGAGGAGTTATAAAATGCAAAAAAGAACCTATCAGACCCAAGAAAGTGGGCTACCACACCACATGGAAATGCTGCACCCTGTCTCACGCAAAAACTATGGTCAGTGGAAATATCATGAGCGACCACGCCCAGGGGTTTTGAAGCATGTAGCTCATGGTGGTGATATTTTATACACTGTAAGGGCAGGTACTCACCGTCAGGTAACCATCCCAATTGTTCGCCGTTTGTGTAAATTAGCCGATAAATATGCCGACGGACATCTGCGTTGGACAGTAAGAAATAATGTTGAGTTTATGACCCCCAACGAGGCTAACATAGCTCCCTTGATTAGCGAGTTGGAGGCATTGGGCCATCCTGTTGGTGGTACTGGTCCTTCGGTATCGGCAATTGCCCATACACAGGGTTGGTTGCATTGTGATATTCCTGCTACTGATGCTTCCGGTGTGGCAAAGAGTGTCATGGATGCTTTGTATGATGATTTTGTAAAAGAGGAGATGCCCAACAGGGTTCGTCTTGCCACCTCATGTTGTGAGATCAACTGCGGTGGACAAGCCGATATCGCCATTGTGGTACAACACACAAGACCACCAAGAATCAACCATAATATCCTCAAAGATATCTGTGAAATGCCCAGTACAGTCGCCCGTTGTCCGGTGGCTGCCATTCGTCCCACAACTGTAAATGGCAAACCTTCATTGATGGTTGTAGAGGAAAAATGTATCTATTGTGGAGCCTGTTTTGGAGCCTGTCCGGCAATGGAAATCAACCATCCTGAACACTCCAAATTTGCGGTATGGGTTGGTGGAAAAAATTCCAATGCCCGTAGTAAACCGAGCAATATGCGTCTGGTTTGTCACGGCTTGGCAAACAATCCACCCCGTTGGCCTGAAGTTACCCAGGTTCTAAAAAATATTCTTTCTGCATATAAAAATGGCGGCAAAGATTGGGAGCGTTTGGGGGAGTGGATTGATCGCATTGGTTGGAAACGTTTTTTTGAAGAGACCGGACTGCCATTTGATAAATATATGATTGATAACTATCGCCATGCACGTACCTCCTTCAACCAATCGGCTCATATCCGGTTTTAATAATTGCGAGGAGTCTACTGTTATGACTGGAGATAATCCCATACTAAAATCAGCAACCGATCATCAATATGGCCCATATGAGATGGAGACCGGCCTTGATAGAATTGTTGCTTATGGTGACCAGAGTGGAAAATGCCCAACCTATGTAGAGCGGACACCACCATGTACCGATAGCTGTCCGGCAGGTGAGGATATACGTGGTTATCACAACATTATCCGTGGTGTTTGGGAAAAGCGCGACCCTTGGAAGGCCGCCTTTGAACGTTTAACCAAAACCAACCCCTTTCCTGGCGTCATGGGTCGGGTCTGTCCTGCCCCTTGTGAGACTTCATGTAACCGTCAATATCGTGATGAAACAGTGGGAATAAATGCGGTTGAACAGGTCATAGGTGATCATGCAAAAGAGAAAAACCTCTCTTTGCCAACACCTCCTAAAGCAACTGGAAAAAGGGTTGCCATTGTCGGATCTGGTCCGGCAGGTCTCTCTTGTGCTTACCATCTACGAATGCAGGGCCATGGAGTTACCATTTACGAGCGGGATCCCAAATTGGGGGGGATGATGCGTTATGGCATTATGGGTTACCGGGTTAGCCGTGAAGTTCTAGACCATGAAATTCAACGTATTTTAGATCTTGATGTGGAGGTAAAAACCGGAGTTAAAATTGGTGCTGATCTTACTATGGAAGATCTGCGCAACCAATATGATGCTCTATTTTTAGCCGTTGGAGCACAGGTTGGTCGGGGTATTCCTATACCGGGTGCTGATGGAGCAGGGGTGACAAATGCCATTGATTTTTTACGTAGTTTTGAGCTGGACAAAGCAAACCATAAAGTCGGTAAACATGTTGTGGTTATCGGTGATGGTGATGTTGCAATGGATGCCGCAAGACTTGCTCTACGCCTTGGCTCCCGTGCCACACTGCTATGTGGAGTTGCCAGAGAAGAGATGAAAGCCTCCCAGATTGAGTTTGATGAAGCCAAGCAAGAGGGAACACAGATGAAGTTTCTTTCTGGTTCGGTAGAGGTGCTTCGCGACGATTCCGGCAATATGACAGGGGTTAAATGTGTGCGTATGGTACGCAAAGAAAAAGGAGAGGATGGCTGGAACCACCCTGTTCCATTTTTTAGATATAAGACCGAGGAGGGGAGTGAGTTTGAGATAAAAGCCGATATGTTGGTAGCGGCAATTGGTCAAACCACAGATCTGACCGGGCTTGAGGCGGCAATAGAGAACAGCCCTGCTCTGGCTGTTGATCATAATCTACAGATAAAAGGGATGGAAGATGTGTTCGGTGGTGGTGATGCAGTGCAGATAAGCCTTTTGACCAATGCTGTTGGTCATGGGCGTAAGGCTGCTAATAATATTGGGCTGTTTTTGGCAGGAAAACAGCTACCCAAACGGAGCCGAGAAGAGGTAGTTCAGTATAAAAAGCTAAAATCGGATTTCTTTATTCCCCTACAATCACCAAAAAGAGAGTTTCGTCACCCAGAAAATATAGTTGGAGATTGGGATGAGACTTTAATCCCCCTGTCAAAAGATGATGCTACCCGACAATCTGGGCGCTGTATGAGTTGTGGCCTCTGTTTTGAGTGTAACCAGTGTATGCTTTACTGTCCTCAAGAGGCAATTACCAAGTTTCGTAACAACCCGGAAGGTGAGGTCATGTACACTGATTATAATCGTTGTATAGGTTGTCATATCTGTGCTGAGGTATGCCCAACAGGATATATTGATATGGCCATGGGAGGGTGAAAAGATGAGTAGTGCTAACAATGAGTTGGACAAGGCGATAGCCACAGCCTCAAGTTGGGCTGAGACCGGGTGGAGCATGACCTTTGGTCCACGTAATGTACAGGTCAACTCTTTAAAAGAGGCCCATGAATTAAGAAATGGTTTTCCTCAACGTTTAGAGGCTATCAGCTATTGGGAAGATATAAAAACCCTGGGCCAAGAGACTGCCCAACATGGCAAAAAGGCAAAAGCTGCCTTAGAAAAAGGAGATTTAAACGGTGCAATAAATGCTCTGTATTTAGCTCGTTACATGGAGAAAAGAGTAGATGAAAATTCACCTACATGGGGTCCGGCATATCTTGCTGTAGTTGATAACTCATAACCTTGTGGTTGTCCTGGATCTGATTATTAATAAATAGTCTCATCCAGGACAATCTGTTTTTTGATATCCCTATTTCTGGCAGTTGGATTTTTGCCACAATTCCCCCAAAATACCCACATAACCCTCATATATAACAAACCATATATCAATAGTATTGTTGCAAACTGTTTTTCTAATAACACTTTATTGTAAACATAGTATATAATAGCGTGGGTTGGCCGCCTTCGTTATATCAATTTTTATGTGGATTCAAGTAGCTGGTATATGTGTAGAGCACTCAATAAAAAAATCCTTAAATGTATAGGTGGGTTTCTCTTTTTCGCTATCTTTATATTGGCTGATGCCACCTCGGTTGTTGCTGATAACTCGGTAAAAAAAAATAAGGCACAATCCATTATTATTGCCGGGACAGGGGACAGCGAATCTCTGCTGCGTCTCATTGCCAAACGTTTTGAGAAGGATAATTCATCTTCAGATATCACTGTTTATGTACCAGATAGTATAGGTTCTGGTGGCGGTATTCTTGCCTTGAAAAAAGGTGTTGTACAGCTAGCTAGAACTGCAAGACCAATTAAAAAACGTGAACGTGAAGGATTGATCTCAATTCCATTTGCTATATCACCTGTTGTTTTTGCTGTTCACCCCACAGTAATGGGAATTGATGGCTTAACCTCCCATGATATTTTAGCCATCTATTCCGGGCAGATCAAAAACTGGTCTGAGTTGGGAGGGGTAGATCATAAAATTTATGTGGTTGAGAGGGAGCATGGGGACTCCTCTCTTCGGGCTTTAGGAAGAACATTTGCCGGGTGGCGAAGTGACTTGCAGATTGGTAAAATGTATTACAGCACTGCAACAGCAGCAAAAGCTGTTGCCAACCATCCCTATACAATTGGTTATCTTCCTCTCTCAATTGCTTTGGGGTCTGGTTTGAAGGTATTAAATATTGACGGCAAAGCTCCAGATGAGTCTAACATTGTTTCTGGAGAATATCCCTATATACTCTATTTTGAGTTGGTCGCCAAAAAACCGGTTGCTGGTTGGGAGAAAAAATTTATTAGCTATATGTTTTCACCTAAAATACGCATGTTTATGAAGAAAATAGGTGTTTACCCTATTAGGGGCGGTCTACCGCCAGGGTTGTAATAAAATTGATGTTAACGATACGCAAAAAAATTGCACTTGCCTTGGTGGGTCTTGTTGCTCTTGTTTCGGCAGCCATGGCAATTGTTGGTTATTTAACTCTCTCCTCAGAGATGAAACAGGTGCAACAAAATGAGATGAGTCTTCTGGCCTTGACCCAAGCCATGACCATCCATGAACGTTTAAACAGTATGCGTCGGCAGTTTGTAGAGATGGCGACAGCCCGTGAGATAGATACCTACATAACGGAATTTAAAGAGGATATTCTACGCTATCATTTTCAACGTTTTTCATCTACCTTCCCTTTTTTGTTATATGCCAATCAAAAAGGTGAGGTGGAATTTCAGTCTGCTTCTGGCAGCTTGGTAGATGGAAAAGCGGTGATGGCCCTGACAGATCTTCCACAATTTGCCAGAGCCAAAGAAAACCCCAACCAAGTTCTGTTTTTTCCGGTTTTAGAGGGCCTACATGGCAAACCATTTTTACGTATGCTCTATGTGGTGCGTACCTATTTTGATGATTTTGGTGGTGCAATTTTAGGGGAGTTGCCCCTTTACGATCTTTTCTCCGGCTTTTCAGTTATCAATCCCGGTGAGACAGGTTTCTCCATGTTGGTGGATGATCGTGGTCGCATACTCTACCACCAGGATGATTCACAACTGTTCACCTCTTTCCAAGATACCTGGGAAAAGCTCGACCCCATTGTGCAAAAGATCACCAGCCGTAAAGAGGGGTTTGGCAACACCCTGATAACAGGTTTTCCTGCTGTTGTTGCGGTGGCTCCTGTTTTGGATACTCCCTGGTCAGTTGTGGTGGTGCTTCCCCATAAGGAGTCAGAGCTACCGGCCCGTAAAATCGGGCAGTTATATTTGATGTTTTTCCTGGCTATTGCCATCCTTGGTATTTTTATCTCTTGGTGGCTGGCAAGAACCATTACCACACCTCTTACTGAGTTGGACCAGGCTACTAAATCCCTGGCAGCAGGTAGAATGTCTACCAGGGTAGCTATACACTCTAATGATGAAGTGGGGGGGTTGATACAATCTTTCAACCAGATGGCCCAAGATATTGAGAGTAGCAATCAGGAGTTACAGAGGGAGGTTGAAGAGAGAACCCGTTTGGAGTCTGCCCACCGTAAAGCCAAAAAAGATGCCGATAATGCCAATAAAGCAAAAAGCGAATTTCTCGCCTCCATGAGCCATGAAATTCGTACCCCCATGAACGCCATATTGGGTATGACAGAACTGTTGACAGACAAAGGGCTGACCCCACAACAAAGAGAAGGCTACATCCATGTTTTAAAACGCAATGGTGAGGCTCTCTTGATTTTGATTAATGATATTTTAGACCTTTCAAGAGTTGAAGCTGGGCAGATTATTTTAGAAGAGGTCGCCTTTGATCTAAACGAGCTGACATCTGATATTTTAAGTACCTTCTATGTGATGGTGGACTCTAAAAATATTAAACTTTTAAAAAATATTACCCCAGGTTTGCAACCAATTCGCAGAGGTGACCCCACCCGTTTAAGGCAGATTTTGGTCAACCTTCTTAGCAACTCTGTAAAGTTTACCTCCGAAGGGGGAATCAACCTCTCTATAGAGCATGCTCCAGAGCTAGATGATCCCAATTATCTTAAATTTACCGTTACAGATACCGGAATTGGCATTCCTAAAGAGAAGCTTGAAAGTGTCTTTGATCAATTTATTCAGGTTGATAGTTCCTCCACAAGAAAATATGGCGGCTCTGGTTTGGGTTTGAGTCTATGTCGGGAATTTGTCGCCATGATGAAGGGTAAAATATGGGTAGAGAGTGAAGTGGGTAAGGGAAGCAGGTTTATGGTGGAAATTCCCCTGCCTGTGGTGGACATTGCTAATTTAAAAAGTGAAAAGGACATAGTGAAAACCAAACCCGTTAAAAAAGTGGAAGAAAAACCCTCCATTCTCTCCAATAAAAGGTTATTGGTAATTGATGATTCTGAAGACAATGTTCTGCTTATCCAGGCGTTTCTTAAAAATTACGGTGTTGACATGACATTGGCAGAAAATGGCCAGATTGGTCTGGATAAATATAAAGCTGGCGAGTTTGATATTGTCTTGATGGATATTCAAATGCCGGTTATGGATGGCTATATGGCAACACGGGCTATCAGAGAGTGGGAACAAAAAAACGACAAACCAAACACGACAATTCTTGCCCTTACTGCCAACGCTTTACGCTCTGATGTCGATAGAAGTTATGAAGCTGGATGTGATGGTCACTTAAGCAAACCAATTGATAAAAAGAGCTTTATAAAAATTCTTACACAATTTTTACAGCCTATAGCTACCGTTGAGTCATAGCCACAATTGTTAGGGTTGGCAGCAACTGTTTATCCTGTAAATAAAAAAACCAGTTAATGTAACTTATTGATTGTTTGAAAATATTGCAAAACTATTGCCTGTTGGGTTAAAGTGCACCGTCAGTATGTATTTAAGATAAAATTATAATTAATAAATGGCTATTGGTGGAGATTATCATGGCTGAGAGCAAAAATGCCAAAAGTGCTGTAGATAAAAGCAGTGAGTTGGAGATGCGTATAGCTGCCATTGAGTCAGAGATGCAGGCGATGAAAAAGGCCCTTTATACTATTCCTATAGCAATGGAAGAGGATAAAGTTAAATTGGAACAGAACCAAAAAGAGTTTGAAAACCTTCAGACCACCGTACGAAACATAACCATAAGTGGACAGGAGACAGGGGCAGCAGTAAATAATCTGCAAAAAAGAGTTGATGTTGTAAAAAAAGAATCTACTTCTGGGGTGGTATTGAGTATCATAGTGTTCTCTATCCTGTTAATTATATCGATATTCATCAGATCAGCTTAAATCTGTTTTATATTTACGCCTATTAATCAGGGCAGTTAAGGGTTACAAGCATAAAGTACAGGGAATAATTACCAAAATGAAAAATATGACTAAAGATAGTGCTTTAAAGCAGGTTAAATTTGAGTCTAAGATGGAAAAAAGCATAGACGATGGAGAAGTGTTGAGCCAGGAAGAAGAGGCTTTACAACAGTCCAGTATACTGCACGATGAAGTCATTGAGGATATGGTAAGTAGCCTGTTGCCAGCTGAAAAACTTGAAGAGCAGGTGCAATACGCCCGTGAGAAAAAGGAAAAAGAGCCTTTACGTGACAAAAAAGAGAAAAAAAGTAAAAAGAAAAAAGAGAGCAGCAGCAAAGGTTCTAAAACAGGCAAAAAAAGCAAAAAGAAAAAATAGATAAATTTAACCATCCCTCTTAAGGATCAACAGCGTTTTATTTTAACCTAGAAACGGCGGTTGGCGGTGCGTGCTGACAACTGCTGTTTCTAGGTTTAAGTTTAATTCTCCTTTTTACGAGAATCCAGCCAGTCTGTCCAACTTATCCCTATAGTTACGATGATGGCACTGTGGTGGCTGTCAAGTTGATGTTTCTAAGGGCATTTTTTAGTATATTTGAGGTGTTATAATGAAGCGAGTTGGAGCACATGTTTCTATTGCTGGTGGTGTGGAAAATGCCCCACTTAATGCTGCTGCTATTGGTGCAAAGGCGTTTGCAATGTTTACCAAAAATCAGCGACAGTGGCACAGTAAGCCTCTAGAAACAGAGCAGGTTGATGCTTTTTTGCAAAACATGGACAGTAACGGATACCGCCCCAGTGATGTACTGCCCCATGACGGTTATCTGATTAACCTTGGCAACCCCGATAGTGATAAACGTAAACAGTCTTTGGACTCTTTTATCGATGAGCTAAAACGTTGTCAGTTGTTGGGACTGACCTGTCTAAATTTTCATCCAGGTAGTCATCTACGTAAAATATCTGAAGATGAGTGTCTTAAATTAATTTCAGAATCGGTAAACCGAGCTTTAGATGAGGTGCAAGGTGTAACGGCTGTTATAGAGAATACAGCCGGACAGGGTTCCAACATGGGCCATACGTTTGAGCAGATCGCCCAGATAATCCACGGTATTGAAGATAAAAGCCGGGTAGGGGTCTGTCTTGATACCTGCCACACATTTGTCTCTGGTTATGATATTAGAACCAAGGACACCTATGGAGAGACCATGGAAAAATTTGGTGAGATTGTGGGTTTTAAATATCTACGTGGTATGCACTTGAATGATTCCAAACCGGATTTAGGCAGCAGGGTAGACCGCCACCATAGTCTTGGTGAAGGCAAAATTGGCCTTGATACCTTTCGCATGATAATGAACGATCCTGCTTTAGAGGAGATTCCCCTGGTTTTGGAAACAATCGATAGCACCATATGGGAAAAAGAGATCAAGCTTCTCTATGACTTTATCCAATAACAGCCATTATCCTAGAAAAACTCTTAATTCGTTTCTAGGATTAATCATCCACTTTTTTTTCATGTTTATTGAGGTATTTGGTTGCCTCATAATGTCCAGGGACCAACAATAACACTCTGTTGTAAACATCAACTGCCTTTTGTGGTTTCTTGAGCCAAGCATAACCTCTGGCAAGGTAGACCAACGCTGTAGTGTCGTCGGGGAACCGTTGTGTCAGTGCCTTGGCGTGGTTGGTCATGCTTTTCCACCTGCCTTCAACTTCGTCAATTACCAACAAACGTTGGTGTGCGGTGTAGTTCCAAGGCGAGGTTTTTAATATGGTGTTGAGATAGTTTCTGGTTTCTCGCCAACGTTTTTGTGCCATTAACGGTAGGGTTATGCCGAGCTGTGCATTTATTGAACGGGGGTTTATAAACAACGCCTGTTTGTACCCTTTTATCGCCTTGTTATAGTTACCCTGTAAATATGCAAGCCAGGCAATGCGCATTACCGCAAGTTCTCTGGTTTTGATATCCTTCAAATATGGAGTTATGGCCCTGGTGGCTTGTTCATATTTTTTTTCCCCCTCAAGTTTATAAGAGTTGGCCCAAGGGGTGAGAGCAGCACTTTTTTTAACGGTTACCGCTGTTTGTTGTTCACTGTTTGTTGCATTGGCTGTTTGGGTTTGTACTCCTGTGACAAAAATAAAAGAGCTTATGACAACAAATGTATAGTGATATAAGGTTTTCATTCAGTTACCACTCCTTGGAAAGGGAAAGTGCTATAGCAGTGCTGCTATAGTTTTCAGAAATTGATACTTTTTCATAAAGATTATGACCTGCATGTAGCAATAGTGTCATGTCGTTGCCTGTTTTCCAGGTTAGATCAATTCCAACAGAACCTTTTTGCACATCGGCAAGGTTGTAAACCGCAAGACTATCAAGATCAACGGCATATATTCTCTCCCCCAACATACCAGAAAGACTGAAAATATCTGGCTGCTTAGAGTTGCTGCCTTTAAACCAGTGGGTCCATTTGCCCTGTATGGCACTGGTGCTATCTTTATCTTCTGCTCGAGCACTATTAGAAGGGTAAATGAAATATCCCCGTAGCTGTAACCAATCCGCAGAGTCGTTAAAAGCAAAGCCAAAAGCAGGGGCGATTTGGTTTACATTTAGATCATTTTGATAGAGAGAATAAGCGTAACCCAAATCTAAATAGTAGCTCTTTTTATAGGGTAGATAAGATACTGCCGGAGCTAGAACTTTTACTTTGTCTGAATTACCGCTACTATCATTATTGCTGATAAAATGGCCGTTTAAGCGAATATCAAAGGTTCCTTTAAGGCCATCTAGATTAAAATTATTGTGTATCCCTAATAAAAATTCGTTCTGGTCAGTGGAATCCACACCATCTTTAAACTCTATTGTTGAATTTGTATAACCAAACAAAAACCCTTTGCGTTCATAATATTCACCGCTGAACGTAAACCCCACAGAGTAAAATCTGTCCCGTTCTGAGGAACCACTGTATGCCCCAGCTACCCCTACAAGTGAACTTGAAGTATACCATGGTCCACGATCATAATTTTGCCAGCTAACCTCATCTTTGCTCAACTTGAGACGGGGCTGTTTTTTCTCAATTTTTTTAAGTTTAATTGCAGACTTATGTAGAGTATGGGCTACATCCAGGGTGATGTTTTCATTTTTGCTTTTAATATCCTCTTTAATTTTGTTTGAACCTTTTATGTAATCTGCATGGGAAATGATCCTGTTTTGATATAGCTCCAATAGCTTCTTCTGGGTTGCTGTCATCTCTGGTTCAACATGCTTTTTTAAAGTAGCTTGCGGTTTTTTTGTGGTTTTTTTTGTCTGTTTTACAGTCTTTTTATCAACACCATCTTGTTTGGTCGTATGGATATTTTTACTTTTATGAATTGTGCAACCAGATAAAAAAACCACAAATATCAAGATATAGCGCATACCGTTTACCTCAATTTAGCTAGCTTGACTTAAAAATAAATCATAATACCAGTGGTCACGAAGGTGGGGGGTGGAGACGATCTAGTCTTAGTCTGTGGCGTTCGTCAAACAATCTTTTTGCCCCCAACCATGTTGCCAACATAGCACCAAAACCAGCCCCTGCTGTTACCATGAACATTATCAATATTTGGTACTGAACAGCAGTTTGGGGTGGGTTGCCTGCCAGAATCTGCCCGGTCATCATTCCTGGTAGGCTCACCAGACCAGCAGCAGCCATTGCATTGATGGTTGGTATCATGCTGGTGCGAAGAGCCGCCTTGCGAAAAGGAAGGATCGCCTCCTGCCAGCTATGTCCCATAACCAACCTGGCTTCGATAGTGCCTTTTTCCCGCCACGCCTCATGGGTTAATTTGTCCAGCCCCAATGAGATGCTGTTCATGGTATTGCCAAGCATCATACCCAACATTGGTATGGCATATTGAGGTGTATACCATGGAGAAGGGTTGATTATAAAATTAAGGGCAAGCAGGGTAATAAAAAAAGATGATAAAAACATTGAGGTGGTTCCGATTCCAAAACCCCATACCCCGGAAAACCGTCTCTCCTGCCTAAACATAACCTCTCGGCCTGCAATGGCAAGCATGATAAATGCGACAAGGGTTATCCAAGTTAGGTCAGAGGTTTCAAATAGGGCTTTTAATATAAAACCAACCATGGTTAGCTGGATTGCAGTTCTTGCAGCAGCTACAAGCAGCCTTTTAGCAATACCTAACTGCTGGAGGGTTGATATAACAGCAAGGCTTATAACAAGTATAGAGGCCAAAGCAAGTTGCGCGGGGCCAAGGGATATGATGCTCATAACGGCTTCTCGGAAATCTGTTTTTCATCTATTGCCAAATGTCTATGGGCCACTCTTTTTACCTGATCCAAATCGTGGCTTACCCAAATAACAGAGCAGTTGTTTTTCTTTGTGTACTCTATAATCATAGATTCAACAGCTCTCACTGTTTTGGGGTCCAGGTTGGCAGTTGGCTCGTCCAACAGCAGAACTTTTGGCTGGTTGCTTAACAGTCTCACAATGCTCATTCGCTGTTTTTCTCCGGTGGACATTCTCATTAATTGCCAATCAAAAGCCTCTTTTGGTAGATCCATTGCCTCCATATAAACAAGGGCATCTTCACAGTTGTCAAAATTGTTTGCCACAACATCATCCCACCAAAAGCTATTGGGTGGCAGATAGCCAACCTGTTTTCTCCATATAGTGGGGTGGGTATCCATTGCTTTTTGGTTGTTAAACCAGACTTCACCTTTGTGGGGGTCTAAATCAGCAATGGCTCTGAGTAGCAAACTTTTCCCTGATCCTGATGAGCCAGTTAAAAAAACAATCTGACCTTGTGAAATAACCGTTGATAGCTTTGGGCCGATAAAAGCTTGAAGTTCAAGGGTTTTAAGAGAATTTGACATGGTAACCTGATAATAAAAATTAACGAAATCTTAAAAAACATTAAGTGAAAGTCAGCAAGAAAGCAAATAACAAAGAAAATCATATGGATAAACTCTGTTTCTATAATAGACACAAAGAAATGTGTAAAATAAATTAACGTAAGCTAGAATGTGGAAATGTTACGTTTTCTTAACATTAAAAAAAATCAATAAAAACAATGATATAAAAAAAATTACACTATTTTGAAATTAATTATTTACAACGACAATAATTTATGTGTAATATCCAAAGCACATCACGGCAGGACATTGTCGTTTTTTTTAAACTACATTTTTTTTTGTTGAAAAAGCTGAGGCTTTGCTGAGGCTTTTCTAAAATAAATTTTTTTTTGTTCCGGTTAGGAGCACCACACCATTTTTTTAGTAAGGAGCACCGTGCATATGGGCAGATCTACCCCACTCTCCAGTTTGTTTGGAAAGTCACCTTTTAAACCTCTTCAGCAGCACATGCGTCAGGTAGTTGAGTGTGCCAATGAAATCCCTAACATCCTCACTGCATTGAATGCTGGCGATTCAGACAAAATCTCAGAGATCAAAAGCCGCATTGACGACCTAGAAGGTGATGCTGACACTACGAAAGACCAACTTCGTGCGCATCTTCCAAAAAGTCTGTTCATGCCTGTTGATCGCCGTGATCTTCTTGAGCTACTAAGTCTTCAAGATAAAATTGCTGGTGTTTCCCAAGACATCGCAAGCTTGATTGTTGATCGCAAAATGGATGTGCCTGTTGGAATGGGAGAGCCATTAGTAGAGCTTTCAAAATCAGGTGCAACAGTTTGTGATAAAGCTGCTGAGATTATCGAAACACTTGACGAGTTGGTCGAGATGGGTTTTAGCGGTCGCGAGTCTACCAGGGTTTTGGCTTTGGTTGATGAGCTTGGCAAAATTGAGAAAGAGAATAGAATAAAAGCCAGTGAGTTGACTCGCAGCCTTTTTGCACAGGAAGACAAGCTCAGCCCTGTATCAGTTATGCTCTGGTATCAGATCATCAACTGGCTTGGCGATCTCTCTGAGAGTGCTGAAAAAGTTGGTGACCGTCTACGCCTGTTGTTGGCAAGATAAATTCAGATTCATTTCGACTATAAAAAAAGATATTTGGAGAGTTAAGTATGGAAATTATTCAAGAGTCAGGACAAACATTTTTGATCCTGGCCATGATCTTCGGGCTTTATATGACCTGGGGTATTGGCGCAAATGACGTTGCAAATGCTATGGGTACCTCAGTTGGATCTGGTGCTATCACTGTTAAGCAGGCTATTATCATCGCTGCTATTTTTGAGTTTGCTGGTGCTTTCATCGCTGGTGGAGCGGTTACAAAAACCATTCGTAAGGGAATTATCAATCCAGAGTCCATTGTCGGCACGCCGGAGATTTTAGTCTACGGTATGCTGGGTGCGCTCTTGGGTGCTGCGGTATGGTTGATGATCGCTACAGCTCGTGGCTGGCCTGTATCAACAACTCACTCCATTGTGGGTGCGTTGGTTGGCTTTGCAATGGCTGGTATCGGTGTCGATGCTGTTAACTGGGCCAAGATCACCAAGATCGTTATGTCATGGCTTGTTTCCCCACTACTTGGTGGTGTGATTGCCTTCGTATTGATGATCAGCATTCGCTCATTCATCCTTAATACTGACAACCCATTCAGAAAAGCTAAAACTCTAGGACCAATCTACGTCTTCTTGGTCGGTTTCATCGTTGTTTTGGTTAGTATGTTCAAAGGTCTAAAACATCTTAAGCTTGAAGTTAGCATGGGTGAGAGCTTCCTCTACGCTGGTATCGCTGGTGTTATCATTGCCTTCATTGGTAAAGTGATGATCGACCGTGTACAGATGGACGAGACTGCTGATAAAGAGTTCCATTTTGCAAGTGTGGAAAAAGTGTTCACACCTATGATGGTTTTCACCGCTTGTGCCATGGCTTTTGCTCACGGTTCAAACGATGTTGCTAACGGAATTGGGCCTCTAGCTGCTGTTGTTTCCATCGTTAACTCCGGTGGTGAGGTTTCGCAAAAATCTGACCTACCTATCTGGATTCTAATTCTAGGTGGTGGTGGTATCGTTGCTGGTCTTGCTACCATGGGTTACAAGGTTATGCAGACTATCGGTACCAAGATTACTGAGTTGACACCAACTCGTGGTTACTGTGCTACTCTAGCTGCTGCTACCACTGTTGTGCTGGCTTCCAAAACAGGTCTGCCTGTTTCCACTACACACATCGCTGTTGGTGCGGTTATGGGTGTTGGTCTAGCTCGCGGTATCGGTGCTCTTGATCTTCGGGTTATCGGTAACATCGTAGTATCATGGGTTGTTACACTCCCAGCTGCTGGTATTACTTCCGCTATCACATTCTTCACTTTGAAGGGTATCTTCGGCGGCGGTTGATAGTTAGCCAAAAAGTAAATAAGCATTTAAAAAAAACCCTGGGCAAGCCCAGGGTTTTTTTTATGGTTTTACCCGGCAAGGGCGAACGTACTTGAGAAGTACAAATCCTCTACAGGCCCGACAAGGGAAACTTTTAACTCACGATAAGGGTATTCATCGTAAGATGTAATCTATAGGGAGCCAGATGTAAAATGCCGGTTTGACCATATGAGGGCTAGGGGTCAGTTCGGTTTTAATAAACCATACACATCCATAAATTGAAATTTCCGAACCACGTCGGTCAAAATACCGCATTTCCGAACTCATTTTATAATAAGTGGTCAAGAAAAAGTTAGGTATCAGGTCAAGCATAAGGCTGCTCAAAAAATTTTACCGGGGTAGCCAGAAATTCAGCACATGATAATTTACGCTACCTGAGTAAGTTTGATAATTCCGGTGAACTGGTCATGATGTGGCCAAAGAGGTTCAAATGATGTGGCTGGCGGCTCATTATGGCGGAACATAACCTGCCAATTCTCTTCATCCCATGTAAGGTTGAACAACAAACCCGGTTGCGCAGCCATTTCCTGAATAACATCCACCGAGGCTTGGTCAAACCAAGTAACTTCTTCCTCAGCAAACAGGGTGATAGGACGGCCACTATTGAGTTCATTAGAGAACACAACCAACTGACCTCCTAAAGTGCGCATTGTATTTTGGGCGACAGGAGACCATTTATTACGATTCACCCATTGTATTGAGTCTGGCAGAACCAATTCACCTAACTGTCTCATATTAATATCCACGATGGTTGGAGTTACGAATAATAGCATCAGCCAAACGCTGCACAACATGGCCTGGCACCATATCCATAGCATCCACCAATCCCTGCACCTGTTTATGAGGATCTTTACTGGCAGCCACTGGCTCTCGTAGGCTTTTTTCAGCTTTTTCTTGGCATCGGGATTATCTTTCAGCCCCTTGTATTTCACCGTCTTGATGATGGCTTCCCGGGTATCAAAAGGCACAATAAGGAGTTCGACCCCGCCGAAGCCATGCGCTGGCGCACCAGAACCATTCGCAAACCCAGCGAATGATTTAGCACCCCATCACCCCCGCCTTGCCAACCATTGGGCTATCTGGGCATAGCCCATCACCGTCATCATGGGAAACAGACTGGCGAAGGCGATCAAGCCGAAGCCGTCCAAAGCCGGACTGCGCCCCGGCACCGTCGCTGCCAGCCCCAAACCCAACGCCGCAACCAGAGGCACCGTTACCGTAGAGGTGGTCACCCCACCGGAATCATAAGCCAGGGCTATGATCATCTTTGGGGCATAGAAGGTCTGGATGATGACTATGGAGTATCCGACGACGATATAGTAGAC
>JADFZS010000094.1 GCA_015232405.1 Magnetococcales bacterium | reverse complement strand
AAGGTGACTTCGATTTGCTCTGTTACACCAGCTAAACCAATATGTTACGCCATGTACGCACCGCCACCGCCGTTTCTAGGATAACCGTTTCTGGGTTGAATCATATGCATTTGTAAGGCAATATGTGCAGCTCATAATATCGACCTTTTTTGTATTGGATGGATGAGTAGTTACATTGAATATTGCCGAATGGATCATGGCAGTAGGAATAGTGTTCGGCATCGGCCTACTGTTGCTATCTATTGTCAAAAATGACCCTTGGGAGGACCATGTCTATGACAATGTTCCGCCTATTGCAGCTGGTGTCCCCTCTCCCCACAAAGCCGGGCGACAAAAAATGGTCTGCACTAGTTGTCACGAGATAATTTCACCAACCCTATCAGGTCGCTCAAAGGTTGTACCATCTATTGTCCGTAATGCCATTTCTCCCCACGGTGATGCACGTGACAAACAGCTATGCACAACTTGTCATAAAATAGTTGCCAGAAAAACTGCTCCAAGACCTGCTACACAGCAGAACACCCAAGCCAGGTCCATTGCAGTGGCCCAACGGATACCCATGATGCAACGTCCCGATCCCACCATGGGGCCAGAGTGGCATGAACGATTTGGAATTAACCGTTTTCAAGGTAGAGTTGTCAGGGTAGTGAGAAAAACTGTTCGCTCTGGTAGAGAGAACCTAAACGTATTAATCGACAACGGTTTTTCTAAACCTGCTTGGTATAATCTTGCCCCTTATTGGTTTTTGCACAAGTTGGATTGTAATGTACAGCAAGGTCTCTTTGTTAAGGGAACAGCATATAAAGAGTTGGGGCAGAGAAATCCGCAAATGCAGTATGTAAAAACAATCTCCGTCAATGGTCATTTATGTGAGCTGCGTAACAGGCATATGACCGGACTTTGGGAGCCAGGCGCAGCCTTGGCTCATGAAGAGGAGTAGAGCTTTTACAATGAAAGATATCGGAATTAAAGGCCAGGAGTTAATAGCCCCTCAGAACATGCTAGCTCAAAAGCACTGGACAACTTTCTACCTTGTGTCAGCCATAAGTACACTGGTCATATCTTTAACCGTAGCTCTGCAACCGCTATTCCTTGATGAAGTTATCATAATCCCTTTTGAAGAAGAGGGAACCATAAACGCCCACTTACAGGTTGTGACCCAGATGATAAGTCTGGCTCTCATATTTTTTCTTGGCCCATACCTTGGTAGAAGCAAAAGGTTACAGTCGGTGTTTTACGGTTTTTTACTAGCAGCCTTGGGTGCGGTATTGATCCCATTTAGTAAAAACATTGAAGTTGTAATCGGCTTTAGCTCCCTGACCTTCTACTACATGATGCGGATTTTGGTCTCTTTGGGAACAGACTCTATACAGATGCAGCTATCAACTTTGGGAGGAGATGCAACTCTACACCAAAAGCGTCCCATACTACTGCCAAATATGATAACCATGATGGCTCTGGGAAGTACAATAATTTGTGCCATTTTGATACAGATTCCCAAAACCGTAGATAGTGTGCCGGTTATCATGCTTCTACCATTTTTAGTGGCGGTAGCAGGTGCTTATACAGTTAACCAGCACCTTCCAATCAAGCAGGATATAAACCAGAGAGTAACCACCCTCCCCTTTGCCCAGGCATGGGATCTAATCTCCAACGATCCACGTATGCAGCTCTGTTTTGCCGCTGCTTTTTATGTAAGAGCTGACATGTTGGTTATCAGCCTGTTTCTCTCTTTGTGGTTTATCTCTTTTGCTGATGTTGTAAATGTTACTCGCGCTCATGCAGCTGGACAAGCGGGTTTGATGTTGGGTTATATAGGCTTGGTAATTTTAATTTCCATGCCTTTGTGGCGACAGTATATGGAGAGAAACAGCCGTATTTCTGCTATAGGAGCCAGCCTCTCTCTCACCGGGCTAGGCTTTATTTTGTTGGGCTGGTTAGTGGTAAATCCATTTGATTGGATAACAATGTTGTTCCCACTATTATTGGTGGGAATAGGACAGGCTGGCTGTTTGATAGCACCAAAAATTCTAGCTGCTGAACTGGCCCCAAAACATGTTTTGGGTTCGGTACAGGGCGTTCTATTTTTGGTGAGTGGTATCGGTGTTGTAATGCTGGTACAAAGCGGTGGTTACTATTTTGATGCCGTTGGTCCCCAAGCACCTTTCATTATCATCGGTGCAAGTAATCTGCTGGTTATGTTATATGCTCTCTGGTTGATAAAAAGTGGTATGGATGAAAGCCGGGAACATAAACTATTAAAAACCCGTCGCACAAATTTAAAACCGTTAATTTTCATGTTCTCCTTGCTGCCCATTATCTGGCTTATTGGTAGAATAATGATCGGTGGTATATCTCCAGGTACATCTTTGGGGCAGATGCCAGTTGGTTTTATCAACCGTTATCTGGGTGATTGGGCGTTTAATTTTATCTTGCTCTCATTGGCACTAAGGCCTATATCTGAGATATCAAAAGTAAAACTGTTGATGCAATACTCTCGCATGATAGGTCTTTATGCCTTTTTCTATGCCAGTCTACATGTATTAACCTATTTTTGGCTTGAACTACTTTTTGATCTTAATGGAATTTTACAAGATATAGCTGAACGGCCTTTTATTATTCTGGGAATAATTGCTTTTTTAATTCTAATTGTTTTAACCATCACATCAACAAGTAACCAACGGCGCAAACTTGGCCCTAAAAAATGGAAACAGATTCACAGATATGTCTATTTAGTTAATATATTGATTGCCCTACATTTTTGGTTTGCAGCAACACATGAAAATGGTGAACCATATGTATATGCCATGGCTGTTGCTATGCTTTTGGCCTATAGGTGGAACCAACATAAAGCCAAAGAAACAAAAGAGAAAAAAACAAACTTACAATTTGATTAAGATTCTTACAAATAACGAACAATGATAAAAAAAGGGTTAAATTCAAATGCCAACAGTAGTAGGTTACTCTCAGGAACAGATCATCGACCTTATGAAGGCCATTCCTTTTTTTGACACATTTACTCTTTATGAAAAAAAAAGAATGGCGAGCTTTTATGGAGGGTTTGTGACATATGGGCCTGGGACAAGAATAATTACTGAAGGGAAAAAAGATACCAGTTTTTATATTCTTTTAACTGGCAAGGTGGCCACTGAAAAACAGGGAGTAGAGATAAACTCCATGGGTAAAGGTGAAATTTTTGGTGAGATGGCTTTTTTTGCCAACACCGAAAGAAGCACATCAGTTGTCGCCCAAGAGAGTGTTTTTCTCTTTCGCGTCAATCAAGAGTCACTACAAAGATTGGGATGTGAAATTCGCGAAAAAATAAAAGATCAGTGTATGATCAAGATGATCAAAAGAATAGAAAAACTAACCGAACGCCTGCGGGTACGGATGTGATAATTTAAGCTCTGTAAACTTAAAATCTATGGCAGCTCAAAAAGGTGGATTGCTTGCTCATAGTTTTGGCATTTGTCATCTTTTTGCGTACTCTTTTTACTGTTGGAAACCACAACTATTTTTTTGCATTTATCATCAAGCCATGTGACCCCTCTTACATTACAGAATTTTCCATTTTTGTTGCTGGGGAAATCATAAATCGCCCCCCTATCCTGCCATTCAAAATTGATTAGATTAAGGCTACCAACCCATATTTTCCTACTGGCATTGGAAAGTATCACCACATTACCATCTGTACCCTTTTTATTGGCTATGACATCAAGGTCGGAATAATCTATAAACTTGACAAAATCTGGTAATGATATCTGTAGTTCGTGTTGCCATGTACCTTTTTCCGGCTTAAAAACCTGAATTCGCCCACTACCCGGTATTTTACTGGGTATACCCGTACGGCAACAGTTTCCCTCACAAATAGCAAGCATACGAAGGGTGTTGTCCTCTTGGTCGTTGATTACACAAGCACCTTCAAAACCTTTTATTTTACTTGGAAGCTCATAATCCAGCCACGACTCTTTAGCTTCTAGTTTTTTGGCAATGGTTACAACTTTACCGTTGTACCAGCTCTTTTTTTTACCACTCTTTTTTTTCTTTGTTCTTCTTATCGATTCGACAACTGTATAAAGATTATCATCATTAAATTTCATTCGGTTGCATGTTATCCCGGCAAAACCTTCTATTTTGCTCCCTTTGTCAAATACTGGTGTTAGCCACTCTTTTCCACTAAACAAAGGCTTTGTAATGGGACCAAAAACAGCCAGACGAGCAATTTGTTTGCAGTTAGCAAAAACAACAAATATATCATCATTATATTTAACAACCCCATTAGGGGAGTAGTTAGCACAACCACCTTTTATTTTTGCAAAAAGATCTTCAAACTTTCCAGTAGCTCGCAAAATCAACTTTTTAGACATGTTACCTCTCTTAGGTGAACTTCTAACTATTAGGGAGTTCTAAATGGGATTTTTACAGAGTTTTTATTGATCCAACAATCAAACAAATAACTGATGGATATTATAACATGTTTGCAATAACAGTGAGCTGATTATAATCAGATATTTGCGATATTGGCTACTGAACTTCTTCTCACTATTGGTAGTTTTCTGATATAGTTGTAACTTACCCGTTTAAACAATCAAGAATATAGGTCAACAAAAATCCCAGCAAATTAATGCTGACTGGAGTGTAAGATGGCTATTGGTTTTTCGTTTAAAAATATGAATGTTGGGATAAAAATTGCCTACAGCTTTGGTGTAATAGGCATCCTTTTTCTTGGTGTTGCGTATCATTATCAGACCACTCTTTGGCAGACAAGGGATAACTACCACAACCTTCTTGTTCAAGGTGTAGCGATAAAAGACCACGCTAGAAAATTGGATAGTTTGATGTTACAGGCCAGAAGATCTGAGAAAGATTTTTTTGCCCATAAAAATATGGAGTATGTAACAAAGGTCGCTGACCTTACTAAACAGGTTCATGCAGAGATGGAGTCCATCAGTACTATCGGAAAAAGTATTGGTGGTGAGTTTGGCAATATGCTTGTAGGTGATGAAAAAAGGGTGAAAGATGCCATGAGCCGTTATCTTGCTGCCTTTGAAGGTGTTGCTGGGGCATGGGTAATTAAAGGGTTAGATCATAACTCTGGCCTCCAGGGAAAATTTAGAAAATCTGCACACTCTTTGCAAATACGTCTCAACGATTTTGATACAGCAAACCTTAAAGTTATCGCTCTGCAAATGCGTCGTGCTGAAAAGGATTTCAGGCTTAGAGGAGATAAAAAATATATCAATAAACTATATACCCTAAGCACAAATTTTAAATCTCAACTAAAAGAGACAAGCCTGAACTCAACAATAAAAAATAAACTTATAAACGCTCTTTTACCATACGAACAGGCCTTTGAAAAAGTTATCAAAGAGCAACAAATCAATGGTAAAGCCAGCAAAGAGTCTGCGCTGCAGTTGAGTAAAACAGCACACGCACTTGAAGCCCCTTTAAATAACCATTTTGTCCCGGCAATCTGGCGACATTTTCTCGAAGTCCGCAAGCATGAAAAAGATTACATCATGCGTAATGATAAAAAATATGTGGAGAAACTAAATAAAACAGCAGCAATTATTATAGCAAATATAAAGGCCTCTAGAATTCCAGAATCTGCTAAAACGGCTATCAATTATGATCTTGCAAACTATCTGGCAGCGTTCCATAAACTTGTAGAGGGTGATGCCACAATCAACAAGTTATCAGCCCAGATGTTAGATGCGATTCATAGTATAGAACCCATGGTTGCCGATCTTGTTAATGATGGAAATACCAGTGTTAAAAAGGCAATTATTGCCACCAATGAACTTGTAAACAGAGATTCAACAAAGGCACTGATAATAAGCGCGGCAATACTTGTAATTGGCGCAATATTCTCGATACTTATAAGCAGGTCAATAAGTAGCCCTGTTTATATCATGAATGGATTCATAGAGCATTTTGCCAAGGGTGATTTAACCAAAACCGTTGCTTTGGAAAGCGATGATGAATTGGGCACAATGGCCCGACGGCTTGGGCAGTCAGTTGAAAGATTAAAGTCCATTATTACAGATATAAAAGGGGCCGCAGAGCAGGTGGCTTGTGGTAGTTCTGAACTTTCCGATGCTGCCAACAACATGTCACAAGGGGCAACCGAGCAAGCGGCCTCAATCGAACAGACATCTTCTGCGATGGAGGAGATGAAAGCAAATATTCAACAGAATTCAAGCAATGCCACAGCCACAGCAGATATATCCAAAAAGGCATCTAAAGATGCTGAAGATACCGGGGAAGCAGTAACCCAAGCGGTCACTGCAATGAAGAAAATTGCCGATAAAATAGGTATAATTGAAGAGATAGCCAGACAAACCAACCTTCTGGCTTTAAATGCAGCCATAGAGGCAGCTAGAGCAGGAGAACATGGCAAAGGGTTTGCGGTGGTTGCAGCAGAAGTAAGAAAACTTGCAGAACGCAGTCAAACAGCTGCTGGTGAAATTAGCAGCCTATCATCATCCAGCGTTGATGTGGCAGAAAGAGCGGGTACAATGTTGGAGCAGTTGGTCCCTGACATACAAAAAACAGCCGATTTGGTGCAGGAAATAGCCGTTGCCAGCAATGAGCAAAATCAAGGGGCAAACCAGATAAACCAAGCTATACAACAGCTTGATCAGGTGATACAAAGAAATGCAGGGGCAGCCCAAGAGATGGCGGCAACTTCAGAAGAGCTTTCAGCCCAATCAGAGATGTTGGAATCTTCTGTTGCCTTTTTTGATATTGGCGATCAACACAGCTTTGTAAAAAGAGAACCCCAAGAAAATACAGAACCTCAGCAGCAGTTCCAGCAGCAACAAACCATTGAACATAGACCTAACAAAGGGGCAAACCTGAACATGGGAAGTGGGCAAGATGTTATAACTGATGATGAGTTTGAAAGGTTCTAGCCATCTTGTATCAAACTATATTATTCAGCTGATAACGGAACAACTTCCGGCTCTTGGAACAGGCTTTTGATTCCACCACGCCCCTTTAATATTAGAGGTTTCTTTGTCTCATCCTTGGTAGGAGCATCCTGAACGGTAGTAGTTGTTTTAATTGTTTGAGGAACATCCGGTTTATCCTCATCCTCAATTTTTGGAACTATAATCTGTCTTGGTGCGAGATCAATATAAGGAGTTTCAGGTAGTGGAACCTTTAGTTTACTTATGGGTCTTGGTTGAGGGGAGTCCTGTGAAGGTGTAGATTTGCCTTTAGAGTCAAAGGTTACACTAAGTGGAGATCCTGTTGAAGGCCACTGACCTTTTAGCTTATTTATACCATCAGGAGCAGAAAAAACCAGATAACTATAACTACCATAGTGGGGTAGTTTATTCGCAACTGTAGGTAGCAATTTGGGATATTTTGATGGGTTTCCTATTATCTGTACCAGAGCCGATTTGCTATCATCAGGGTTATTACCAACCAAAACTACAACATGTTTTCTATCGTCATACCACTCTCCAAGAACCTGTAATCTCCTGGTCTGCACCCCCTCGCCTACTCCATATTTAAAAAGAGTATCAATTAACTTGGGTCCAAAACGGTTCTCTTGACCAAACAACCAAATTGCCCGGTTGGTAGGCAGGCTAGAAATTGCGTTATCTGGAGTTATACCAAGGTTCCAGGCTACTGCTATTTTTTTATAGGTGGCAACCGCCCTTTTGCTTGCCTGACCGGGATATATTATCAAACCCCGCTTAGCTGCAAATGCTTTAGAAAGAGTAACCGGACGCTCCTCAGAATACAGTTTACGAAAGATATCGGAGCTAGGATCAACATCCAGACGGATGGGACGGAAAGATGTTTCAAAATCAAAACTCTGGGTTTTTTGATCCATTGAACGCCAGAACACCATTGGCTTTGGGTATCCAACCTGGGTCACAGTAAAGGGAATCCACAGTTTATAGGCATCTCCACTCTGTGTCTGGTTTATTGTTGCGGTTATTTTATAACCACTATCTGGCAGACGGGTTGATGTGGCTCTTTCCAATACCAACGATGGAGCACCAACCCTCTCAATCCACTGTTTAAAAAAATCTTTTAAATCAATGTGTGTTGCCAAAAGTATACTGCTTTGTAAATCATCATAAGAGGCACGTTTAAAAAGATTGTCCCGATAAAAATAACGCAACCCAGCAATAAAAGCATCATCACCAATTTTCATGCGAAGTTGGTGAAATAAAAATGCCCCTTTGCCATAGCCAACCGCTTGGGATGATTTATTGTGACGACCATAAAATTCGGATAAGGGAAAATCATTTGATTTACTGACAAAATCATCATAATTAATAAGAGCATTACGACGATATTTAAGACCCTTTCCTTTACGCTCCTGCAACCAATAGTCAGCCAGGTAGGCTGTAAGCCCCTCACACCAGTTACCCATGGTATAATCTACAAATACCCCATTTCCCCACCAGTTATGTAAAATTTCATGGGGCAGAGATGTATGTTGTATAAAAGGCAAACGCAATACTTTGGAACCCAACAGGGTGAAAGATGCCATGCCAAAACCGGTTTGGCGATAGTTCTCCACAACTGCAAATTTTTTGTATGGGTATGGTCCTAACAGGTCACGATAGAGTTTGATATATTTTTCTGAGTTTTCCAGGTAACTCTTGGCTAATTCTGGAGCATCCCGACGAAAAAAAGCATAAAGTTCAGTCCCATCATCCATGGTCTGATTATATTCAAACCATTTACCAGCTATAAGGTTTATTTCATTGCCAGGCTGTTTTGTAATCCAACCCGACCAAGATGGACTAAGGGGGTTATTGCTGCCAGAGCCAATATTGATCATTTTGCCCTGGCTAACTGATTTCCAACCGTTTGGTAGCTGTACTGTCAGCTCAAACTGCAATAACAAAGAGCCAATCTGAGGATACCAAACAGAGGAGCCACCCAGAGTAACACCTCTTTTATCAATCGGTTTTGATTTATCTTTTAACTTACCCTGATAAGAGACGGTAAACTGTCCTGGTTTATCATCGTCTCCTTCTTTTAGCTGTACAAAATATCGCCTACATATGCTTACACCGCACTGTTCTGTAGTTGCTGGAGCAACCATTGTCACCCCTTCCCAAGAGGTAACCTGCAAACCGAGGTTTAACAATAGACCAGATTTAGCCAATACAGATCTTTGGCTAGAAGGAATAGCTATGGTATCTGTGGCACTTATATATTTTTTATCAGGATCGATCTCAACGGTAATAGAGTGGTCAATCGTTGTACTTGCAACTCCGGTACTGACACTAACTACCATTGTCATTACCAATGACAAAACCGCGCCAATCAAATATGTGAATAATTTACTCATCATCCATCATAACCGGGTTGTTTTTGATAAATGTAGCAAACTCTTTAGCTGGAATGGGGCGACTATAGAGATAACCTTGAATTTCATTGCAGCCGTGCTCACGTAAAAACTCCAACTGCACCTCCTCTTCCACACCCTCTGCAATTACAGTTAACCCCAAACTATAAGCCAAACCTATTATGGTTCTCACCAATGCAGCATCTTCAGGATCTTCTGGACAGTTACGAACAAAAGATCGATCTATTTTCAGTGTACCAAAGGGAAACCTTTTCAAGTAGCTTAAAGATGAAAATCCGGTACCAAAATCATCGATTGCCAGTGGAATATCATTTTTTGCCAGGGTATTGAGCTTATGGAATGTCTCTTCCACATCTCCCATGGCGATACTTTCTGTTAATTCCAGCTCCAACCAACGATGCTGTATACCTGTCTCCTGGATAATTTTGAATACCACATCTGTAAAATCGGGTTGGCGGAATTGAATACCAGAGAGGTTTACCGCAACCCGTATTGGTGGCAACCCTGCTTTGGACCATTTTTTCATCTGTTTACATGCCGTGCGCAAGGCCCATTCACCCATTGGTACAATAAGACCTGTCTCTTCGGCTAACGGTATGAATTCACCCGGTGATATCAACCCCTGCATGGGATGGACCCAACGTAGCAAAGCCTCAGCCCCCACAAGTTTGCCGGAAGCCAAATCCATTTGTGGTTGGTAATATAGGACAAACTCACCTTTCTCCAAAGCACTGCGCAAGCTACTCTCCATCAACATCCTGGCCATGGATGCAGTGTTGAGATCATCGCGATAGAATTGGAAATTGTTCCGCCCCTGTTCCTTGGCATGATACATGGCAGCGTCAGCACTCTTCAACAGCGTCTTGACATCTTCACCATCTGTGGGTGCTAAACCTATACCTATACTTGCCCCAATAAAAAACTCCATATCTTCCCCATCAATTGGGAAAGAATCTTTTAAGGCGACCAACATAGCCTGTGCGGTTCTTGCAGCATCCTGAGAGTGGTTTAAACGGGGAAGAATAACCCCAAACTCATCCCCCCCCATTCTACCAAGTGTTGATGGTTGAGTGAGACATTTAGATAAACGTCTACCTACTCTGACCAAAAGTTCGTCACCTTTATCATGACCAAGTGTTTCATTTACCACCTTAAAACGGTCTAAATCCAGCAACATAACACCTACACGACCATCTCGCTCTTTGGACTCTGTTAACGCTAAAGCCAGACGCTCTTGGAAAAGATGACGGTTGGGTAGATCGGTAAGGGTATCGTGACCAGAAAGATAGAGCAGGTTGGCTTCGGACTCCTTTAAAGCAGTAAGGTCTGAAAACACCCCAACATAGTTTGTGCATTGACCATCAGCACTTCGCACAGCACTAACCGTAACCCACTGGGGAAAAACAGCTCCATCCTTACGACGATTCCAGAACTCTCCTTGCCAGCGTCCAGATACCACCAAGGACTCCCAAAACTTTTTATAAAAAGCTTTGTTATGACGACCAGAACTAACCAAGTTCATGCTTCTGCCAATTACCTCTTCGGGAAAATATCCGGTAATGATGGAAAAAGCAGGATTTACCGATTGGATTATCCCCTTGGGATTGGTAACAACAATACCCTCAGAGGTATTATCATACACAATAGAGGCGAGATAAATCTGCCGTTCTGCTTCTATTTCTTTTAAAAGATATCGTACCCGGTTTCGCAGCATCGCCCAATGGATGGGTTTTGGGATAAAATCAGCGGCTCCAGCGGCATAAGCTTCATCCACAGATTCATCATCGTTTAATCCGGTTATCATTAAAACAGGAATATTTTTGCTATCGGGACGGTTTTTCATTATGGAGAGTGTCTCAAACCCATCCATAACGGGCATGCTTGCATCAAGTAAAACTACATCTGGCAAACCATTTTCCAGAGCCGCAAGAGCCTCTTGACCATTGATCAGCCCTAGAGTCGCATATCCCAACTGCTCCAAAAACCGACAGAGCATCAGTCTTGTTACAGCATCATCATCGACAACAAAGAAAAAGGGCTTCTTGGTCATTATCCATCCACAAATATCAACATTTTTGATTCATCAGTCTATAAACTTAAAATATGCAGTTGGGTTGCCAAACAATGGTTTAAAAATTATAGCTAAACCATTTATACATACATGCTAAGTTACAAAAATACACTATTTACACGCGGTTTCGCAAAGTTCAAGCAAACTACCTGCAACATAACCACATATTTTTTTCTCAATTAATCATGCAGATAGCCAGCAAAAACACTATTTTACAACTCTATTAATTCAGTTTCATCCTTGGTGCTGTCATAAATCATGATTGTTGCAGGGCCACCAAATCCGTGGGAGGTTCCAGGGTTCAATACCCGTGTGTTTCCCTCAAGGCGGTTAACAATTTTATGGGTATGCCCGGAAATCACCACCCGATAATCACCGCAATTTATCAGTGCATTCAAGATAGTGGGAACTGTACCATGGTACACCACTATTTTACCCTCATCACACTCCCTAACCAATACATCTCCACCAAGTTCACCATTAACCTGTTCAACTTTTTTGGGTATCGCTACCCTCTCGCCATCATTGTTGCCATAAATAAACCCTGCATCTAATCCTGCAAATAGATTTACCACAGATGGAGAAACAATATCCCCAGCATGGAAGACCTTCTCCACACCTTTTGCAATAAAAATTTCAACTGCTTTTCGCACATTATCCATATGGTCATGGCTATCTGAAATAATTCCAATCAACATTTTTTACCAATTTTCTCCAATAATTTTATAGGTTGTAAACCAAGTATAAATAAACACCAATCAAGTTTGAAGCTTAGTTTAGCACGCTTATTGCTTTGTCTAGATCAAGATAAACATAAACGTCAATTAACCTACTTACGATAATATTTAATAACTATGGCCTCTTCAATTATTAGCAGCAAATACTCTTTTTTTGATTTAACTGCCGCCCAATGTCCAATCTGTTATAGCCACCCCAGGCATATATACCGCTGTACAGATTGCGGTGAAATTCGTTGTGGTAACAACAACTGTACTGGTAGCTACGGGTCAGAATACCCACATTATGCAAAAAATAGAGGTCGCTGCCGTCACTGTAGCAGTGGAACCTATGAAATAGCTGATGACATCAGTTCCTCAGAAATCGACTCCATAATAGAGAAATTTCCCCACAAACAGCCTAGGGAGTACGTCCCACCGTTACAATATGGAGCCTATTAAAATTTAAAATCCGCCGGGCTACCCGGCGGATATCTTTTTTGCTAACTTCTCTAACTCTGTTTGGCCACATCTCCAAATAATCCAAACCACGATTGTAAAAACCAATCACTCCCCAAGTACCAGCTAGTTTACCCAAACCATCAAGGTTCAACGGAAAAGAGCCTGTTAGATAACGTTTGATATCCTCCAACTCTTCGCTACCGACATCTTGGGTTGCCATACGTTTCAACTCATGACGTATTAGCTTCTTAGACTCTTCAACCGAAGCGGTTTTAGTCTGCATTCCAATTACAAAAGGTCCCTGTGCTGCCAGTGGTGAGAAGTAGGAATACACCCCATATGTCAACCCTCTTTTCTCTCTGATCTCTTTGGTTAAACGGCTACTAAAACCACCACCACCCAAAATTTGGTTCATCACCACCATTGCATAATAATCGGGATCATGACGGTTGATGCCTACCCCTCCAAAACGTATAGCTGTCTGGGGAACGTCAAGTTCAATATGCTGACTTTTTTTCCCTGTTTTTGTAAAAGCAAATGGTATGGGAGTAAGAGAGCTGGGAAGATGGTTTACTTGAACAAAACTGTCATTTGTCAGCTTTTTTAATTTTTTCAAGGTTATATCCCCTGCCACAGCCAACACCATTGTGGGTAGACGAAACACCTCATCATGATATTTTTCAAGATCGGCCGTTGTGATAGAAGAGATACTACTTAAACTACCTTTTGCTGGTCGACCATAGGGATGGTTGCCAAATATTTCACGATTCAGGGCATCTGCTGCCACCGAACCGGGCTTTTCCTTTGCCTGTTTAAGTGAAGCTATCTCTTCAGCTACAGCCCGATCAAAATCTGCTTGGGCAAATTTTGGCTTTAGCATGGCATCCATCATCATGGACCATGCCACATCCAGGTGAGTTGATAGAGTTGACATACTGACTGTCATGGCATCACTTCCTGCACTAGCGGAAAGCGAAATACCATAATAGCTCAACTTTTCCTGAAATGCCTCTGAGTCCAGATCACCACCACCTTCATTAAACATCCAGGCCACTAGATTTGCTACCCCTGGTTTATTTTCCGGGTCGTAACCAGAGCCACCACGAACCAATAATTTTACCACAACCAACGGATTTGCATCACTGGCTACATGGTAAACCTGCATACCACCAGGGCCGTTAAAACGTGACACCTCCGGTGACCAGGCAGCAGTAACAATAATTGGTTTAGAGAAGAATAATACAAGGGATAATACAACTATGAAAAGACTAAGATATCGGCTCATGGATGTAAGGTTCCTATGGCAGCACGATTTATCTGCAAATATCTGGCAGCAACCTTTTTGATCTGTTGGGATGTGACCTTTTGCACCCGTTTTGGATACTCTTCAACCAGTAGTTTCCAATCTGAATTGTTGGAGCTTAAGCGACCAATAAGCCACGCAATCCGGTCAATTGAGTCTTGGGCAAAAAGATGGCTGGTTATCAAGCTGTTTTTTGCTCTTTGTAACTCTCGCTCACTTATTGGTTGGTTTATGATTTTGTCTACCTGGGCAAACAGAGCCTTTTCTAGTTGTTCAAACTCCACTCCGTTACCAGGTACAGCGGAAAGGGAAAACATCTCTCCACCCATAGAGAGACCACTATAACCACTGCCTGCAGATATAGCCAACTTATCTTCAACAACCAACTTGCGATAGATCCGGCTTGAGGAATCACCACCCAAGATGGCAGATAATAGCTCCAAAGCAAAAGCTTCATCCACATCATCCATCATAAATGTAGGGACAAAAAATCCTGCATAATAGTGGGGTAAGGTTGCTCTATCATCCTGCATATCGAAACGAATCGGCTCTTGCCTGACAGGAAGAGCAGGTAGGGGCTTGCGCTTACTTGATTGGCTATGTTTTAGGGCAGAGAAATGTTTTTCCACCAGCTTTTCGGTGTGCTCAAACTCAATATCTCCCACCACCACCAATACCGCTTTGTCAGGGGCATAATGGCTTTTATACCAATTTTGCAAGTCTGCTAATGTATGGCCTTTTACATCATCCATCAAGCCGATAACAGGACGACTATAGGGATGGTCACCATATGCTGTTTTACGGAACTTCTCAAAAAAACGTGCTGTGGGTCTGTTTTCCACACGGCTACGTCGCTCTTCTTGTACTACCAGATTTTCAGACTTGAACTCACTCTCTTGCAAACGTAGGTTCTGCATGCGATCAGCCTCCAACTCCAAGGCCAACTCCAAACGATCTGATGAGAGTTTAATCCAATAGTTGGTATAGTCGTGGGCTGTAGATGCGTTATCATTTCCCCCATTGCGAGATACAATTTTACTAAACTCGGAAGGGGCAAGTTTTTTGGTCCCCTGAAACATCATATGTTCCAGCATATGTGCAAGGCCCGTCTTGCCATCAAGCTCATCAACTGCACCTATCCGATACCAAACCTGTGTAACAACTACAGGTGCTTTAGGCTCTCTAACCAGGACTGTTTGCAGACCATTTTCAAGGGTAAAGCTCTTTGACTCCAACGCAAAAACATTGGAACTAAAAAAAATTATCGAAAGACAGAGAAGCAACCTGTCATATTTTTTAAAATATTTTACAAATGATGAATCCAAGACTATTCACTCTTTTTCTCTGGTTCTAACCAGCTCGGTAGCTTCTCATCTTGATCGCCAGGGGTAGAACTATCACCGTTGTTGGACAATTTTTGTTCCATGGATAGTTCGGGAACAAGATCAGGATCTTTTGGCTCTTTGGCAGTTATCCAGCTTGGTATATCACTACTGTCTACCTCTTCTATCTCTTCTACCTTTTCTTCTTTGACTTTTGCATCTCTATTCACAACCTCGGGCAACTCATCAAATGTTGGGGGAATTTCCAACGGTTTCATGGTTGTTATCTGCCCAGGATCAAGAGCTTTTCTATCCCAAGGTGTATCAACATTAGCTGCACAGCCACCCAACAACATGGCTGAAACAATGAGAATAGTGAGTTGAAAATATCTGTTCATAGTTCACTCTTAATGATTTCGAAAATTATCCACAATTAACATACCAACCCCAACAGTGATGGCACTATCGGCAACATTGAATACAGGCCAAGATAGATCGTACCAATGGAGATGTATGAAGTCTACTACCCATCCCAGTCTAAGTCGATCAACTACATTACCTAATGCACCACCAAGAATAAAAGCAAACGATATGGTGGCAAAAAGAGTATTCGACTCTCTTAATTGTTGAATGATAAAAATTACAGCGATAAATGCAACCCCAAGAAGAACTACATTACGCACAAATGGGGACTGCTCGGAGAAAAGTCCAAAAGCTGCACCAAGGTTATGAACCAACACAAAGTCAAAAAAGCCTGGGATAATCGTTATAACCGAACCGTCTGCCAAATAAAATGTGGCCACAGCCTTACTTGCCAAATCCAGTACTATGACCAATAGAGCTATTACCAAACCCAACCGCATCTGGCCACGATCAACTCCCATCCAATCCCTAAATTTTGTAATCATACCCATTATTGTGTAGATTCCACAGATTTCTCGGCAAAATAATCTTTGGCTGCCATGACATCCTTTGCAATCTGAGTTTTCAAGGCTTCCACATTGGCAAATTTCACCTCTTCTCTAAGCCTCTTTAAAAACCTGATCCGTACCACCCTGCGGTAGATATCACCACAATTGCTCAACATATGCACTTCTAAATGCAGACCTTCATCACCAAAGGTGGGGTTATGACCGATATTTGCCACCGCTGGAAGCCAACTATCATCTATCCATCCTTCAACTACATAAACCCCCGTAGGTGGATGGAGCAGACCATCAAGAGCAAAGTTTGCAGTGGGAAACCCCAGACCACGGCCCCGACGTTTACCCCCCATCACTCTTTTTTCAATCTCAAACGGTCGCCCCAAAAGATCCGAGGCTAAATCAAAGTCCCCCTGCCCTACAGCTTTTCGTATTCTGGTTGAAGATACCGCATCTCCATTGGCAACAAAAAGAGATTCGCTATGCACCCCAAAGCCGAACTTTTCTCCTAGAAGTTGCAAATCTTGAAAAGATCCAACACCCTTGGCACCAAAGCGAAAATTGCTACCCACAAGAACCTGCCTTACTCCCAGACCATCTACCAGAATGCGTTTGACAAAGCTCTGGGGATCTAAAGCGGCCAATTCGCGGTTGAAATGGAGAATAAACATAGCATCAACTCCATGGATACCCATCCATCGAGACTTACCCCGTACATTGGTGATACGAACTGGAGCCTTATCAGGATTTAATAGCCTTTGGGGGTGGGGTTCAAAGGTGATTGCCATTACCGGAGCACCACCGTGTTCTGCCCCAATTGCACCAAGACGATAAAAAAGCTGTTGATGACCTAAATGAACCCCATCAAAATTGCCAATGGTAACAACTGCACCACGGTATATAGAGGGGATATTCTGCAAGCCACGGATGATATACATGAAATATTATATGAATCTAAAAAAACCTGTAATAATTTATACCTGATCATAAACAGACCAAGACCAAACCTAAGAGATGGGAAGTTACCATATTTTTTACCCCAACTCTATGAACTAGCCATGAAATTTAATAGCAGGGGTTATTTATTTTCCAGTTCACCTTTCAAGGCAGTCAAAGCCTGAGCCGATTTTTCATAGATATTCTCTAATATTTTAGTGAGGTTTTTTACCTCAGACAACTCACCTGAAGTAGCTAATATTTCAACTTTATGTGCCATGGAAGATAGTGTAAAAAGCCCAAGGTGCAGAGCTGCCCCCTTTAAAAGATGGGCAGCATCGGCAACCCTCTTTGCATCTCCATTTTGTAAAGCCTCTGCAAAATTGTTAAAGGTACGTTCTGCTGTTAGATCCAACTTTCCCACCACAACCGACAATACTTCACCACCAAGGGAGTTATAGATACCTTCAACAATTTCACGATCTATAAGAGTTTCAGATTGTTGCGACTCTTTTAGCAAACTACCAGATTTCAACAATTGAGTAAGTTCATCGCCCTTGAGGAGATTTTTTATAGTCCAGGTTAGCTTCTGCATATCAACTGGTTTGCTAATGACACTGTCCATCCCCGAATCTATACAGGCCTTTATCCGTTCAGGTTGTACATCAGCGGTAACTCCAATTATCGGAATCTTTGCCTTCTTAGGATTATCTAGTTGACGAATTTTTTGTGTCAACATGATTCCATCCATATTTGGCATGCGCAAATCAGTAAGAAGCAGGTCATAGTTACCATCAATGATTAGCTGCAAACCTGACTCTCCATTGTCTGTAACTGTCACCTGATGGAGTTTTTGTTCCAACCAAGCCCGCAGAAACTCTTGGCTTGCTTGATCATCATCTATCAACATAATTTTTAGTGGTGGCAGATCCACAAGGCTTTTACCAATCTTTTCCATCAACAGGTCGGACTTCGCCGCTCGACCATCATTTACTCCACCCAAAGCCAGATTAAGAGTGAAACTAAAGCAGCTCCCTTCATTTGTATTGCTTACCAAGGAGATCTCTCCCCCCATCAACTCTACCAACCCACTACAGATCGCCAAACCTAAGCCACTACCAGATATTTTACGGGATAAAGAGCTGTCCAGCTGATAAAATCTCTCAAAAAGCTTGGTTTGATCCTCTTCGGCGATGCCGATACCGGTATCAGTTACAAAAAAAGTGAATTTTTTATTCTTACCATCCCCATTTTCAACTAGAAGACGTAGCTCTATCTCACCGTGATCGGTAAACTTGTTGGCATTACTGAGCAGATTGAGCAAAACCTGTTGTAGTTTGATTTTATCAACAATAACAATTCCAGGATCATGAGAACAAGATAGCTCCAAAGAGTTACCACGCTCACTGGTTTGTGAAGAGAACATTGTTACAATTTCAGATAAAAATGGCTGCAATAATACAGCCTCTTCTTGTAACTCAAGCTTACCAGCTTCAATTTTTGAAATATCAAGAATTTGATCAATTAGATTGAGCAAAACCCTGCCAGCCTTCTGAAGTTGAGACAATCTATGGGCGCACTCAGGAACTCCGCAGTTACCATTAAACTCCTCTAAAAGACGACTATAGCCAAGTATTCCATTTAGGGGAGTGCGAATTTCATGGCTTACTGTAGCTAAAAACACACTTTTTGCTCTATTTGCCTCCTCTGCGGCCTCTTTTGCCTGAGTCTCTTTGGCTATTAGCTCTTCAAGTCGCTGTTTGTTGGTATCAATTGCCTCAACAGAAGGAATCCAACGTATCAACCCTATACCCAGTAGTAACAAACCACCTAAAAAACCTACCAGCTTTTCCAAAACAGCCTGAACATCTGTTGGCCCAACAACAACATATGCAGCCAATGAGTCAAACTCATCAGTTAAGTCCATAACACTGCCAAACAGGAGCAAAACAAAACCTCCGAGGATCATGTTCCAACCACTATTTGCCAACTTTTTTCTTTTTTGTCCCTCTTTTACGAGAAATATAAAGATAATCAGCAATAAAAAAATGCGGATAACTTCTA
>JADFZS010000093.1 GCA_015232405.1 Magnetococcales bacterium | reverse complement strand
GACCTTTTGGGGTTGGTTTTAACGATATCAATCAGATAGATGTTTCAAATGTGCCGAATCGCTTAAGACGGGCTATCAGTAGCCGAAAATACCCCTGCCATGGCACCACTTGGGGGTAGGGTCTGGTTTTTGGTGACAATTATCTTTTCAATATCTTTCAATAGCGGAATTGCAGCCACCAAATTTTGATCCAGCTTTGTCACCTCTTCTGCTGTCTTGGCTTCGGCAATCTTGGCGATTTCAGCCTTCAAAGGGGCATTTTTGGGGTGGGGTTTATCTGCTTTATCTTTTTCTTCGGCTGCATCTGGATTGCCCGGTGTGACAGGATAGAGCATATCCACCTCGGCATTTAATAGCGGCAGAAGATGTTCTGTGGTTATGTTTTGAAAACTCACATCATCCAGGGAGACTATGGATGTGGTAAGAAATGGGAAATAGCCCATACCATAGCTCAGATAGTTGCTTCCCACATCGGTGCGGAACTGGGTTGCTACATCATCAAGATTGGTCTTTTTAGCATAACCAGAGCCGTAAACATCTAAAATTGCCACCCTATCCTGGAGATCGTGGCACTGTTTGAGCATGGTTTTGGCAACTTCGGCATACCCCGATGATTTATAGGGAACCTTGGGATCATTTGCCTCAATAAGTACCGCATCAGGCACAACCAATATGGTTGGCCCAACCTCGTCACCTATGGCTCGCAGACCCTTTTTTAGATGGTTTTTGTTGATGGTCTGCCCTTTTTCATAATCACCAACTGAAACCACATAACATTTACCACCACCGTTAGCATAAAAAAGCTTCATGCTGTTGTAGAGGTTAAAGGTTGTGGAACCAACCTTTTCCAACTGGCAATAGAGCTTTTTGCCGTTTTCATCATGGGCAATAAAGTCATAATCCTCAGCAGAACCCTCTTCAATATTCTGTTCCGCCTCCTCTTTGGCTGCATCATTGGCAGCTTGCTCTTCCTCTCCTGTTGTCACAATGTTGTAGTTAGGTGTATAACCACCACCAAAAATTGCATCAAAGTCAACCATAGAGGTTAGTTTTACAGGTTTCATAAAGACCGGCTTGCCGTCGATAACCGCCTTTTCGGTATAACCGATAAAGGCAGGAACCGCCGTCTCCACACTGACAACTGATGGTGGAAAAGCATCCAATTCTGTCACGTATACTCCAGGGGTTTTTCTGTTTTTATACATATCCTGCTCCCATAAAATGTTTAAATGTAAACATAAATATCCGAATAACATTGAGTTTTGTTTTGTGGAATTGTGCACATATCCCGATATTCACAATTCTCACTACAGCTTGGCTCTGGTACAATCTGCTTTGTTGAAGCTACCGGAAGACGTTTTTTAAGTGTCGTTGCGTGGGGCATCAAACCTATGCGTCCATTAAGTTGAAAGTTAAACTCAGACTTACGATGAATGGGAATTTCCCCTTCCGATACATAACATCTGGCTTTTTCTACCGTGGGCAGGTCACTTTTTTTGCATTCAAAAAACGTTTTAGAATAGCCATCACAGTTTGAGACAATTTGCAGATCTTCTATGGTTTGTGAAGAGGAGGGAGGAACGATGAAATACCGCCATTTGGTGGATCTTTCCTTGAAAAATATCCCATACTCTACAGGTGCAATATTGTCGCTTTTATGGTTGGGTTTAGAGCCATCAGGGTTATTTGATTTTGCATTTATTTTGTTGTTGTCTGTATCGGTGTTATGTATTGGGAACATAGTTTGTTGGTTTGGCTCTGCTTTATTATCAGGCTCGGATGGTCTGCACAACATTAGGTTGATCAAACCCAATGGCATTGGGTTGTTTATGGTGTTGAGAACAGGCAGAGAGTTGATTAATTTATCTTTATCCGAATAAAAATGAATTTGATATTTGTTAATTGGTAGATTGGCAAAATCCAATACTATTCTATCTTCATCAAGAGGCCTGTTTGTTGATGAAGATGGCTGTTTTAAATTGTCGTGGTAGGGATAAACCTCGCTTCCGATAATGTTAAAAACCTTAACCTTTTTGGTCCCTTTAGGTGGCATAAAGGAGAATTGTGAAGAGATCACAAAAGAGAGATCTTCATCTGCTACATAAGGTTGTGGAGTGAGGTGAAGAAAATTGTGATCACTGTTCATAATCCTATGGTTGGAAAAAAAATAGTTGTAATCAGCAGGGTTTTTATCGACCCCAATATCTGTATAGATAAAAAAGTCACTGTTGTTGATATATAGATAGAATGAGAGGTTACTCACCAGAGGCTTATAATTTGCGGGATCAAGGCTGTTGGTTTTATACTGCCTTAAGACATAATGGCGTAACTGTTTTTCTCTTTTTTTGTTGTACGAAATAGAAAAACCCTGACCTTCATCCTTGAAGATTAGATCAAGATTTTTCATTAATTCAGCGGTTTCTTTGGTTGGCAAAACTGAAAAATCCGGGCATACCATCTCCTTTTTTGCATTATAATAACCGTGCAAAAAATGGATTTTCAGCAAAGATGAGTAGCTCAAATCATATCCGGTCTCTTTGTTTTCTACTGTTTTACCAGTGGGAAACTCACTGCGGATATTTATCCTTAAGCTCTGTTGTGCCGTTTTCTCCATTACCCTGTTTATTGCTCCCGTTATTTATTATGAAGTTTTTGGTAAACGTGGTATGCCAACCCCTTTAACACCACTGACGTGACCTTTAACTGAATCGCCAACAAATGGAATCATGCGTACCTTGTACAAAACTGTCGGTAGATATTTGGTACCAACAAGTCCCATGAGATAGTTCAAATCGGTAAGTTGCAGGTTGACAATATCAAAGTTTAATTTTTCGATGTTTTGGTTGAGGTCAGGTAGTGTGTCATGCGTGAAGTAATTATTCTGCTGAAAGAAACTTATGATATTTGAGATTTTCTCCAGTCCATCAACGTAGATTTTATTGGCAAAATTTGCAAAAAACATGACATAGAGATTTATATACATTGGTGGTGCAACAATGGAGTATTGCCCATTTTTGCCAGGCACATTTCTGTTGTATGTGCTAACTGTGGTGTCATGTTCAATGTTTACAAGGGTCATCACTACTTTTCCCTGGGTCTCTTCAAATACTGCATTGTTGTGATCCACAATATTGGCCAGTATCACCATCTCTTCATTGCTCATGTTGGCATTTCGTAAATACGAATCCAGTTCGTTTCTAACAAGCTCCAAAACATCCCGAATTTCACTCACAAAAAGACCACCCCTCTGCACAGCAAAACCCATATCCAGCAAAATGCTCTGTAGCAAGGATACCGACAAAACTATTCTGCTAGTTGGCTTTTGCTTTTGAAAACAACAAAAATTTAAAGATATGTATCTCTTTTGTTAAAAAACAAATATTGAGAACAGTAAGGCTTAAACGATGAAAACAATAAGTAATATCGCAAAATTATTAATAAAAATAATTAAATATAATTAAAAGTAATAAAAAACAAGCCAAAATATTTGTTTGAACCCTCAGTTATAGTATTTAGATGAACAGCATGCTATAAGTCAAGTATTTATTTGATATTATTTATTTTTTTAAATATTGAAAGTTAGAGTTTAGGAAGTATTTATAGGTTGTAAAAAATGCAGAAAGTTTGTGAAGCACTGTAAATATTGAAATAAATGGTGTAGGGATGTCTGTTATATTATCAATAAGTATAAGTTACATTAATTATATAACTCGGCGAGAAATTGTTGAATAAGTTGTAAGATGGCAAAGTTTAATTCTTCAACGAAAAAAAAGAACAGTAATATAATGGCAGGAAAGACGACCAACAGTGACTACGGTTAGCAACAGTTAGGTCCGAAACCAACAGTTGAGCAGCATGTTATGGTTGCACTTTAAGAGATTTGAATGGTTGGCTATCACAGCCTGTTTTTTAATGTGACAAGAAAATATTCGCTTTGATGTGCAAACATCACAATGCGAACTTTTTTATATTGGTCGTCGACAGTATAGATAACAATATATCTTTCTATAACAAAGTATCTGTAATTGTCTCTACCTGCACAAGAATTTGGAAATTCAGATAGCAGGTTGAAAACTCTTCTTTCTAACCTGTCAATAAATTTAATGGTATAATCTTTCCCAACTTGTTTTGTTAAATAATCTATATATTCTACAAGATCCTGTTTGCCAGCCTTGAGATTGATATTTGATAAATCATTATAGCTAAAAACTAAACACACCTTTTTCTAAGGTCAGTAAAAAAATCCCTATCAACCTCAATATCATCACTATCTGATTGACCAATTCTTTGGCTAATCTCTTCTCCCAACCCATCTAATCTATGATCAATAATGTCTTGAGTTGATAGAATAAGGGAATTAACTGCCTCATCCATGCTGGCAAAGTTCCCGCTTGCTATTTGAGAAGCAACTATTTTTTCAACCTTTGGTGTGAGTGTAACTTTCATAGCCCTATCCGATTATTTGAAAATATATAGGGAAATTATATATTTTTGAGGCACTTTGTCAATTCATACTTCAAACATAAAAAGCATGGGGCGATATACCAGTCCTGCTAAACTATATTCAAGATTGTGGATGTAGAAAAATAATAAAGTTAAATATATTCTCAAACACAGGAAAAGACGTAGATTTTTTAAGATCAAGTTTTACCATTATATCAAACAAACTGTTGCCTAAGTAGAAAAATAGCACCTCAATCTGAGGTGCTGCCTTCTTGGTCATCTTGGGTTTTTATTAGTTTTTCACGGTTACTATTTTCAACCAGTTTTTTACCAGCATATTCCGGCAATGCAAAATATTCTGGCCTTGTTGAAGCTTTTAGTACGTAGATAGACTCATCTTGTATTTTGTTGATTTTATACTCAACACTTCCTTCTCCTTTTTGGGTTAAGGATAGTTGCAGTTGGGGTTTGTTTAAGCCATATCTCTCTTCATCTTTAATTCCAAGAACATGATCAATCCGCAGGTTTGCAAGCTCCCTTACCAGTGTCTCTACATTGTCATCTTGCAGTAGCTCACCTTTGTTTAGACTCTCTGCCAGCCATTGTTTTGTGGGTGTTTCACCTTTTGTGGTTTGCTGGCTTATAGCAAATCCGGCGACTATAATTTTTTCAATGTCGGCCTCAGGAATTTGTAGAACAGACTTATCTTCCCAATCTTTTTTATTAACAGGTGCTTGATGGGCAGCAAATTTAATGCTGAAAACCTCTTTGTCATCGCTGTTTCTAGCATGTATCTGACGCATAGATGGGGATGTTCCAAGATAAAGAGTGGCTAGGTTTTGTTCTTTTGCAGCTAAAGATATTCGTCTCTCAAAAGAGTCATCACTGACCTTGAACCTGCTCAATGCACCCTTGGATTTGGTAACAGGTAGTCCACGTTTTACAGATTTAAGCCTATCCAAAAGAGACTCCACCTTTTTTGTATCGGCAGGAAAGTTATAGTGGTCCGGTAAAATCCAACGGTTATCTTTTTGTTTTAATATCAATTTGCTATTTACATCTGCCTCTATAACGATTTTATCTATTTTCTCTTTTCCAAGAGCCAACAATGGGTGTTCTGGTATAATCGCCTCTAGATTATTGCCAGAGAACAGTAGTACCCCAGCTAAAAATATTTGACCTACAAGTAGAGCAGTTAAATTGCGAATGGTCTTTTCCATTTTATGCCTCCAACATAACAGCATATCGTGCCGCTATTTTTTTCTTGGCCTGTTTTCTCCAGAACCAGACTGCAAACAACCCCAGCAACGTCAATCCGTAACAAATATACTCTATGAATATCTGCTCACTCTTGTTTAATTGGGGTAAAATTCTAGAATAGTGGCTTCTTGATCTAATTGATAAAAGTCCACGATCCTCAAGGGACCAATCAACGGCGTTTTGGATAAACTCCAGCGGTTTTGTATATTCTGTTCCCATACTTTGTGAAGTGATATTCAAGACGGAATCCTCGGCAAATCCGTTACTGCCAATTAATACTATTCTGGCAGATTCTGAAGAGCGTTCAATAACAGTTGAAATGGTTATCTCCTCCTCTTTTTGTGGTTGCTCACCCTCCTTTTTCTCCTCTTCATTAACTTTATCTTCCCTTTTTAATAGAGGAGACCTTTTATCTTTGAAAAAGGTGTCAAAACGCCCTTCTACCAAAACAGCCATTGTTTGTGCTGCACCATTACCTTGGGTGGCAAAACCGATATCGGGGTATTGTTGAACATTTGGTACAACATTCAACTGGCTGGTTGTCCAGCTATTGGGTGATGAAGAAAGAAGTTTTGTCACTGCTCTCTTGCTGTTTTTATCTTCATCAACAGTTATTGGTGATGCCCAATTGACCGTTAATTGCCCAAGTCCTGAAGTTATCGGTGTTTTTTGGTTAAGCCCCTTGGTTCTTACATCAGAAAAAAAGCTATATGGCAACATACGGATATCCTGCACAGCTATGGGACCGATATACCTTGTTACCGGAATAGGTAAGGAGCCATTTTGTGCATCCAGAATCATCTTGTCGCCAACCTCCATCCCCATATGGGTAAGCCAATCTTCAAGACCTGTATCTATTTTTACCGCTGTTATGGTGTTGCTTATGGAGGCATCAAAAGGTGATGTTGCAACAATTATACTGCCACCCCGCATGAGGAACTGGTCGATGGCAAAAACCTGTTTTTCATCAAGCTCTTTAGCTGCCAATACAATTAGTAGGTCGGTATCTTCTGGAACTTTGCCACTTGTTAAATCATCTTCATTAACCCTGGCATTTTCAGATAGAAATGTCTTTAACCTTGTAAAACGTTTGCCACCCATCCCATATGGTGATGGTGGTTTGGGTAGAACCAAGGTTACCGTTTTTAGAAAACCCGGAGCCATCCTCTTTAGCCCAGCCTCTATGGAGAGCTTAAGAGCATCACGAGAGAGATCTTTTGGCAGCGGTACTTGAATTGCCTCTGAGCTATTTTCCAGCACCATGTAGAACCAGAACGGTTTAGGATCAAACAGGCTGGCGATCTGAGGGCCAAAGCCATACTTTTCTTTAAGCTGGCTTGCCAACTCTCCTCCATTGTCATCTGGATCTTGAAAAGTGTAGTTGAACTTATCGTTGGACTGCCCCTTTAAATCATCAAGCACTGTATTTAACGATTCTCTGAACTCAAGAAGTTCTTTAGGAAGAATATTGTTATTGGAGATGAATCCCCTGAAGGTAACCTTGTTTTTCAGGGTATCAAACGGCGTGCCTCCAGATTGGTAGCTGCCCATTGTTTTGCGGATGGCACTGGTAATGGCATATTCAGGATTTTTTAGGGTTACATCAAGATTCTGACCCGCCCCTTTGACTTTAATCTCAATAAGATCAGAATAACTCAACACTTCATGTTGATCCCCATAAGAGATCAATATGTCAAAATAGGAGTTGACCACACTGGCTTGATATTTACTTGCCATCTGGAATGCCACTGGTTTGATTCCATATTTGCTGGCTGCCTCCTCTTCAATTTCAGGGTTCTCAATAGGGTCGACAAACTCCACATGCACTCTGTTATTACCAATGATGGAGTACTCTTTGAGAAGATCTTTAATCTGGGGAACCAACGGTGCTAACAGTGGGTGGGTTTTAGCGGTAAAATAGCCCCGCAGTAGTAGTGGTTCTTCAAGCTGCTTGATATACTGTTCGGTAGGGGAGGAGAGGGAGTATATATTCCCCTCAGTTATATCGGCCCTTATCCACCCCACAGGTTGCAACCAGAAATTTACAGCAATAAAATTAAGTGCAGTAAGTAAAGTCACCAACCCCCACTGGTGATGGTTTTTTGCTTTGGGGTTGCCTGCCCAACGTAGTTTTTCCAATGAAAAAAGATTAAGGGTTAAAAATACTCCGACAATGGATAGATAATAGTAGATATCCCGTAGATCCAAAACACCTCTGGTGATGGCTTCAAACCTGGAGCCGGTTCCCAAAAAAACCAGAGCTTCACTTATGTCACGACCAAAAAGTGTTGTAAATTGAGTTGAACCAATCAGATAAAACAGACCACAGGCCAGAGCTGATAAAATCAGGGCAACTATGGGATTGTCAGTTCTGGAACTCATATAAAGACCTATACTGACATAGGCCGCAGATAGAAATATTGCTGCTATGTAGCCACCAATTACCGGACCCCAATCCAGAGGTCCGATAAATGAAACTGTAAGTGGTAAAAAAATGGTTATCAACAACGCAATTGCCACCAACCCCAACCCGGCAAGAAATTTACCAGCAATCAACTGTATTGGATGAACTGGTGTGGTCAACAATATCTCAATTGAACCTGACCGTCTCTCTTCTGACCATGAACGCATGGTCAAGGCGGGAACAAGAAATATCAGTAGTATCGGCATCCACTCAAACAGTGGTCTTACATCGGCGATGTTTCTGGCAAAAAATGTCTCAACCCAGAAAAAAATAAAAAGGGTGACAGCTAGAAAAGCTCCAAGAAAAAGAAATGCAGCTGGGGAGGTGAAAAAACCGGAAAACTCTTTTTGGGCAACTCTCTTAATCTCATTCATTTTGTTTTCTCCTCCACCAACTCACCACTATTAACTTTAGCAAACACCGTTTCTAGATCCTGTTTACCGGGATAGATGGCATATACCTTGATTTGGGAATTAACCAGTGTGGAGGTGATAACCGGAGCTACATCAGGGGCTGCATTGATGATGTATGAATGTTTGCCATTAACAATGGGTAGGGGATTTACATCTTTTACACCTGGAATTTTTTCAAGAATATCTGCCCCTTTTTTATCAATTGTCAGGTGTAGTTGATCTTGGTTTTGTAAATCTTCAAGGTTGGAGTCAACAACTAGTTTTCCAGAGTGTAATATCATTACCCTCTTACAAACGGCTTGGACCTCTTGCAATATATGGGTTGAGATAATAACTGTTGCCTCTTGTGCCAGCTCTTGAATTAAAGATCGCATGTGGCGAATCTGGGTGGGGTCCAACCCGTTTGTAGGTTCGTCAAGAATGATTATTTTTGGTTTGTGTAAAATAGCCTGAGCCACCCCAACCCTTTGGCGATAACCCCGTGAAAGGGTGTTTATGGCTTGATCGGCCTTTTCTAGCAGGCCAGTTCTTGATATAGCGTTACGAATTACCTGGGGTTTATCATTTTCGGAGATGCCGTGAAGAGTGGCTTGAAAATCTAAAAAATCAACAACCTTCATTTCACTCCACAAGGGGCAGTTTTCCGGTAGATAGCCAATTTTTCTTTGGATCTTTTGCTTATCTTTGCCAATTTCAAGGCCGTCTATTAGAGCTGTTCCTGTGGTTGGCTCTAGATATCCAGTCAACATTTTCATTATGGTTGTTTTACCTGCTCCATTATGTCCCAGCAGACCAACCACCTCTCCATGTTCTATTTGGAATGAAACATCATCTACAGCTTTAAATTCGCCATATTTTCGACTTAATTCCTTTACCTCAATCACATCTTTTCTCCTACATGTACATACAATCTTTTAATTTGCTTTTGTGGTGCTTTATAACAATTTATCTTGGCTTTTGGGGATGGTTATGGTTAGCAGGTCGTTATCAATCTCAACTTTCATCTCCCCTTGTCGTTGGCAACTCTGTGGGGTTTTGGATAGATCTACTATTGGTCTCGCCCATTAGATGATTAACAAGCAGACCCTGTACAGCAATGACAACTACTAGGAAAAAAAGCAATAATTGTGTCAGTTTTTTTGTTTTTTCAAAGTTAAATTTTGATGGGTTGTTAACAGGCTGTCCCATAATCAAGCTCTCCATAATCAGCTATGTTTTATATGGCGTTAGACATATTTGTCAGCTACAAAAAAAGAATATCGACTAAGCTAGAATTTCACACTGTTTTACTCTTCTACCCATATCCTCAATCTGTTTTATGGTTTTATTGTTTTTATTGCACCAATTGGTCACGTCATCCTCAAAGGTGGCAATATCAGACACTACTTTTAAAATATCTCCTGGCTGCATGCTGCTGATTTCAAAAGTTATGTTCAGCAGTAGTTGCTGGGTTTTCAACCCTTTTGCATCAAGCTCTTTAATAGCCATTTGAACCTCTTGACCTCAATTTGTTTAGTTGAGTTGCTTTAACGCACAAAACATTATGTTTTTAGTTGCAATGTAGAACCTTAAAAACTGTTGAACTATTACTCAATGACTCGCCATAACAGTTTAATGTAGACATTTGGACCCACTAATAAACAACATTTTTTTAATTATGATGTAAAAATACAGCTCTGACATTACAGATAGGTACTGATGTTTTGAACGCAAGAGATTTTTTTTATTTTTTTTGGAGTTGAAATTCCCGCCACCAGATCTAAATAGATTATAAAGGGGTTAGCTAGAAGTTCACTAAACCAATAATTTGGTGTTTTGTTTTGGGTTCCATATAGCTAATTGACAGCCTAAATAACTATAACAGTAGGAGTAATGGTGATGAATAGAAAAGCTGCAACCATATCTCAAACTAAGTCCAGACTGTCTAAAATGTTTCCTAATTGGTGGTTTTTAATAAAAAATGGTCAATGGTTAAAAGTGAGTCAAAATCTGGCAAATAATTGATATTAACAGGAAAAATAAACAAAAATGCAATTAAAGCATATAAATGCGATGGTTGTAGGGATGATGTTTTTATCTATGAGCTATCTTGATTTTGTCCTTGAAACTTATTTACAACATTGTTATCTATAGCTATTAGTTGGTCGTATATCTACGCCAGAAATCTATACAAAGGATACCAGTTCAACCTACAGCATGACGGAGATCTTTCGATGTCGACAAACACCATCGCCATTTATCGTTCTTCTATCCCAACCGTTAAAAATAGCGACTCTGGACTGCAAAAATTCATCCAGAAGGCCCATGAAGCTCCAATACTTACACAAGAGGAAGAGTTTAAACTTTTCATACGTCTACGAGAAGATAACGATATTGAAGCTGCTCATAAACTGGTTCACTCCTACCTACGCTATGTGCTAAAAATTGCCAAAGAGTATCAAAATTATAAATTAAATCTCTCTGATTTGGTTCAAGAGGGAACCGTTGGTTTGATGCAGGCTGTACAAAAGTTTGATCCCAACAGGGGGAATAGATTAGCCACCTATGCTGTTTGGTGGATTCGTGCTGCTATCCATGATTATATCCTGCGTTCATGGCGAATGGTAAAAATTGCCACCACTCAACTTAAAAGACAGCTTTTTTTTAAACTTCGTCAAGCCAAAGATTCCTCGTTTCCACTGAATATCGATGAGGCAGAGGAGTTGGCAAAAAAATTTGGAACAGACCCCCAAACCATTTTGGAGGTGGATGGTAGAATGAGCTGGACAGATACCTCTCTCAACCAGCCAATCATGGAAGATGAAGGGGAGATGTTATATCTAATACCCGATATGCGACCCAACCAGGAGCATAAGATTGCCGAGCATGAACACCATGAGGTGATGGTAAAACTGATTAGCAAAGGAATGAATAAACTAAATGCTCGAGAACGAGAAGTTATCTCCAAGAGATTTTTAGCCGATAAACAGGTTACTCTGGAATCGTTGGGAGAGCAATTCTCCCTAAGTCGAGAGAGGATTCGACAGATTGAAAAAAATGCCTTGGACAAACTGCGACTGTTTTTTAAAAACAGTAATGAAGGTTGTAGTCTGATTTTTTCTGATAACTAACCTGCTGTTTCTAGGTTTATTCAAATGGTTACGGTGTGTTGCTAAAATAAGTATCTGTTCAGTTTACCATATCTGATCTTGGATCAAAGGCCATCTCTTCGGCCATTTTGTTGTAAATTGCCTTTTGGGAATCATTTTTTGCCGGGGGTAGCACTACTTTTAGGACGATAAATTGTGTTCCAGCCTTGTTACCTGGCAGCCCTCTACCTTTTAAGGCCATGGTTTTTCCTGTTTGAGAGTTAGCAGGTATTTTAAGACGCACACTGCCACCAAGGGTGGGTACTGTAACCGTGGCTCCCAAGGCTGCTTCCCAGGGGGCGACAGGAAGGTCCAGGTATACGTCACGACCTTCAACCCGATATAATTTGCTGGGTTTGATGTGCACTTTAAAGGTCAAATCGTTCATTGGGCTGCTTTTGTCGCCCGGCTTGGCTCCCAGGCGTATTATCTGCCCCTCTGTCACACCTGCTGGTATGGTTACCAATATCTGTTTGTTCTGTCGTCCATGCTCTGTGATGCTAAATTGTCGTTTGCAACCTGAGAAAGCCTCCTCAAGGGATATCTCAACTGTTTTGGGTTGGGGTTTTGCTCTGTTTGTATTGGCAAATGGCGAGGTTCGGCCAGAGTGTTGGGTGTTGAAATTGCCAAAATTGCCAAAACCACCCATTCCCCCCATACCACCCATGCCTCCCATTGGCCCAGCACCACCAGGTTGCCCGCCAAAAAGATCCCGGAAAATCTCATCTACATCAAAGGAAAAATTGCCCTGTTTGAAATGATTGCTCGAAGCTCTGTTTCCCCCAGGGCTGCCGCGGAAGTTACCACCCTGTTTCCAATAGCTGTATAACTGGTCATAATCAGCCCTTTTTTGCGGGTCCTTCAAAACCTCATACGCCTCAGAAATTTTTTTAAATCGGGCTTCACTGCCAGCAGATTTGTTGACATCGGGGTGGTATTTACGGGCCAACTTACGAAAAACCTGTTTAATCTCTTCCTGACTGGCAGATTGCTTTAGACCTAGTGGCTCGTAAAAATCTTTAAATTCTGAGTTCATTATTGATTTTCCAAAAAAACAGTCTTATGGGGTGCTATTATCCATTTATATTAGATAAGAGTATATGCAGAAATTTCAAGTGAAAAGGGTTTAGTGTGGGAACTTGAGTAACTATTGCAAAGCAGTAATAATCAAAGGATAGTATTTAGAATCAAACAAGTGTAAAAAAAGCAAAAACAGCAAGAGGGGCTATGAACCATAAAAATGAAGAGTTTTGGATCAAACGCAACAAAAAAGATGAGCAGGAGTTCCATGCTCGCATTTTAGATGGCCTGTTGGACCAACTAAAAGAGATGGAGACCCAGAGCAAGATTATAAGGTTTATGGATGAGCAACAGCGTAGTGAAGAGCAAAAAATATATCATACCCACTATCAGGCGGTAATGCTTGGCCTGCAAAGGGTTGGCGATAAAACTCTAACATTTGATCAAAAATATGCCATAGCCAGCAAAATTCAAGAACATCTAAACGAGATGGAGCTGTTGTAATACCTCTTTGCAAAGCAAGCACTTTTAGTGTTATAGCTCGGCTTTATTGCACCCTTGGCAAGTACAATTTATTTAACATATTTATCAATAAGCTCCAGTAACTTTGTTTTACTAATGGGTTTGGTGATGTGGTCATCACATCCGGCAGCAAGGGATTTTTCCCCGTCACCAATCATGGCATGAGCGGTAAGGGCAATAATGGGAGTGGGGGTGCGCCCCTGACTGTTTTCCCAGTCTCTTATCTTTTTTGTCGCCTCATAACCATCCATAATCGGCATCTGGATATCCATCAACACCAAATTATAGTGCTTGGCTGATTGAAATTGTTCCCACGCATAAGCACCGTTGGTAACCACATCCAGCTTATAAGGTGTTGTGCTTAAGTACGCCTCAATTACCATGGCGTTCTCCTCCTTATCCTCGGCCAAAAGGATATGTACCACTTTTTCATTTTGTAAATGGTTATCAGGCTGTCTGTTGTTTGAGCTATCTTGCAACGTTGCCGGAGAAAAAGCAGGGTTCCAATCATCGGCAGTCAGGGGTATGGAAAAATGAAATTTGCTGCCAAATCCCAGTTTGCTCTCCAGCCAAATGCGTCCATTCATGGTATCAACCAGACGTTTGCAAATGGCAAGCCCCAATCCTACTCCACCATGGCGTCTTGTGGTGGAGCCATCTGCCTGGGAAAAAGGTTCAAATATCAATTGTGATTTGTCTGCCTCAATACCAATTCCGGTATCCAACACCGAAAAAACCAGGGACCGTTTATCATCAACACAAACCCTTAATTGTACCTCACCTTGATCAGTAAATTTAACCGCATTGCCAAGAAGGTTGAGAAGTATCTGTCGTATCCGCTTTGCGTCACCCTGGAATTTATCAGGTACATATTGATCCACCTGATAGCTTAACTGCAGACCCTTGTTACTTGCTTTTTGGTTGTGAATATCAATGGCTCCACTGGCAAGATCACTGATTGAAATTGTTTTTCTCTCCAGGGTCATCCTGCCGGATTCAATCTGTGATAGATCTAGAATATCTTCAATAAGGGTAAGTAAATTTTTGCCAGCCCGGTTTATCACCTCAAAATAGCTAAGTTGTTCGGTGTCAAGTTCGGTCTCTTGAATAACCTCTGCCATACCCAATATTGCGTTTAAGGGGGTGCGAATTTCATGGCTCATAACTGCCAAAAATTCACTTTTTGCCCGGTTGGCATTTTCAGCCTCATCCTTTGCCTGTATCAGAGCTTGTTGCGCCAGTTTTATGTTGCTGATATCAAGTGCATAGAGAACTCCATCCATCTCTTCTGCACTGTTTAATAGTGCAGCACCAATCAATATTGGTACTCTTAAGCCATCTTTTTTTATGTACTCTTTTTCAAATGGGGCGCAAAAACCTCTCTCTCTAAGCTCTTGCATTCCCGTTCTGTCTAAATGGGCATACTCCGGTGGGGTCATTTTATCCCACCTCAGTAGTCCGTTGTTAAGATCCTCTCTTTGGTATCCTACAATTTTTAAAAAAGCATCGTTGGCATTGGTAATGGTTCCTGATCGTTGCCAAAAAGCAATGCCAATCATGCTGGATTCATAAACTCCCTTGAATTTAGCCTCGCTGCTTTTTATCGCCTGTTGTACCTGCTGCTGTTTTGTTACATCTGTGAGCAGGCAGTGGGTCTGGATAAATTCACCATCCTGACCTATGCTGGTTCGTCCTTCAAAAACCACATCGGCAAGTACACCACCCTTGCGGAGCATTTTAAACTCAACATGATGAATCTGCCCCTCATTTTTAAAAATTTTGAAACGCTCTTTAAAAAGAGGTTTGTACTCTTCAGGAAGAAAATCGCCAAACCATTTTCCCATCACCTCTTCTTTTGCATATCCCAGTGTATTCAACCATGTATTGTTAACCGCAATCAGATTACCCTCAGAGTTCAATGACTGGTAGGCCAGTGGTGCATTTTCGTAGAGATTGCGAAATCTGGATTCACTCTCTTTTAGTTTCTCTTCTGCAAGGGAGCGTTGGGTTATATCTTTAAAAATCCAAACTCTACCCTCAATCAAGCCGTTGACAATCAAAGGGGTGGAGGAGCGTTCAAACGTTTTGCCATCCTTAAATGCCAGCAAATCCAAGCTGGACTCGGTTGAGTGATAAAGCTCCTCAACTTTTTTTAGAAACTCATCAGGGTTAAGTAGCTGATCCAATACCGACTTTATCAATGTGGCATCATCACGGTTATTTTTTACCTCATCGGGTATATTCCACATTTTGGTGAACTGGTTGTTGGAGTTGGTGACTTTCCCAAATTTATCAACAACCAAAATACCATCCATGGTGGATTCAAGGGTTGCCCGCAGAAGTGTTTCATTCTCAATCAATTTTTTCTGGCTTTTGTAGAGTTTGAGATGGGTCTGGATACGGGCGAGAACCTCCTGATCTTGGAACGGTTTACTGATAAAATCGCAACCACCTACTTGAAATCCCTTCAGCTTTTCTTGTTGCTCTTGCAGTGCACTGATAAATATAACCGGAATCTCCTTTAGCTCATCATCAGCTTTAATCTGTCGGCAAATCTCAAAGCCATCCAGACCCATGGGCATGATAACATCCAGTAGAATAAGGTCGGGGGGATTGTTTTTTGCCGCTGCAAGTGCCAACTCACCTTTGGGAAAACAGAGAGTTTGATAGCTGTTATTACTCAGCATATTACGCAGAAGATCCAGGTTGGCTGGGGTGTCATCCACCACCATGATCCGGGCCTTTGGGATTATTTGCTTCACCGCTCTAACACCTCAATCCAGTAAGTTGATCATCTTCTCATACTCATACTTTTGCGCCATGCTCTTTAACTGATTGGCTAAAGCACCATACTGCTGTGGTAGCTCCCTTAGCAGTTTCATCATCAGTTCTATATCACCTGCTTCAATAGCATTGCGTAATTTATCGGCACTAACTATTGGTAATGGGGTGCCATCCCAGATCTCTTCTACCTGTTGGCTCTCTTCTTTTTTATCATCTGCATAGCTATATTCAACATTTAACTTGCGTGCGATCATCTCATATATTTCCAAATCTTGTACCGGCTTGCGCAAAAAGCCGTCGGCACCGATCTTTATAATGTTGGCTTGGTCCTCTTCAAAAGCACTGGCTGTCAGGGCGACAATTTTTATCTTTTGGCAAATGGGCAGCTCTTTAATTTTTTTTGTCGCCTTGTAACCATCCATGACAGGCATTTTTAAATCCATGAAGATAAGATCCGGCTGCCAGGCCATAGAGATTTCTACCGCCTCTTTACCATTAACAGCCTCTTTGAGCATAAAACCAAATCCATCCAAAATGTGGTTTAGAAACAGCCTGTTTTCCTCTTTATCATCCACTATCAATATGCGCAGACCACCCTGGGGCGACAGTAAACCTGTGGGTATTCTTGCCTCTATTGGTTGCTGAATTTCAGTTTGGTAAGATGGTAAAGCCTCAACTTTTAAACGGAACAGTGAGCCGCTATCTTTTTGACTGAAGGCGGTTATTTCTCCTCCCATCAAATGGGCATACTCCTGGCTTATGGTCAAACCCAACCCGGTTCCGCTACCTTCATCTATACCACTTGATGTCTGCTCAAACTGTTTAAACAGTCTGCCCATCTCAGACTGCAAAATACCCACACCGCTATCTTCAACCTCAACTATCAAGGTAATTTTGTCTTCATCTAACTGGCTCTGTTTTACCCTGACCGTCACTCCCCCTTTTAGGGTAAATTTCATGGCGTTACCAATAAGGTTGACCAGAATTTGCCTAAGCTTGCCGGGGTCGGTTTTGATATATCTGTGTATGGGCGGCTCCATTACAAGATTGAGGTAGAGATTTTTATCAGAGGCTTTTGCTCTAAACATGGATATTTGATCTTCAAGGAGCTGTTGCAGATCAAAAGCTGAGTTGTTGGCAGTGATGCGACCAGCTTCAATTTTTGACATCTCAAGTACATCGTTGAGGAGATCCAGCAGATTTAGACCACTGCGGTGTATTATTGTCAGGTTGTTCTTATCTTCTTGGCTTTGGGATGAGCCACGCAGAAGAATTTGGGTAAATCCCAAAATGGCATTCATGGGGGTGCGAATTTCATGGCTCATATTAGCCAGGAAAAGGCTTTTTGCTTTGTTGGCAGATTCCGCTTGGTTTCTTGCCAGTATAAGATTTTGTGTGCGCTCTTCAACCAGAGCCGAAAGTTGTCTTTTTTGTTCTTCGCTAACTTTTAGTCGCCAGCGGACAAAAAATATTATAGCTGTAACAGCGGCAACAAGATATATCAGATAGGCCCACCATCTCTGCCACGGGGGGGAGGAGACATTTATGGTTATGGCTACCTCCTGATCTGTTCTGCTCCAGAAACCATCATTGTTGGAACCTTTAATACGCAGAACATATGTGCCACCCGGCAGGCTGGAATAACGACCAAACCGTTTGTTGTCAGCGTGATACCACTGTTTATCATACCCATCAAGAAAATATTGATATTGGTTTTTAACTGAGTTGGTAAAGTTCATGGCGACATATTCAAACTCAAAGAAATTCTTCTGCCAATCAAGGTTGATAGTGGTTACAAGTTCAAACGCTTTGTTTAAATGAACCTCTTCACCCTCCTGTTTAAATGAGGTCAAATAGATCTGGGGGGTGACTCTATTCTCTTTGAGCTGTTCAGGATAAAATCTATTAAGCCCATTAAAGCCGCCAAACCACAACTCCCCATCAAGGGTGCGTCCCCGTGCTGTGGGAAAAAAATCATGGCTATGGAGACCATCATCCTGGGTATAGACTTTGAGAACCTTCTGGGTTTCAATGTCAAACTGTACCAGACCAATGTTGGTTCCAAGCCAGAGATGGCCCGAATTATCTTCCAAAACATTGTGGACTATTTTTGCTTCAAACCCTTGCTCTTTCGTGAACCTTTTAAATGTTCCGGTTTTTTTGTCAAACTTATTCAAACCCCTATCTGTGCATACCCAAAAATTATTGCGAGAGTCAATGTAGAGATCAAAAACCGTGTTGGAGCTGATGGATGATGGATCGTTTCTGTCATATTTATGATGGACAAATTTTTTGCTTATGGTATCAAACTTCTCCATACCACCTCCCCAGGTGGCGATCCAAAAAATTCTCGGGTCTAGATTATCCCGGATAAATCGTACAGAGGTCACTGCTGCAAAACTTTCCGGGTTATCGGGATCGTGGCGATAAATTGTTCTTGCTCCAGTTTTTTTGTTAAAGCTGTTGAAGCTCTGCTCCCAACCCACCGCCCATATAAGGTCGGGTTCATCAACATCTTGCAAAATGGTGTAAAACCAGGTTTTATCACTCAACCTTCTCTTTACAACGCCCTTTTCGCCATCAAACAGGACCATTCCATCAGCTGTAGAAACGATAAAATCTCCATTTTTATCTTCAAAAAAACCGGCAGGATAACCGTGGGGCAGGGTTGAAGGGTCGTTGGAATCCGGTGAGAAGTTGGTAAAGTCGTCGGTTTTTGGGTTATAGCGATCAAGACCAGCACCAAAGTGACCAATCCAGATAGTACCCCGGCGATCTTCATAAATGGGAATTGGGGCATTGCTTGCCAATGTTCGTTTGTTTGCCGGGTTGTGCCTGTACAGACCAAAGCGGTGGGCTTTGGGGTCAAAATTATCAACCTTGCCGTTATTATGGACAACCCACATAATGCCGTTATTATCCTCAAAAGCATCTTGTATGGTGTTGGTGGTGATGCTATAGGGGTTGCCTGGGTCGCTCTTTATTTGTTGATAAGTACCATTTTGCGGATCAAAGAGGATAAGGCCAACAGCAGAGGTCGAGGGGATGATCACAATTCTGCCATCTTTCATCAAATATAGATCCCATATGCTCATCTGGGGCAGGGAGGTGGGATCGTTGGGCTGGTGTTTGTAATGTTTAAAACCACCATCTTTGCGGTTGTAACTTATCAAACCGTTGTCACGGGTAGCCATCCACAGATAGCCTTCTTTATCTTCGATTATAGATTGAATAGCATCGTCAGGCAGGCTTTTTATGTTGTTGGGGTTGTGGCGGAAGCGGGTAAATTTACCGCTTTTTTTATCCAGACGGTTGACCCCATGAAATTTTGTTCCCACCCATAATGTACCTGTACTATCCTCAAAAACCGAAAAAATATCGTTGTCCGATAGGCTGTTTATATCTTCGGGATCGTGCCAATAGCTTGTGAAGGTCTCAGTTTTTCTATCAAAACGGCTCAAACCGCTCTGGGTTCCAAACCAAAGATAGCCCTCTTGATCTTCGACAATAGTTCCTGAAGATAGATTAAAGGTGCTGCTGGCTATTGTCTTTTCCGCCTTTTTGGTCAACTCCTGCTGCAGGGCGTGCATGACCTTGATAAACCCATCATCACCGTTCAGCTCACTGTTCAGGGTCACCATTATGGCAGCAATATTTTTGCCCAAACCAACCGTCTGCTCGTGGGCAAGGTCGATTTTTTGCAATCTGCCGGAGCGGATGGCGGTTATTGTCAGATTGTTGTGAACGTTTACAAGACTCACATTTTCCAGAGTCTCCTCAACGGCAACGTAAGCCGATTTATCAACTTCCGTCTTGGTCAGTAGTATGGTCATGACAG
>JADFZS010000092.1 GCA_015232405.1 Magnetococcales bacterium | reverse complement strand
AGACTTTGATCTGTTATGCCAGATGAATCAATAGGTTGCGTCAGGTGCGTGCTGACAACTGCTGTTTCTAGGATTATGGGTCAAGGGAGATTATCTCCCTTGCGGGTTTGGGCAGAGCCCAAGGTTTTGCCTTTGCTTTTAAGCCTTTACATTTAAAAGCGTGGGGGTTTGGGGGCCTGCAAGGCCTCCCAAGGTATTAATTTTAACTGTGCGTAGTTTGTGAACTGATTTATATTATTCATAAAAGTTCTTTAAACTAGAATTATTAAGAGATGTCCTGACAAAGTGGACAACTACCCATGTATTTAGGCAAAAACAGATCTAAAACCAGCAAAAACCATGGTTTCACCTTGGCAGAGGTGGCTATTGTTCTGGTTATCATGGGTGTTTTGCTCTCCCTTGGTATTTCTGCATTTACAGCACAAAAAGAGAGTGCCGCCTTGAAGGTCACAAAGGAGCGGCAAAAAATCATCAAAGAGGCGATGATAAACTTTCTTCGTATCAACATGCGCCTCCCCTGCCCTGATACAGAAGCAAATGCTGGTACAGGTACGATGCCGGATGGTGTTGAGAACTGCACCGTTACTCCTTCTTCATTTGGAATACTACCATGGGATACCCTTGGGGTTTCACGTAGTGTTGCCATGGATGGCTGGGAGAATTTTTTTCTCTACCATGTCAGTACTCAGGCATCAACTAATGGTGATCTCTGGACAACCTCAATGGCTGGCTTAAACGAATCTTTCTTAGGTGAGATATATGTAAGAGAGAGAAACTCCGCTGGCACTTTAGAGACAATAACCTCTGCCACTGCACCAAATGCTGTGTTTGTATTGGTTTCCCACGGTCCCAATGGTGATGGGGCTTATACCGCCAAAGGTTTTCAAAATATCGCCCCTATTGGTACAGATGAGCTGGACAACACCAACGGCATTACTGATGGTGTTACCACCGTAGCAGGCACTCAAATTACCTACACCAAACGGGGTTTCAACCCGGACACTGGTGACACCAATGGGGCTTTTGATGATGTGGTATTTTCTGTCTCCAGCGACGAGCTGGTGGGACCGTTAATTGAAGATGGCACACTTAAAACAGCAGGTAGTTTAGCAAGAGAGCAGCTTACCGATATCAAAGCTTCGTTTATAAGCTATATGCTGGATAATTTTTCTGCTAATTCCTGTGCTTTTCCAACTCCAATGACCACAGTTGATAGCGGTATTTCAACATCTGATCCTTGGGGTACTGCTCTATATTACCCTACTCCCACTGCCATAACCTCCACAGTTGGCGGTAGCACCACGATGTTTACAATCACCTCAAAGGGACCAGACCGCACTAGTGTTTTAGATGGAGGAGCGGCAACCACGGATGCTGACAATCTTGTTATTTCCATGACCAAACAGGAGGGGGCAGCACAGTATGTTGCCGTTGGTGCAACACCACCACCCTGCCTGCTCAATGCCACCAGCTCTGCCGATGTCAACTCCCAGCTGTTGGAGGTTAGAAGTGCCATTATTGGCTATATGTTGGATTCAGGATCTTTTACCGGAATATCATGTTCACTCCCGGCCCCGGATACTGGAACCCCCACTCAGCTATTGGGAAATCCGGCAACGGTACTACTTGGCAGCTCCACCTCTGCATTGGCTACAGATCCATGGGGAACACCCATTTTGTACACCCGTACAGGAACAGGAGACACCAACCCTATTGTTGCCTCATTAAGCAACACAACAACACTGTTTACCATTCAATCCTACGGACCAGATACCGCCTCAGGAAATGATGACACAACCATCAGCATGACAAAAGCCGAGGCACGGGGAATTATCGCAGCAGCTGGTGTCACCATCCCTGACTGTCTGTTGTAGAATAGATGGAGAGAGACGATATGCAAAAACATAACAAACAATGGGGCAGCACCAGTGATAGTGGTTTTACCCTTATTGAGGTAGCAACAGTTATGGTTATAGTCGGGCTTATACTCGGTACTGGTGTCATGATGTCCGGTTCATTGATAAGTGGTGCTCACAGTAAGGATGTTTCCAAGTTAGCTGCCGACTTGATAATAGCCAGCAGTAACTTTAAAGAGAGATATGGTTATCTTCCTGGTGATCTACCCGATGCAGCAAACGATATATCCGGTATCGCTGCTGCTGATGCCTGTAACTACGACCGCACCACCGATACCGTAGCTGGCAATGGTTTAATAGAGAACAATACCGCCACAGGAGGTAAAAGTTCTGAGATGGCATGTGCACCTGTCCATCTCACAAATGCCGGATTTATCAAAGGCGATGGCAGCACCATAAGAACCGATTTTGGCTCGGTGTTTTTAATGGATCGGGCAACCGCAGAAGCGTTGGGAACCAATGCTCTTGTGGCAATTGACGACAGCATACGCAATGTGATTGTTTTTTATAACCTACCAAGAAATGTTGTGTTGGCTCTGGACGAAATGTTTGACGATGGAGTTATCAGCTCAACCACTGGCAAAGCCATAGCCTCTGATTCCTCTGTTGATACAGCAATAGTACCATTTTTTGCCATACCACTTTAAACAACCCATCTGGACGTCATAACAAACAGCTCTAGACAAATTCAGAGCATTTTTTTTACCACCTAACTGAGCAATCAGTGTTTTATTTTTGAGAAAATATTATGTTAGCAAGAGTTTTAGCCTTCTTTATTATAGCACTATCCCTGTCTGGTTGTAGTGAGCCACTTTACACCAATATTGACAACACAAAATTACAGTCCCTCATTAAAAACGGTGTACCACTTTATGATATTCGCCGTCCTGATGAGTGGAAGAAGACTGGGGTTATTGAGGGAAGTCGGTTATTAACCTTTATTGATAAAAAAGGTGATATACCGCCATCTTTTCTCCCTACACTCAGTAGCAAAATAGGTAAAAATGATCCGGTCATTCTAATATGCCGTAGTGGTAATCGCTCTTCAATATTGGCCAATTATCTTATGGAAAAATTGGCCTACACCACAGTTTACAATGTTGAAGATGGTATAACACCCTGGATAAGAGAAAAAAAACCTCTGCAAAAACCGTGATGTGGTAAAATTATAATGGATAGTAAAAACAGCCAAAACAGTCCCAAGCAATCAGACAACAACGAGACAGATGGCAATATTTTAGAGTTTATAAACTCTAAAAATGGATTAAAAATTGTAGCTGCTGTTCTGTTGGTTATTTTGCTGATTGTGAGCTTTGGCAACAGTGATAAAGAAGATAAAAACAGTAGCAAAATTTTAGCAAATATTGCTCCCCCCGTTGTACATGGACTTTACATAGGAATGTCCATTGATGAGGCTAACAAGATAATCAAGCAAAGCTTTAAAAGACACCTGTTTTTAAGTGATGAGTTCATGTACAGCCACTTTGAGAGCGGTTCAGATGCTTATAAAGATGCAGCGATCTTACGTAACAATATTAAATTTATAAAACAGAAAAATGGCAGTTTTGTATTTGGCGGTCCATTTAGTTTTGGTTATAAAACCAGCAATTTACGTTCAGGTTATAGTAGCGTTTACACAATCATTGCAAAAGATACCAAACTTAATTCCAAACAGCAGAGTTTTGGTACAGGCATGACAATAGAGGCAGACAGCAACCAAGTGGTCAACAGCATTTTAATAAGGCCGGTATTATTAAAAAGCATCTTTGAGCTTAAAAATATTGACAACGAAGATTTTATTGAAAAGTTTGTTAGTCAGCACAACTTGAACATACTGAAAAGAGAGGTCAATGGTGCACTTCTAGGAGATTCATCAGTGAGCTATATCCATGAGGGTAACAATGGTTTTATGGTGACAATTGATGATGATTTAACAATAAAAATGCAGCGGATTACAACTGCCGAATCTAGGTTTAAGCCTTAAACCTAGAAACAGCAGTTGTCAGCACGCACCTGACGCAACCTATTGATTCATCTGGCATAACAGATCAAAGTCTCATCACCAATAAGGTGACTTCGATTTGTTCTGTTACACCAGCTAAACCAATATGTTACGCCATGTACGCACCGCCAACCGCCGTTTCTAGGTTAAAAGAGAACTACCAATAGATTATGTCCATATTTATTCTTAATCGTGATCCGTCTTTAAAACCGGCATATAAAGCAGTAAGCAAAGTTCTGCATGCAAACGGTTTTAACAAGGCTAAAGAGATTCGATCCAAAGAATATTCACTGCTTTTTTTGCAAAAGTTGATCTATGCACAAGAGAAAAAACAGCCGTTAGCAAATCCATTTTTACAGATTGATAAAAATAATTTCATCGCCTATTGCGGCAGCTTTTTTTTTGATGGTCTGGTGGGCAAACCTGCACTAAAAGCCTGCTACAGAGCATTTGATGGTAAAGGGTTGGACTGGCAACGTTGCCACGGTCAGTTCACCCTGATTATCAACAAAAATTCAGAACTGTTCATAGCTACAGACAATCTTGGTGCTACTAAAATTTATCATAATCCTGAAAAAACCCTGTTTTCCAACTCTTTTCAAGTTATTCTTGATCTAATACCACATAGGGAGATAGATGTTCAGGGCTGTTATGAATTTGCCTTCAACGGCAACACATTTGGCGAAAAAACCTTTATCAGTCAAATTCGTTCCGTCCCATACAACCAAGCTGTGTTGCTCAACAAAAACTGTTCCTTCATAAATAAAGAGAACCTTTTGCTGTGGCAACAACCAACTGTAAAACTATCCTTTGAAGACTGTGTTGACGATCAATTAACCAGACTGCGCGCACTGTTTAAAATATACCGCAACTGTTTTGGCGATAGAATAAATACCGCTCTATCTGGGGGGTATGACTCCCGTTTGATACTGGCCCTTTTTTTAGACGCAAACGTAACCCCATCTCTTTTTGTATATGGAGCCAATGGCGACCCTGACGTTGAGACAGCTAAAAATATTGCCATAGGTGAAGGTCTGCCACTTGATGTGGTTGATAAAACCTCACTGGTGGATATGGACCCCGATAGCTATGCCGAACATGTGGAAAAAAATTGGGCCATATTTGATGGCTGGAAGCTCTCAGGTCTATTTGACTCTGGGGTTGATAGCAGCGACCGTGTTAAGCGTTCCCAAGATCATTTGGTTGTAAATGGTGGGGCCGGAGAGATATACAGAAACTTCTTTTATCTACCAAACTCCCCCATATCAATAAAGCAGCTAATATGGGCCTTTTTTTCCCGTTATGATCCCAAGGGATGTAGCAAAGCTTTTTGTGCAACCAGCTACATGAAAAACATGGAGAACTCCTTTGCAAAAGCGTTGGGTGATGGGGCAGAGTGGAATGATAGAGGAAGAGTTGAAATGGCCTATCCACTACTAAGAGGCCGTTATTGGACGGCTAGGGATGCCGCCATAAACTGTCGCATTGGTTGGACAGCTTTTCCATTTTTAGAGCCTTCTATCATCAAAGATACATGGTCAATACCGTTTGCATATAAAGAACATGGTCGACTAGAAGCAGAAATGATTAAAAAACTCAACCCTAAACTTGCCGCATACAACAGTGTTTATGGTTATAATTTTTCAAGTTTACCGGGATTATTTCACCGTCTCTCAAGCTTAAAATCAACAAGACGTCCAATCTGGCTGCGTGGCTACCTTTACCGAGCAAAATATCACCGCAAAAAAGCTCTGCCATTCTACCTTGAAGATAACTATCTTGGGCAGGTAATTGATCTCTCTTTTCCCCATATGAAACAGTATTTCAATATGGAGTTAATCAACGATCCAGAGGTATACAACAGGGTTGCAACAATGGAGTATACCATGGGCCGTCAAGGTTTTTAACCCGCCTTTTATCATGTTAATTTTTGGATAGCTCTTCTATAGATCGGAAAGGAAACCTACCTTCTTTTTTAGGTGGAGGGGTCTCAATTTTTGATAACTCTCTTAAAACTATGGTCTGTATAATTACCAAAATTGATATGTAGTGCAGAGGCAGATCAAAATAGGCCAATCCCAGAAATGCACCAGAAGCATAATATCCAATCATACTGATCCCGATAAATCTAGCCAGCTCATGAGCCCATAATAGTTCCGGTATATTTTTGGTTTTTTTCATAATTCTGTTTCTGGTCAAAAAACCAGTAAGATGCATAAATGTCCAAACAGCAAAACCAACAAACCCGTGTTCACCAAGAACCTGGAAATAGATACTGTGGGCAGCACGGCGTTGAGCACCGGGCAAATATTTTCGGAATACATTTAGATGGAACGTTCTAAAACCTCCTCCAACGAAAGGTCTGTCTATTGCAACACGGTAAGCTAGGGTCCAAGCCTGGATACGGCCTGCAACAGAGCTATCATCAACAATAAGCTCGTCAGACTCTTCATCTTCTGGGAAAGGATCATTTTCTGGATCGAATAGTGCTGGTTCTGAGAAATACTCTGTTACAACTTTTGGTATTTCAACCTTTTCAACCATAGAGATCATACGGTACTGCCATCTCTCTGACATTAAATTATATGCCAAGGGCATGACCATTGCTAGCAGCAGAGCTATTCTTATTTTTCCAGGGGTTCGCAACCAGAAATATAATGTAATTACAATTAAACCGACCAAACCACCCCGAGAATAACTTCCAATCACAGAGAGTGCGGCTAGCAATGCAAGAATGACAAACAGCCAACGTAACCAGAAATTTTTCAATTGGGTACGCAAAAAAAGAAACATGGGAACAACCATCAGCTCAGCAAGAGCGAACATGTTGTTATCGGAGAAAAATGATCTGGCTGGTCCTAAAACCTGAAACTGACCACCAGTTGTAATTGTAAACACCCCACCTTTGATACCAAAATAACCAATGGATAGAGTGATGATGGTAACCAAGGTCAATATTGCCTTTTTGGAATCAATCAACAAAAAGGTTGCCGTGATCATCATATAAATTTTTACCAACTGCTGCCATTCATGCCAGGGGTAGTTGATTGCGTTTAAGCTGGAGATTGCTGTCCACACTAAAAAACCATACAGGAAGTAAACTGTGTAGTTGCGGGGAATTTTAACTGTTTTATTCCAGAAAACTATGATACCAAGAATGGTAGCAATGGCGATAAAATAGTTAAACCTGAAATTGTAGGCATAGCTCCAGGTCAAACGGTGGGGATTCATATAGGCAACCCAAGCCCAAAGATAGACACCAATGTGGGGTCGAAAAAAGGCTCCCGGCAACATGCCAAAAATAAACAGAGTTAAAAAAAGATCCCTCATGCAATATCATTCAGTTGTTGGTTGGTCACAAACAGACTTAAAAGAACAATAAATACCGTTTTATAGTTTTAACGATTACAATCAGTTTATCAGTACAATGAACGCAACGCTAGGTGACTTACAATAATCCTAGATTATGCTCAAGATAATCTGTTATTTATTTAACATTGGATGTTAATAGGCTTGATTAAACAGGTGCAAAAAAAATGCTATCCCAAAGACTCATCAATGTCCTGAAAAAGCTCTATCACTCCTTACCAAAACCCCCTTCAACAAATTTTCAATATAACAATTTTAAGATCAATCCTTATAGCCAACTTTCACAAAGTGGGACCATTCTTGATATTGGCGGCAAAAATGCTCGCGGCTGTTACGCTTTTGGTAGTCCGCCTAAAAACTGTAAATTGATCTGTTTGGATATAGTTCCAGGACCAGGAGTGGATTTAGTGGCCGATGCCCACAGGTTGGATATGTTAAATGATAACTCAATTGATTGTGTTATTGCGGTAAGCGCACTGGAACATATGGAAAAACCATGGCTGGTTGTCGATGAGATATACCGGGTTTTAAAGCCGGGTGGCACAGTATATATAAACACCCCTTTTGTCTTCCCATTTCACGGTGATCCTGATGATTTTTACCGTTTTTCCCACCATGGTTTGGTTAAAATTTGTGACAGGTTTGAAAATCTTGACAGCGGTTTCAACCGGGGACCAGCCTCAACAACAACCCACATTTTAATCCATTTTTTGGCTAATCTTTTTTCCTTTAATCGTAAACTACTGTACGGGGTACTGGTGGATATGTTCACCTGGTTGCTCTTTTGGCTAAAATATTTTGATATATTGATTGCCAAATATAAACAGGCCCATATCATCCACTCAGGAGCCTATTTTATTGGAAGAAAAAATTAACCTGCAACTTAAGGACAACCCCACATCACTACCTACAGTTTTTTAACCATATCCACATATTGATCAGCGACGATTTGCCAATCATATTGTTGTATGGTCTCAAGCCCACCGTCGGAACATTTTTTTAACAAAGCTGGCTCAGTCATCAGCCTATCAATATGCTCTGCCAACCCCAAGGAGTCTTCGATATCTGCTAAAAAACCGTTTTCACCCTGTTTTATAATGTCTGCAGGCATACCCACCCTTGTGGAAACTATTGGTACTCCACAAGCCATTCCCTCTAACAGAGCTTTTGGCCCCCCCTCTCCCCTTGAAGCGATAAGATAGAGATCCAATGCTTGGTAATATGGGACAATATCCAGATATTCATCAAAATATTTATGCCGATATGCAATACCAAGCCTTTCTAAACCCTGTTTTACATAACCACGGGCCGGACCTGTGAGTAATACCATCAAGTTTTGATGTCGCTTTTTTAAAATAGCCATGGTTGCAAGAAAAAGATCCGGGCCTTTAAGAAGCTTTGGTGCCAACCCCTCATCCCAGCCGGAGCCATCTTTCTGAAATGATCCAATACAAAAAGCGTCATTGGGGATTTCAAGTTTTTTACGGATTTGATGTCGCTGTATGCTATCTGGGGCAACAAACGCCCCTAGATCCACTCCTAGAGGGATTTTAACCAGCTTTTGGGCTGCTACCCCATGTTCTAGCAATACGTTGGCAGAGTGGTTACAGGTTACAACAACACGGTCAGCCCGATCGAAAACTTCTGGTAGCTGTTTAAACATTCTTTGCATGGGTAGCTCGGGATCAGAAGGGTCACCATGAAACCAGGTAACAACAATCTTGTTAGAGCTATGTAAAGCATCTCTAGGACCAAAAAACCATGGATAACGGTTACCAAAAATCAAGGTTTGATGGCGTAAATACCAGGGATCAACTGTAACCAATACAGGATGTTGCAGCTGGTGGGACATACCTTTGGAAATATAGTGAGCATCCCATTTAAATGACCAGTTAGACGAGTCAGAAATATAATATACCTGCTGCTTTAAACGACCTGAGAGCTCGTTTTGCAAACCAGTTATGATTTTACGTAAAATCCTGCGAACCATGAAACCACCAATAAAATTTTTACTCAACAATCTTTATAACTATAGCTGTCATAAATCAGGTTAATATTTGTTTTCCTCACTAAAATTAGCACGAAATACAACTGCTGAACAACTTCATATCCCATTTTACAGAGTAATATCTCACTGTTGTTTTCGGATACAACATTAACTAGTCAAGGAGCATCACAATTGAATATTTCCGAATCAGAATTTCCCGAGTCGCTAACAGATATCAAAGATGTAATTGGTTATGAAGGGGCCATAACCCTGCTTAATAAATGTGCTGGTACCAGACTGTTTATACCAAAAAACATGAAAGCACAGCACAAACTATCAAAATTATTGGGTTTGGAGAAGGCCAATTTAATGAGTAGACATTTTGGTGGCGAGACAATTTCCATTGCCAGAGCAGCAAAAGCCAGACGAGCCGTACGCAACCAAGAGATTATTCGCCGTTATGATGCAGGTGAAAGAGTGCCAGACATTGCACAGGATGTAGAGCTAACAGAGAGGCAGGTTTACAGCATTTTAAGTCAGTAAAAACCTTTTAGCTGACGGTATAGGCAACACCTGTATATTTCATAAATTTTGCGTAACCACCATTAGGTTGAAATTTATGAAATATACGGGGCCATACTGTTTGCTTTAGCCTTTACCAGATAGTATGCGCGAGGCTTGTTCCAACGCATCATCGGAAATTTTAGTATTTGCTTTGCGTGTCTCCCGTTTGATCTTGTCATAGATCTCTTCACGGTGGACCTCAACATGTTTTGGTGCATCAATGCCGATACGAACCTGATTACCTTTGATACCCAAAAGGGTGATTTTTATCTCATCACCAATATTTAAACTTTCACCAATACGTCTTGTCAGGATTAACATAGCTTAGGCTGCCTCCCTTAGAACTGCTTGGACAGAAAATGGAAGTTAGCAGCAGTTTGACGATTACCCAGCCTGTTATATGAAGAGATTGGACCTTGCGTACTCTCTTTCAAAATTTTAAGCATAGACTCGGTCGCTGTAAGAACCCCGGTAAAAACTGCCTGATTCTCCTTGTTGAGAACCTCAGCACTCTGGATGGCAGTAGTCAACCTTTCACGATATTTGATAAAACCTGAACCTCCCCCCAAAGCCTCATCCAGATTTTTTAGATTTTGCTTATCAGCACTCAAACCCAAATGCGTACCCAACCTGGCGGTTAAACGCTGCCGCAGTTTGTCGGTCTTGTAGATCTCTTCGAGTGTGGCTCTGATGTTTTCAGAAGCTACCTCCAACACTTCAGGTTTTCTGCTATTCAAGGCTTCACGTTCTTCCAACAGCAGCAGACGCAACTTTCCAAACAACTCTATTAGAGGTTCAAGAACCTGTTGCAAACGCTGAACCTCGGAACTTTGATCAAACTCTACTTCGCTCATGTCAATATCCCGCCTAGATCGCTTTTTTCCGTTCCATCAATACTTGCCGTAAAATTTTATCAGCAACATCCAAATTGGAAATCTCATAGTTACCATTTGCCAACGCCTCTTGGATTGGCGAAATCAGCTCACTGCGAATGTCGGGTGCTGCATGGGCAGCCTCTCCAGCCATACCTATAGAGCGAGATAGAGAGGATACACTAACATCATCTTGACGTTGTGATTTAGCTGTCTTACCTGCACTATTTTGAGCTTGACCTTTGGATACCCGTGTGCCGGAAATACGATTCAGACGACCAACATCCCTATTTTTAATTCTAGTAACCATGACATCCTATCCCTTTTACTACCAACTTTACTAACAAAGATCTTTAGTTCTTAAACTCAGTAATTTATCAGTTTCCACCAACACTACCAACTCTACCCTGACCTGCTGCACCAAGGGCATTGGCCTCATTTTTCAACTGATCAACCTTTAGTTTTGCCTGGGCCACAGTGGGGACATTCTCAACACCAACACCCTGTGCCTGACCATAACGGGCAACCAGTTGTTTAAACATTGCGGCTCCGAGTCCTAAACCATTGCCACTACGGCTGGCGGTTTTAGCATACTCGGCATCCAGCAAATCCTTAAACATTTTTTCTCCCTCACTCTCTTTTATCAGCGCATTTTTCTCTTTAGGTATAGCTTTGCGCATGGAAGTGAGCATCTGCTTGACAAACATAGATTCAAAATCTGCTGCTGCCTTGCGTAGACTGAGGGTATCTTTTGGCGATAGCCCACTATTAGCTTTATCAACCTGTATTGAGTTTGCAGGAGTTATACCAGAATTAATACCGTCCATTATAGAATCTCCAAATCAGCCTGCAAAGCACCCGCTGCTTTTATGGCTTGAAGTATAGCAATTAAATCCCGTGGAGTCACTCCAACACTGTTTAGACCCCGAACCAGATCTCCCAGAGTAACCCCCTCTTCCATCTCAATGACCTTGGCATCGATCTCTTTTGCCTCAACGTCAGTGTCGGGAGTAACAACTGTTTCACCTTCTGAAAGTGGCCCAGGCTGGCTTACTTTGGGGTTTTCTTTAACTTTAATGCTCAGACCACCATGGGCAAGTGCCACCGTTGAGACACGGACATTATCTCCCATGACTATGGTTCCGGTGCGTTCATTGACCACAATTTTAGCAGGTTGATCAGGATCGACCTGCACCTTCTCCAGACGTGAGACAAAAGAGACAACCTGTTTTTTATAATCGGCAGGAACCTTAACAGTTACTGTTCCAGAATCCTTGGCAAGTGCCAATCCTTTGCCGAAAAGATCGTTAATTGCGCCAACAATCCGGCTTGCTGTGGTAAAGTCAGGATTTTTTAGAGCCAACTGTAGGGAGAATTCATTGTTCAAGTTAAACTTGATCTCCCGTTCTACAATAGCACCACCGGCTATTCTACCAACTGTGGGATGATTTTTTTGTACCGCAGCACCACCACCTTCAGCAGCAAAGCCACCGATGGATAACGGCCCCTGGGCAACAGCATAGATACGTCCATCGGCCCCTTTTAGGGGTGTCATTATAAGAGTACCACCCTGTAGAGATTTGGCGTCACCCAAAGAAGATAGGGTTACATCCAATCTGCTGCCCTGCCTGGCAAATGGCGGTAGGGTTCCTGTTACCATTACCGAGGCAACATTGTTAACCTTAACGGTCTCCTTGGCGGAGATACCCATCCGCTCCAACATCATTTTTAATGATTGGTTGGTAAAAGCCGCACCGGAATCACCAGTACCATTGAGACCGACAACCAGACCAAAGCCTGTTAGAGGATTATCCCTCACCCCTTCGATATTCACCACATCTTTTAGGCGAGCGGCCTCAACAAAACCGACCTGAAAAAAAATTATGGCTGCTACTAGAAATCTGAACATGTTAAGAGGTTTCCTCTGCATTGGCTGTGCCTTGGAACGTTATTATTACAAAATATTTACGGTGGAGAAGAATTTATTGAGCCAGCTTGGACGCTGCTGATCATCAATATCACCATCTCCAGAATAATCAATACGGGCATCAGCCACTTGAGCCGATGTTATGGTATTTGTTGGTGTTATATCTTCTGGACGGACAATGCCGGAGAGAAGAATAAACTGATTTTCATTGTTGATTGTTATGTCACGACGGCCCTCAATTCGTAGATTACCGTTGGGCAGAACCTCTGTTACCAAGCAAGATATGGTGGCTGTCAAGGTGCTGTTACGGGAGGTGCTGCCATCACCAGCAAATACATTGGTGGTTTTAGGCTGCAAGTTTCCATCTAAAAGGGCGGTCTTGGCAGCTCCGACTACACCTGACAGGGCAGCTAGACCGCCTGTTGTCATGGTGTTGGTGTTGCTACGTGACAGATCGGTTTTTGCCTCTTTATCTGCGGATGAAGATTCGCTCACCATCACTGTTATTATGTCACCTATATTACGGGCTTTGTTATCCAAAAACAGGGTATTTCTGTCGGTAGACTGCCAGATAGAACCTTTTTTTGGTGCTAACATCTGGGGCGGTGTTGGTTTAACAACCGTAACTGGAGCTGCTGGTCGCTGGGAAGAGCGTGTCATGCCACAACCAGAGAGACCCAAAATGGCTATAATCAAAGCCGAAATTATAAGTTTATTAGATTTCATCTTAAAAAAACTCCACTAAAACTACCAAGCATGAATTAGAGCTTGACCAGGTGCTGAGACCTTTGCCTCATAACGGATATGGCTTTTGGGATTACGAAGTTGAATAGTATCCCCAACACGGCCCTTGCTCATAGCAACAGCAGTGGTATTTATCACCAGACCACCTTTAACAAATTTAACCTTCACCCTTTCACCCCGATCGATGGCTAAAGGCTCTGCAAACCATTTCATCCTAAGAGGCATTCCCGCTTTTACTGATCGCTGGGTAACCATACCGATTACATCTTGCTCATCAACCAATAGACCATCGATTGTTCTGGTTACCTCCAAACGTTTCCACTTGATATCTTTTGCGTTAACCAAGCTACCACGTTTTAATGAGCGTTTGATGACGGGTACTTCCAACATACGTTTGATAATTGCCGACACCTGTATCTTCTTTTTGCTGTCGCCATCCACCAGAACATTAACAGCAATGGTGTTTCGCCCTGGGACCAAACTCTCAGGGTCTACATCTATCTGCCACTCAACCTCCCCATCAGTTAACTTAAGGTCGTGACGTTGAAACACTTTTGTGACAACTAAACCCGACCTTGTCTGTTTGGCAAGATTAGCCAGGCTTTTCTGCACACCATCGGCAATATCAACACGTTTTACCACTTGGGAATAACTTGTTGCAGCCATGAATAGAGCAGCAGCACCAAACAGACAGCCAGTAATGAGAGGACGTTTCATATTATATTATCTTATCGCTTGAGAGATGCTACTTGACCGAGCATGGTGTCAGCGGTTTGAATCGCTTTTGTGCCAATTTCATAGGCCCGTTGTGTGGCGATCATATCCACCATTTCGGTTACCATATTAACGTTGGACTGCTCCAAAGCGTGGTGGATGAGATGACCCATACCATTTTCGTCTGGAACACTGACCTGTGGTGTGCCGGAAGCTACACTCTCAACAAAAAGGTTGTTACCCATTGCTGTGAGACCTGCTGGATTGACAAAGGAGGCCAACTCAAGCTGCCCTACTCCTGGTAGAAAACCGGGAGAATCTTTAATGGCAAAACCGATTGATCCGGTACGCTCAATGGCAATGCTTGTATGGGTGTTGGGATCAACACCAACTGCACCACCAACTAGTGGATAGCCGTCATGGGTAACGATGTTACCTTGATTGTTGATCTCAAAACTACCATCACGGGTATAGGCGATATCTCCGTTTGGTAGCTCCACCTGGAAGAAACCTTTACCTTGAACCATCAAGTCAACGTTAAAAGCAGCGTTGCTGGTTGTGGCTGCACTACCTTGGGTAAACTCTTTACCCACTGAGGTAACTTTGACACCGTGACCAAGCTGAACACCCACTGGAACTGAGGTTCCAGAATCTGATGTTTCACTACCAGCTGGGCGAATGTTGGCATAGAGCAGATCTTGGAACGAAGTCCGAGACTGTTTAAAGCCTGTTGTATTGACGTTTGCCAAGTTGTTGGCGATGACGTCAATATTTGTTTGTTGTGCCTGCATACCAGTTGCGGAAGTCCAAAGAGCACGAATCATGGTTTTATCTCACTATGTTAAGGAAAAAATTTCTTATAATTAAATATATTAAGAACTTAAACGACCAATCTGGTTGGCTTGAGCGTCAATACCATCCAGGGTTTGAATCATCTTCATATAGCTTTCAAAAGCACGGTTGGCCTCGATCATCTGGGTCATGCCACGGATTGCGTTAGCGTTGGAGGCCTCTAAAAATCCTTGTTGCACACCACCCACAGTACCATCAATAGGTATCTCACTCTCTTGGGGAGCGGTGTAGACATTTTGACCTACTTTTTTCAATTGTTCAGCTGGCAAGCCAACTCTTTGTATTTTACCCAATTGACCATTTGCATTGGAAATAGTGCCATCTTCACCGATACTTACCGACTGATCACCGATTACCAGTCTGGCACCACCAGTACCCATGACATTAAAGCCGTCTTTGTTTACCAATTCACCCCTTTGGTTTACCTCAAAAGCACCGTCACGGGTGTAGCGTCTACCTTCGGGAGTATCGAGAACAAAAAAACCTTCACCATTGATAGCCACATCCAATGGGTTTCCAGTCTGCTTCAAACCGCCCTGCATGGTGTTGGTGGTGGTTGATGGGGCCGCTGGATATGTGACACTCAATGCGTTGGTTGCCGGGTTGCTAAAGGGAAAAGGTATATCTCCCGGACCTTTAAGACCCATAAAAGAGTCCCCAGGTAGAGGAAATTGCTCTGGTCCTGGTGAGGTCATAAAGGAGTCAAATGTGATATTTCCCTCTTTAAATCCGGTGGTGTTGACATTAGCCAGATTGTTGGTCAAGACAGAGAGTTTCATCTCGGTCCTTAAAGCTCCATTGACTGCTGCGTATAGTCCACTATCCATCAAAACTCTCCATTTCTGGTTAATTTACACTACAATACTCAGCCAAACAGCATGCAACACTCATACCACAACCAGACATAAAGAGGGTAAAACAGGAAAAAGAGATAAATAGTAAGATAAATATAAAAATATCCGTTTCAAACCTTCTCCAACGTCGCAAAACATGGCAATATCCGCCGATATTAATATAGATGGCGACTATCTAATATTTGCAAACCCGTTTTCACCCGCCTATTAAAGTTAACATGACCTTGAAAAAAAATGTGAAAAAAGATGCTCCGGGAGAGGCCATGCAGGAACTGGCCCAGCTAATGGCGAGCTTGCGCTCTGAAAATGGCTGCCCCTGGGATAAAAAGCAGACCTGGCAATCTTTGATTCCTTATACCATTGAGGAGGCATATGAGGTTATTGAGGCTGCCGAGGGTGAAGATGCTGCTGGTTTAAAGGATGAACTGGGGGATCTGCTATTTCATGTGGTTTTTTATAGCCGGATAGCTGAGGAGAGCAATCAGTTTAACATTGATGATGTCATTCGGGGTATAACCGAGAAGATGACACGTCGTCATCCCCATGTATTTGGTGATAAATCCGGCAGTATCAATGGTGCGGATGAGGTTCCTGGTTTGTGGGAAGAGATAAAACGAAAAGAGAGGGAAGAGAAAAACGGCTTGGTTGAAAACAGGGATGAGGCTAACAGCAAGCCTGTCTCGATTTTTGATGATATCAACAGCCGGGTTCCTGCTCTTTTATGGGCATCCAAGGTGCAGCGAAAAATGGGGCAAGTGGGTTTTGACTGGGCCGATGCTGATGGGGTGCTTGAGAAAATTGACGAAGAGTTTTCAGAGCTGCAAAAAGCCAGAGAGGCCCAAGATGTTGCTGGCATGACTGAAGAGATCGGTGATCTTTTGTTTACCATGGTTAATCTCTCTCGTCATCTAAAGATAAACCCGGAGACAGCGTTGCGACAGTCGACCCATAAGTTTCAAAACCGTTTTCGTTATATGGAAGCAAAACTACTCGATCAGGGCCGTAGTGCTCAGGAGAGTTCGTTGGAGGAGTTGGAATCCCTCTGGCAAGAGAGCAAAATCAAAAAGAAGAAATAACCATCCCCTGCCCTGCTTTTGGCTCCCCCTGCTGCATTAAAAAAAAGATTTTCAAAACTGCTCATTCATACCGTTTTTTTAATCATTAAGATAATGCAAAAAAGTGGGCCTTTTTTGGGTTGGCTGTTTTTTTTTAATATATCACTCTATTTGACAAGGTTGGACATCGTGATTCGTAAACTAAGAAATATTGCCATTATTGCTCATGTTGATCATGGCAAAACCACACTGGTAGATAAACTTTTGCAACAGTCTGGTACTTTACAGACTCGTGGTAAAGCCCAAGAACGGGTTATGGACTCCAACGCGTTGGAGAAAGAGCGGGGAATTACCATCACCTCGAAAAACACCGCTATCGATTGGAACGATTTTCGTATCAACATTGTTGACACCCCAGGCCATGCCGATTTTGGTGGTGAGGTAGAGCGAGTATTATCCATGGTTGACTCGGTGCTTCTGCTTGTTGATGCAGTGGAAGGCCCCATGCCCCAGACCCGTTTTGTTACGCAAAAAGCGTTTGCATTGGGTTATAAGCCCATTGTGGTTATCAATAAAATAGACCGGGACGGTGCAAGGCCGGATTGGGTTATGGAGCAGACCTTTGATCTTTTTGATCGCTTGGGAGCGACAGATGAGCAGCTGGATTTTCCGGTTATTTATGCCTCTGCTCTTACTGGTACTGCTACCACCGACCTTGAAGCACCAAACGATGATATGACCCCACTGTTTGAGACCATTGTTTCCCATGTTTCTCATCCTGATGTAGACCCGGACGGACCGTTTCAGATGCGGATTTCATCCCTGGACTACAACAGCTTTACCGGGTTGATAGGTGTGGGCCGGGTGCAGCGTGGCTCTATCAAGGCCAACTCCATGGTTTCGGTTATCGATGCCGATGGTAAATCCCGTAGTGCAAGAATGTTGCAGATTTTTGGCTTTTTGGGTTTGGATAAGGTTGAAACTCCATCGGCAACTGCAGGTGAGATAATCGCATTTACCGGCATTGATAAGCTGGGTATATCCGATACTATCTGTCATCCCGAATGCGAAGAGCCTATGGATATTCTAACGGTTGACGAACCCACCATCACCATGACATTTCAGGTTAACAACTCGCCATTGGCAGGTAAGGAGGGTAAGTTTGTCACCTCCCGGCAGATAAGAGAGCGTCTTTATCGTGAGGCGGAGCATAACGTTGCCCTGCGTATTGAGGAGACTGACGATCCCGATAAGTTCAGGGTTTCAGGCCGGGGTGAGTTGCACCTTGGTATTTTAATTGAAACCATGCGCAGAGAGGGGTTTGAGCTGGGTGTATCACGTCCCGAGGCCATTATATCCATTGTCAATGGCAAGGAGATGGAGCCATATGAGCAGCTAACCGTTGATGTTGAAGATAGCCATCAGGGATCGGTTATGGAGGCATTGGGAGAGCGACGTGGTGATTTGAAAGATATGATACCCGATGGTAAAGGGAGGGTAAGGTTGGATTATGAGATACCCGCCCGTGGTTTAATCGGCTTTCAGACCGAATTTAGAACCATGACCTCTGGTACGGGTTTGATGTATCACGTTTTTGATAAATATGGACCTAAAGTTCCTCTGGTTATCGGACAGCGTAAAAACGGTGTTTTAATAGCCAAAGAGGCTGGAAAATCGGTAGCTTTTGCCTTGTGGAATCTACAAGAACGGGGTAGGCATTTGATCGGCTCTGGGGAGCCGGTTTATGAGGGTATGATTATCAGCATCAACAACCGTAACGATGATCTTGTGGTCAACCCTTTAAAGGCCAAGCAGCTTACCAACATCAGAGCATCTGGTAATGATGAATCCATAAACCTGACTCCACCCATCAGACTATCGTTGGAACAGGCGTTGGAGTTTATTGATGATGATGAGCTGGTAGAGGTAACACCAAAAAGCATCAGGTTGCGTAAGAGACTGTTAAAAGAGCATGAGAGGAAAAAAGAGAAACGGGCAGCAAAAGATTAGATAATAAAAAAAAGACCGCCAGAGAAGAAAATAAGGCGGTCTTTTTTTTTGCCTTATAAAAAATAGAGTTAAAAGTAATTAAAATCGAAAACTGCCCACATTCAAAGGCAGAACCTTGGGTGGCCTTGCAGGCCCCCAAACCCCCACGCTTGTGAAATAAAGGCTTAAAAACAAAACCTTGGGCGCTGCCCAAACCCGCCAGGGAAATAATTCCCCTGGACCCCTAGTAGTAGAAGCCTACATGCAACCTTATAGTTTTTAGTTTTGAAATAGTTTACAATCAACAGGTGGAAACCAAGTAAACAAGATAAAAAAGGAGCCTACCCCACCATGAACATAAGATATCCATTTTTATTATTTTTACTGCTGATGTTTCTACCCACACCCAGCCAAAGCCAAGAGTCAAGGCAGGGTATTATTCTTAAAAATTTTGAGATAATAGCCTTTGGCAGTGAATATCAAAACAAAACCTGGAAGGGGCTTAGAAAATGGGTCGATCCTATAAGAATCGGCCTGCAAGGTAAATATCCTCCATATCTAGAAGATGAAATAAAAGATTTCAGTAACGATCTATCGACGATTACCAGCCATCCTGTGGAGTTATATTATTCACATGGCATGCAAAAACGCCGGGAGCTGGCAAAAAATTTCAACAAAAAACGGGTTAATGTAATTGTCTTTTACATACCCGTTGCCGACATTAAAAAAAAGGTAGGCAAGTATTATAAAGATCGTCCTCATGAGTTGGGTATATTACTAAACGATGCGACATGTTTTGCAAAATTCTTCACCCGTCGTTTGGAGATAAGAGCGGCAATTGTGGTTATACCGGACAATCTACCACGTAGATATGTACGTGCGTGTGTAGTGGAGGAGATAGCACAAATAATGGGGCTACCCAACGATTCAGATTTGGTGAGTGATTCAGTTTTTAAAGATAGGGGTAGGTATAACGAACTAACATCCCATGACAAGCTATTATTGAGAATTCTATACGATCACCGTTTGACGTTTGGGATGTCACGTAAGGAGACAATGCTGCAAATTAGCAGGTTTTTGCCGGAGTTGATGGAGGAGCGTTGAGGAATTTTGGGAATTTGTGCTAAAAAAAAATTGTTTTTATTATTAGGGGTCAAGGGGGATTATCTCCCTTGTGGGTTTGGGCGAAGCCCAAGGTTTTGCCTTTATTTT
>JADFZS010000091.1 GCA_015232405.1 Magnetococcales bacterium | reverse complement strand
ATATGGCTACAAAGTTTTTAAGGCACAAATTTTTTCTCAGGTTTGCTTTTGTCCTGCTCTGTTTGTTGCTATCGACCGCTACTGTTTTTGTCCCTGTAGATCGCGCCGTAGCTGGTAGTCATGGTGGTTCCCATGGGACTATGACCCTGGCTGTTCACCCATTTCTCTCCAGCCGTGAAGTCATTAAACGTTTTCGCCCCTTGGCGCAATATATCGGGGGCAAACTGGATCGCAAAGTAGTTGTCAAGGTGGGTAAAGATTATGATGAGCACATCCGGTTTATCGGTGAAAACCGTGTTGATATCGCTTTTTTGGGGCCAGCATCTTTCATTATGATGTTGGAAAAATATGGCAACAAACCTCTGCTTGCCCGTTTTGAAATAAAAGGGAAACCGTTTTTTCAGGGAAAAATCATTGTTCGTGACCAAAGCCCCATTCACACATTGCAGGATTTAGAGAACAAACGTTTTGCCTTTGGTGATCCCGCCTCAACCATGAGCCATATCGTACCCCACTATATGCTACGTCAAGCTGGTGTTAAGGCAGATCGCCTGCAAAGCCATGCTTTTTTGGGCAGCCATAACAATGTAGCTTTTGCGGTGCTATCTGGTGATTATGATGCTGGTGCTGTGAAAGAGGCGGTATTTTATAAATTTGCCGCAAAAGGGTTGCGAGCATTGGCATCAACTCCCAAAATCTCAGAACATCTTTTTGTCGCCAGTGGCGATCTGTCACCAGCAGTTGTAAAAAAATTACAGACAATATTATCCCAGCTTCACAAAGATAAAGAGGGTAGGGCTGCAATGGCAGCCATTAAAAAAAGCATGACAAAAATGGTTCCGGTTAAGCTAGCTGATTATGACAATCTTAGAGTTATTCTCAAAGATATGGAGGGAGTTGGCCCATCACGATGAGATTAACAAAGATAGCTCGCCAAGTCTTGATTATGTTAGCCGGGTTGATAGTAATTGGCGTTATTTTAGGTAGTGGTCTAACCCTGGTTGCGAAACAAAACTATGCTGCGATGGAACGCTCAACTCGACAACAGTTGGAGTCTGAGGTTGAGTTGCTGGCACAGATTGTCACAAATTATCTGCAAACTGGTGAGTATCAAGAGGTTGAAGTTTTTCTGCAAAACTGGGGAGAAAACCAACCGGATATTATACAGATAACAACAACCAGCAAGCAGGGGTTCTCCCTTGGCTCATACGTACATGCCACAAAATATGCAACCGCCGCTAAAGGGAAAACCATCACCGCATCACGTACAGTTACCTACTCCTACGAGGGCAGTGCAGTTGTACTTCTTGTAAAGGATCTCCAAGGTAACATCAAAGAGGTGGAAAAATCACTCTGGCAGATGGGGGTGGCTGGTGGTGTTATTTTGTTGTTTATTTTTATTGTTCTGTTGTTGGCAAGACGGCTCCACCTAGAAGCATCACAACTGCGCAGTGAGCGGGCAAACTTAAAAGATACCAACGACAGATTACAGCTGGAGATGGAAAAAAACAGCAACATGGTCAAGTTGCAGAAACAGAGGTTGAATCTGGTCGATATAATTAGCAAAGAGCGCGATACAGCAAAAATAGCCGAAGAAATTCTACAATTTTTAGCCCAATCTGCCGATGCCCAGGCAGGTGCTCTGTTTATTGTCGATAAAGAAGGAATATTACAGACAGTCGCCACCTTGGGCAGAGCAAAAGATGAAAGTGTTAATGAGCAGTTTACTCCCGGTCAAGGGCTGCCCGGACAGGCTTTGGTAAATAAATCACCCATATTTCTAGATAATGTTCCCAACGATTATCAACCGATTTTCTCCAGTTTGGTGAGTGGTGCACCACGATATGTCCTGGTTTTTCCATTTTTATATAACGAACGTGTGGTCTGTGTGGTGGAGCTTGCTTTAATTGGAGATTTAAAAGAAGAGTTCAAAGAGTACCTGAACTTTGTTTCAGATACCGTTGCCATTGCCATTCTCAACTCCCTTTAACATAGAAACAGCAGTTGTCAGCACGCTATCAACCAAAGAGCTTCAGTACGGGGCTAAACAGGGGTATTGTTCTCTTGTTTTTGGTTTATTGCATTTTCCTGTGCTGGGGTTGTAGATGAGTTTTACTCACCTGAAACGACAAAATTATCGTTTGTCAATAGTTGTGAAATGGAGTATTAGTTCTAGCATATAGTCCAGGTTCCACCCCTTGATAGCCACTGTTCAGGCTATGTCCCAAGACCCTGAAGGTAGTTTTTTTAATCAATGGGATGGGTCTGAAGGGAGTAGAAATATCTCCAGTTGCCAAGGGAGAGTAGCTCCAAGGTTTAACGCTTTTAAAAAAGTAAAAATGTTTTCCCAGCGAGGTTCAGTTATGAGTGCACAAACGTTGTTTGAAAAAATCTGGCAAAGCCATGTAATCCGTACCGAAGAGGATGGTACGGCTCTTTTATACATCGACAGACACCTGGTTCATGAAGTAACCAGCCCCCAGGCTTTTGAAGGGTTGCGGCTGGCAGGACGAAAGATGCGTCATCCCGAGGCCACTTTTGCCGTTCCCGACCACAATGTACCGACAACCAACCTGGAGTTTGGAATTACCGATCCTGTCTCTAAACTACAGGTGGATACCCTGGATAAAAACTGTGCCGACTTTGGCGTGACAGAGTTTGCCATGGGGGATATCCGCCAGGGTGTTGTCCATGTCATGGCCCCGGAACAGGGTGTGACAATGCCGGGCTTTACCGTTGTTTGTGGAGACTCCCACACCGCCACCCATGGAGCTTTTGGAGCTTTGGCGTTTGGTATTGGTACATCTGAGGTGGAGCATGTATTGGCTACCCAAACCTTGGGGCAGACCAAGTCCAAAACCATGTTGATAAGTGTCGATGGTCAGCTTGGTGAAGGGGTTACAGCCAAGGATGTTGTGCTATATATCATCGGTAAAATAGGTACAGCTGGTGGTACTGGCTATGTGATTGAATTTGGTGGTTCTGTTATTCAATCCCTCTCCATGGAGGGACGGATGACCGTCTGTAACATGGCTATTGAGGGTGGAGCAAGAGCGGGAATGGTTGGTGTGGATGATAAAACCATCGCCTATCTAAAAGATAAACCTCTGGCCCCCAAGGGTGCTCAATGGGATAGGGCGGTGGAATATTTTCGCACCATGCGCTCTGATGAAGGGGCAAAGTTTGATGCTGAGATAAGAATTGATGCTGCCGATATTGTACCACAGGTATCTTGGGGAACATCACCAGAGATGATGGCTCCGGTAAATGGCAATGTTCCTGACCCCCAGATGGAGCAAGATCAGGTGAAAAAAGGCTCTATGGAAAAGGCGCTTGCATATATGGGGCTAACTGCTGGCACACCGATAGTGGATATACCCATAGATAAGGTATTTATCGGCTCTTGTACCAACGGTCGTCTGGAAGATCTCCAATCTGCTGCCATGGCGATAAAGGGTCGTAAGGTTGCCGATTCTGTTAAGCTGGCTATGGTGGTTCCCGGTACCGGCTTGGTTAAAGAGGCTGCGGAAAAAGAGGGGCTTGATAAAATTTTTATAGAGGCCGGATTTGAATGGCGCGCCCCTGGTTGTTCAATGTGTTTAGCCATGAACGACGATATGTTGCAGCCCGGTGAGAGATGTGCATCGACCTCCAACCGTAATTTTGAGGGTCGCCAGGGTCCTGGAGGCAGGACACATCTTGTCAGCCCGGCAATGGCGGCAGCAGCGGCAATTACCGGAAAATTTGTTGATATACGCTCTTTTTAGGTGAAAAAGGTGATACCATGAGTTTGGAACTTATCTATTTTAAAGCCTGTCCTTTTGCCCAACGAACCTTGATAGCTTTGGCTGGTTTGGGGCTGGATTTTACTAAAACTTTGATAAACCCTAAACAAAAACCAGAGTGGATGTTTGAGGTTTCGCCATCTGGTCAAGTACCACTACTAAAGGTTGCCGGACAAAGTGTGCTGTTTGACTCTTCTGTTATTTGTGAATATTTAAACGATACTGCAAAAGGCAAACTACTATCTGCCGACCCTCTGCAACGTGCCCAACAGAGGAGCTTGGTGGAGTTTGCCGGAGAGTGTCAAATGGCTTTTGGCGGTCTTATTGCCGCTGCTGATGAGGAGAAATTCAACCAGGTAAAAGCCAGCTTGTTAAAAAAACTAAATTGGCTTGAGGGGCAGGTTGATGCTGCTGGACCTCTGTTTGCTGGTGGCGAGATGACCATGGTGGATGTGGCATTTGCCCCGCTCTTTTTACGCATGGAGCATATGCAAAAAGTGGCAGTGCTGTTTAGTGCAGATGATCTACCAAAGATAAGCCGATGGAATGGTGCGGTTCTTGGGCAAAAAGCTGTTGCGGAGTCCATAGAGGGGGATTTTGCGCCGATCTTTAAAATGGTAGTGGCAAGTCGTGGTAAAGATGGTTTTATCCATAAACGGATGAGCTAAAGGAATTGAGGATTAAATAAAATGGAAAAATTTGTAAAATATAAGGCGATTGTTGCCCCTTTGGACCGAGCCAATGTGGATACCGATGCCATTATTCCCAAACAGTTTTTAAAGTCTATCAACCGAACTGGCTTTGGCCCCAACCTGTTTGATGAGTGGCGGTATACCGATTATGGCGAGGTTGGGAAATCTTGCGAGGAGCGACCTTTAAATAAAGAGTTTGTTCTAAATCAAGACCGTTATAAAAATTCCGGTATTTTGTTGGCTAGGGACAATTTTGGCTGTGGCTCCAGCCGTGAACATGCACCATGGGCGTTGTTGGATTATGGTTTTAAGGTGATTATCGCCCCTAGTTTTGCCGACATCTTTTTTAATAACTGTTTTAAAAATGGTATTTTGCCTATAACCTTGGCGGCTGATGTTGTGGATGCCCTGTTTGTTGAGAACCAAGCAAACGAGGGGTATCAACTGGATGTAGATCTTGAGGCTATGATAATCACCACCCCTGCTGGTCGCAAAATACCTTTTGAAGTAGATGATTTTCGTCGCTACTGTTTATTAAATGGCCTTGATGCCATTGGCCTTACCTTGCAACATGAAAAAGAGATTGAGAGCTTTGAACAACAACGGCTAAAAAGCACTCCATGGGCTTTTTTGGCTTAAAAACAAATAAATAGTTAGGAGTATTTAGTATCATGAGTGCAAAGAATATTTTAGTATTACCCGGTGATGGTATTGGACAGGAAATTGTAAGAGAGGCGAGAAAAATTCTTGACTGGGCAGGAAAGACAGTTGAGATAAACATAGAGGAGGGGTTGATAGGTGGAACCGCCTATGATGAGACCGGAACCCCCCTACCCGAAGATACTGTTGTACGAGGCAAAGCTGCCGATGCGGTATTGTTGGGTGCGGTTGGTGGTACGCAGTGGGAATCACTGGACTATAGTGTTCGCCCGGAGCGTGGTTTGCTGGGTATCCGTAAGGAGTTGGGCCTGTACTGTAACCTACGTCCAGCACAGGTTTATCCACAGTTAGCTGACGCTTCAACATTAAAAAAAGAGGTGGTTAGCGGTATCGATATCATGGTGGTGCGGGAGCTTTCCAGCGGCATCTATTTTGGTGAGCCAAAAGGTGTGGAGACCCTGCCAAACGGGCAAAAAAGAGGTTTTAACACCTTGACCTACACCACCAGTGAAATTGAGCGGATCGCCGTCAGGGCTTTTGAGGCAGCAAGAAAACGCAATAAACGGGTCTGTTCGGTGGATAAGGCCAATGTTTTGGAGTGTACCGAGCTGTGGCGTGATGTGGTGACCGAGGTACATGCAAAAAGTTATTCTGATATTGAACTGTCCCATATGTATGTGGATAATGCTGCAATGCAGTTGATCCGTGATCCCCATCAGTTTGATGTAATTGTTACCACCAATATGTTCGGCGATATTTTATCAGACTTAGCAAGTATGCTAACGGGTTCCATTGGTATGTTGCAGTCTGCATCTTTGGGTGATAAGTGTGCTCTTTATGAGCCGATTCACGGTTCTGCCCCTGATATTGCAGGTAAAGGTTTGGCTAATCCCTTGGCAACCATACTATCCGTAGCTATGATGTTCCGCCACTCTTTGGATATGCCAGAACAGGCAAATCAGGTGGAAGAGGCTATAAGTAGAGTGTTGGATAAGGGATTTAGAACTGCCGATATCGCTATGGCAGGGGAAAAATCCATAGGTACTGTAGCCATGGGTGACGCAGTGTTGGCAGAGTTGCCATAGGTAAGGCGACCTGCAATATGGGTCTGTTGTTATTATTGTGGGTTGACTAAATTGAAATTCGGAGTGAGTTGATGAAAAAGTTCAATGTAGCAGTTGTTGGTGCTAGTGGTAATGTAGGCCGGGAGATGTTGAATATCCTTGATGAACTGGATTTTCCCGTTGCCAATGTTTATGCTGTGGCCTCCAGTAGGTCAGCAGGAAACGTAACTAAATTCAAGGGTAAGGATCTGGTTATCCAAGATCTTGCAACCTTTGATTTTAGCAATGTTGACATCGGCCTCTTCTCCCCTGGTGGTTCTGTCTCTGCCAAATATGCACCAATAGCCGTTAAAGCTGGCTGTGTAGTGGTTGACAACACATCATTTTTTCGTATGGATCCTGATGTTCCTCTGGTGGTTCCCGAGGTCAACCCAGATGCAATTGCTGACTATGTTAAAAAGGGCATTATTGCCAACCCCAACTGTTCAACCATACAGATGGTTATGGCTCTAAAACCCATCCATGATGCCGCTACCATCACACGGGTGGTTGTCTCTACCTATCAAGCGGTTTCCGGGGCTGGTAAAGAGGCCATGGATGAGCTGTTCGAGCAGAGCCGGGCCACTTTTGTTACTGGTAAAGAGGTTCCGCCGAGCAAATTTACCAAAGAGATCGCTTTTAACGTGATACCACAAATCGACTCCTTTTTGGATAATGGCTATACCAAAGAAGAGATGAAAATGGTCAATGAAACCAAAAAGATCGTTGATCCTTCCATCCGGGTAACGGCTACTACTGTACGGGTTCCTGTTTTTAATGGTCACGCTGAATCTGTCACCATTGAGACCAAAAAGAAGATTACTCCAGCCCAGGCCAGAAAGCTGTTAGAGGATTTTGATGGTGTAGAGGTGGTTGATGATCCGGCAACACTATCTTATACAACTCCCCGTGAGGCATCAGGAAAAAATGCTACTTATGTCTCTAGAATACGGGAAGATGAGAGCGTTGATAACGGTTTGAATATGTGGGTGGTAGCAGATAATCTGCGTAAGGGTGCGGCACTAAATGCGGTGCAAATTGCCCAGAGCTTGATTCAGAACCATCTTAAAAATTAGATGATATAATCTAGAATTTTTCTAGATCCATTCTGGTTGTAATAAAAAACCCCTGGAGAGCTTTGCTCTTTGGGGGTTTTTCTTGCTAATATTCTATAATTAGGTGTGATTTTTGCTTTAAATTAGGTGTGATTTTTGCTTTTAATTGTGCAGATGGCTAAAAAAGGTACTGCAATTATGTTATAGTGTAAATTATTATATGGTGTACTGTCTCTACATGTAAACCAATATATACATAACTCCAGACCTGTTGGGAGTCGGTGCTGTTTATATGTCACTAGCTTTGTAGATATTGTTTTTAAATGGGAATTCCAATAGTCAATAAATTATCTTTTGTAGGTTTTAATATGAGTTGGAAACAGTATATTCGCTTGGTTTTGTTGAGTTTACCTCTTCTGCTATTGCTACCTTCAGCAGTTTTTGCTCACTCCTATGGAGATGTGGTTGTAAAAAGTCGTTTGGGGGAGCCTTTTTCAGCGACAATTTCTTTGACTCTTAGACCTGATGAGATAGTCCAAGGGGCCTATGTGACAATTGGATTGCCAGCCGATTATAAGGTTATGGAGCTGGAACGGGCATTGCCCATCGCATCCCTATCAGTGGATATGGTTGGCGACGATGTTAACCGGGTGTTGAAAATAAGCAGTGTAAAACCTTTTGACGAGCCATTTTTCAATCTTCTTTTAAAAACCTCTGTCGGTCGTGGTTCATATTATCGCAATTTTCAGGTTTTCCTAGATATTCTTCCCCAAGATAACACCTCTCTGTTTGATGAGACCCAGCAAAACCAACAGGTTGATAACAGTAATACTGTTTATGGTGTTGTAGATAACGATTCCACAACCAAGAATATGGAGTCGAGTGATAAACCCCTCCATTTTTCAGATACCCCAAAAATTGGTAGTTATGGCAACCGGATTATCTACCCTGTAGCAAAAACAGATACAGCCATCAAGGTTGCCCCGCCACAGCAGGAGGTTTTTACCCCACGCCAGATTGTTACCCCAAGTCAGCTTGAGAGCCAGTCATCTGCCGCTAAAACCCCAGTAGTTACTCCCCGTATAGTCACATCCGATACCGCTGATCTGCCTGCTATGTCTGCCTCCCCCATGGTGAACAGCAAGGATGGCATCTATGGTCCGGTACGTAACCATGAAAGTTTGGCAGGTATTGTAAAAAAACTACAAGGTAATAATAGCAGATGGACTATGTCCCAGATTGCCGTTGCTTTATGGAAAAAAAATCGCTCCAGTTTTTTGCAAAATAATATGAGCGGTTTGATTGCTGGAGTGGTGTTGAATATACCAACTGAGGCTGAAATTGGTGCACTTTCTCCCCAAGAGGCGTTTGCTGAATTTAAAAGACAGTGGGCTGAGTGGAAAGCCATAAAGTCCGGCAGACCGATAGCAAAAAAAGAGACCCCTTTGCCCCCTTTAAATGTTGCTTCAGTCACTGCTTTAGGCACCAAGGTTGAAACCAAGTTAAAGTATGATGATATTAAAACAGCTAAACCGGAACAGGTAGCAGTGGCGTTGAACCTGACCATTAAACCAGATGGGGCTGAGAATAAGAGTGTTGCTGATGGTGTTGATGAGGGTTTTCCTAAATTAGTTGAAGGGGTTGTTGGTCCAATTGAAAAAAAACTGGCAGATGGTATGTCAGAGCAAAAAACCTATGAAAATGAGCTGGCCTCTGCACTGTTGGAGCTAGAGCAGGTGGGAGGCCAGGTTTCTGACTTAACCGCATTGGTCTCGAAATTGACAAGTAACATTTCACAACTAAACTCGCAATTAGAGAAAAGTGAGAGAGGGCGGACACACCTACAAAAAAGGTTTAGGCAGCTGGAGGCTGATTTAGCTAAACAGAAAGATTCTGGTATGGCTATTGATCAAAATCTACTAACCGCCGGGGCTGGAGGTCTTGTAGCAACTTTTTTGGGAACTCTGCTCTGGTTGCGACGCCAAAATCTTAGCTCTCTATTCAGTAGAGAGTCTGTACCTTTAGAACAGGTTGTCGATGGTCAAGAATTTAAGGAAGATAGCCCAAAAAATCTGGTAAATGTTGGGGAGACAGCAACAGAGGTGTTAGAACCTGAGCCTGTTGTTGAAGAGTCCAAAGAGATTAATGAGACCCTTAAAGAGGAGCCTGCCCCAGCAGAGGAGCCGACCCCAGCAGAGGAGCCGACCCCAGAGGATGAGTTAGCCCCAGCAGAGGAGCCGACCCCAGAGGATGAGTTAGCCCCAGCAGAGGAGCCGACCCCAGCAGAGGAACTAGAACAACCTGATCTTGCCAATAGTGATGGGGATGAAGATATATTTGCTGATACCACTTCAGATACTCCAGAAATAGAAGAAATTTCAGATTTGAGTGGTGATGAACCAGAAGGGGTCTTAAGCTTTGAGCTGCCAGATGGTGAAGAAAACCAAGAACAGCAACAGAGTGTTGATAGTCAAGATAGCGATGTTGAGACCCTGGAGTTTGTCGTCGAAGCTTCCAACGACACCCCTGGTAGCGATGATCTACAAAATGATGCCCCACCTTTGGAACAGGTTGAGTTTGTTGCCGTTGATCCTGTTGAATCAAGTTCTGCTCCAAATGAGGATTTGGTCTCTTCTGATGAGATGGAAACAATAGAGTTTTCTCTCGCTGATAACCAAAGCCCCGAACCTGAAGAGGTAGCAAAAATGGATCCAGCTCACGCAGTTGCCGAAATCGAAGATGATCTGGTCTTGGAGCTAGGTTCCGGTTTGGTTAAAGATGATGAGTTGGTTAAACCAACCGCTATTGCCTCCAACAAAGAGGATGACGAGCTATTCTTGGAGATAGGCTATGATCTGGAAGATCCCGACTCAGCTACTAAAAAGTGATTGAGATACCGCTATGTTTAATAAAGTAAAACTATATGTTATGACTTTTATTGCGTTGCTTTTTGTTGTGGCAATGCCAAATAATGTCTTAGCTGTTAGCTTGGGTAATATTGAGGTTTTTCGTACTGAGGCCAATATGTTCCATGGTGAGATTCCCATAACAATAGCCAAAGATGAAAAGATCAAAAATATTATGGTCTCCACAGGAAACCGCACCGACTATGCAAAGGTGTTGGGTGGGGAGTTTGATGCCTCTGTAGTTAAAGATGGCGAGCAGAATTTTATTGTTATAACCGGAAAAACCCCCCAGGAGACCCCATTTTTTACCCTGTTGGTTAGTGTTGATATCGGCAACAAAACACTATCCCGCAACTTTCCAGTTCAGTTTGATGGGCAAATAACCCCTCTACCACCCCGAAAGCTATCTGTTAGCAAAGTTGGTATAGAAAAAAAATCTGTAACAGCGATGGATATAACCGCCAAAACAGAGGTAATTGGCTCAAGTTGGGAAAAATATCTGTTGTGGTGGGTAGCAGGAGGGGTGTTGGCTGTTGTTCTTTTCTGGATCTGGTGGAAACAGGGTAAAATAAACGATGAGGATCTGCTAATTATTGCCCGTGAAGATAAGGCCAAACTACCAGATGATAATTGGGATACTCTTTTATCTAACGAAGATGAGTCAGAGCTGGAAGCAGAACCAGAAATGGAGTTGAGCAAACTTACAGATGAGCCAGTAGTGCAAAATACCGCAAAAGATAAACAAGATCGTTTAAATGTTAAATCGGTAATTAAAGATGAACCAGCAGCTGTAGCTCACGTACACACCACAACACCGACAAAACAGCCAGAGGTCAAAGAGCAACCTGCTCCTCCTCAACCTGCTCCTCAACCTGTAAAGCAGCCTGTGGAGAAGGTGCAAACCACCCCACAACCTGCTAAAGAAAATATCAAAATTGAACAAAAAACCCCAAAACCTGTTAAACAGGCCGTCAAGATTGTGCAGAAAATCCCTAAAACTGTAAAACAGAAAACTGAAAAAGCACCACCGATACCTAAGCAGACAAAAAATGTAGCAAAAATGGTGGTGGCTAAAGCCGACCCAAAAACTGACAAAAAACCTGTAATAAGCAAAAAAGAGGTGGTTGCCAAACCTGTGGTTGAGGAGCAGCGAGGAGTGCAACTTCCCAAGCCAAAACAGGTAGAGGTAAAAGAGAAAATGCCGGAGGTGGTTAGCACTGCCAAGCCCTCTCCTAAACCAAGAAAAGCAACTTCACCAGGTCGGCTCTCTCCGGTAATTATGCAAGGGGATGGTAATAAACCACCTTCTCCAGTAGTTAAAAAAGCAAGTGCAACAGATTTAGCAATTGCAGCAGAATTAGATAATAAGGAGGATCTCTCCATAGAGGCGGTTATGAGCTCCTTGGAAAAGGTGCTAGAAGATAAAGCTAAAACCAATTCTTCAAAATAAGCATATTATCCTAGAAACAGCAGTTGCAACTACTATTCTGCCAATTTAATAAATATAAATAGAGACCTTTTATGGGTGGTGTTTTGCCGAATACCGATTCATTTTTAGCCAGCTGTGATCCTCGTTCCAAACTTGTGGCATTTTTTCTTTTGATGCCGTTGCTTTTAAGCCAACCATATACAACCCCCGGTGGTTGGATAGCTCTGTTATTTGTCTTGATATCCCTGTCATCTGCAAGAGTTGACATTGGGTTATATTTGCAGCAGTTAAAAAGGTTGCGTTGGCTGTTTTTTGCCCTCTGGTTTTTCCATGCTCTACTAACCCCCGGTCAACCAATTTATCCTGGTTTTACAGCCATAAGTTATGAAGGGGCGATTGCTGGAGTGAGCTTTTCTGTAAGACTTGTTTTAATGGTAACGCTCTCTTGGGTTTTAATAAAAACCACCAGCCATGGTGAGTTAGTCGGAGCCTTTAGAACTCTGTTTGGTTTTTTACAAAAGTTTGGTGTTCCCCTTGAGCGCGCCCTTGCTCTATTGGCATTTACCCTCGGACGTATACCCCACCTGATTAAAGTTGCTGGTGGTGTACGTGAAGATCTGGCCCATAGACTAGTCCACAAAGAAGATGTGGGGTGGTTTGCAAGTTTGTACCCCATGGCCCTGGCTGGTGAAGCCCTGCTGTTTCGTCTGTTGCGTTCGGCCCAGGCCCAAGAGGAGGCTTTAAGAGTAAGGGGTATAAAAGAGGGGCTGCCCAAAATAATGCCTCTTACAAGAAGTTTTGCTTGGCGAGATAGGGTGGTGCTGTTATCGACAATGGTTGCAGTCGTTGTTGGTTTTTACCTTTAACCTAGAAACGGCGGTTGGCGGTACGTACATGGCGTAACATATTGGTTTAGCTGGTGTAACAGAGCAAATCGAAGTCACCTTATTGGTGATGAGACTTTGCTCTGCTATGCCAGATGAATCAATAGGTTGCGTCAGGGGCGTGCTGACAACTGCTGTTTCTAGGTTTAAACCTAGAAACGGCGGTTGGCGGTGCGTCAGGGGCGTGCTGACAACTGCTGTTTCTAGGTTAAAGCCTGCTTTACATAGAAATATTTGGCTAAAAAATAGTTCAATTTTAGTTAAGCCATGTTATATTGGTTGTAAATTTATCCCAAACAAATAGATTTTTAATATGTGGGAGCCATAATGAAAAATAAAGAGGGTCGCGCCACAAAGGATATCATTAAAATCATCAATGAAATTAAATTTTTTGATGTTTTTACCGAATATGAAAAAAAAAGATTGGCTGGGGTTGGTGGCTGTATCGAAACTTATAAACCGGGAGTAAAGATAATAAAAGAGGGAGACAAAGATGCCTCCTTTTATGTGCTCCATTCAGGATTGGTGAGGGTTACAAAGCGTGATGTAGAGCTTAATCAGCTGGCAAAAGGGGAGATTTTTGGCGAGATGGCATTTCTTTCCAACATAATCAGAAGCACCTCGGTAACCGCACTTGAAAATGTGATTGTTTTTCGTCTCGATAGAGACGCCATGGACCGCCTTAACTGTGAAATACGTGAAAAAATAAAAGATCACTGTATTGGTAAATTGGTGGGACGCTTAAATAAAATGACCGACCGTTTTAGAATGCGTATGTAACGGTTGGTAGTATTTGCATTATTAACTATCCATAATTATTGTATAATTTATGGTGATTTTAAATCAAAAATATACAGTCAAAAGCAAAACCTTGGGAGGCCTTGCAGGCCCCCAAACCCCCACGCTTTTAAATGTAAAGGCTTAAAAATAAAAGCAAAACCTTGGGCTTTGCCCAAACCCACCAGGGAGATAATCTCCCTGGACCCATAATAATAAAAACATTTTTTTCGTCCAATTTTGGCTTGAATTTACTTTAAACAACAAGTGGCTAAAATATCTTAAAAAGCCGTTAAAAATGGTTTCTCTTCTCCCGCAAAATGGCAAAACGTTCTTGGGGGCTTTTTGTAGCAAGCCCCAGTTTTGCAGCCCACTCATCATCTTCTGTTCTTAAAAACGGGTTTAGCTTTTTCTCTTGCGCTAGCGTGGTGGGGAGCGAAGGGATGTTGTTGTCATTTTTTCTCATCAGCTCTTTTTGCAGCTCCAAAAGATCCTGGTTGTCAGGCTCCAACGATAGGGCAAAGCCGTGGTTGGTAAGGGTGTATTCGTGGGCTGGGTATATCTTTGTTGAATCCGGTAGGTTTTGGATCTTTTGCAAGCTCTGCCACATAGTTTGGGGGCTTCCTTCAAACAGCCGTCCACAACCCAGACTAAACAGGGTATCCCCAACAAACAGGGCATCGGCAACCTTATATATAACATGGCCTACGGTATGGCCCGGTGTGTCCAACACCTGTACCTGACAGCCAGCTATATCCAGACTATCTCCCTGACTTATGCCATGGTCCAAGGTGGGTAGCCGGTGGGCGTCGGCTTTGTTGCCGATAATCTTAGCTCCAAACTCCCTTTGTAAAGACTCTACCCCACCAATATGGTCATTGTGGTGGTGGGTCAGTAGAATATGGGAGAGAGTTGCCTTACGCTCTTTTAGCCACTGACTAACTGCTGTTGCTTCTCCCGGGTCAACTGCGACATAATCATTGTTGTTGCAGGCAAACATCCAGACATAGTTATCAGCGAAAACCGGGACAGCCTCGACGATGAGAGATTCTTGGGGCATAATCATATGCATAAGTTCCATTAATGAAATATTAATATCAAAAAAACGGTACGGATCTTCTCTATTATGACATTTGATGCCATTAGATTGCAAAGCTGGTATGGCACTGAGCAGGGTGAAACTGTGGTCAGGCTTGCTGGTGGGGTAATGGAGAGGTGGGTTAGTGCTATTCCTGCTAACCAGAGTTGTGGTTTGGGGTATGCCCAGCCATATTTAAACCATCTATCCCGATATCTTGGCAACTGTGTGGGAGCCTCCCCAGCTGAGATGGGTGTCTCCAGTTGGCCCTTGGGAAAAAATAACCGTATTGCCCAAATTAGACCGAACGCTCTACCGTTTCCCGATAAACAGTTCAACCGCGTTATAATAACCCATCTTCTAGAGGGGACAGTTGAAAGCCAGGGGGTGATCCGGGAGGTGTGGCGGATTTTAGAACCCGGAGGTAGGCTCTTGCTTATGGTTCCGAACAGGGGCGGCCTTTGGGCAAGAAGAGACTCAACCCCCTTTGGTTGGGGGCAGCCGTTCTCTCCAGCTCAACTGCGAGTTGTCTTACAAGACTCTCTGTTTGTTGTGCGGCAATCATGTTTTGCCCTGTTTAAACCCCCGGTAAAAGATCGTCGTTGGCTCGGTTCGGCCTCTTCCTGGGAGAAGGCTGGCAACCGTTGGTTTGCCCCTTTGGGTGGAGTTATTCTTTGTGAGGCAGAAAAACTGGTCTATGCCAAATCTCCCTTACGGTCAAATATCGAGATGGTACGCCAGCCAGCAGTAGAGGCGATAAAAATGGATTCAGCCTGTACAGAAACCAGTATAAACCAGGCGAATGATACAGCTGATGCAACTGAGTCAGATTTGAATTTGGTAACGAGAAATTCACAGCAGGAGAAAAAATGAGTGATGCACGTTTAATCCGGCGTTTTTTAGATGATATGCTGGTGGAACACGGTTTAGCCAATAACACCTTGGAGGCATACCGTACGGATCTTCTAGGTTTGAGCGAATATCTAGCCGGACAAAAGAGTGATTTTATGCAGGCCACCCCGGCAATTATTGCTGAATGGCTGGCACTGCTCTCCCAACGTGATCTGGCTGGCTCTACCGTGGCTCGTAAACGGTCGGCGGTGGGGCGGTTTTATCGATTTTTAGGGGTGCTTAATCTGCGTAGTGATGATCCCACCCGGCTTTTGGATACCCCCCGTAGAATACGCCACCTACCGGATATATTAAGTGAAGGTGAGGTTGACGATCTCATCGCCAGCCCCGACCGTAGCACCGAGCTTGGTCTGCGAGATGCGGCAATGTTGGAGACACTCTACGCCACAGGTCTGCGTGTTTCTGAGCTGATTTCTCTAACTACAGATGGTCTGGATCTGGATTTCGGCTTTTTACGGGTGGTTGGTAAGGGAGATAAAGAGCGTGTGGTTCCGGTGGGTGAAGTGGCGTTGGATCTCATAGCCAGATATCGCAGTCAATCAAGGCCGGTGTTATTAAAGGGTCGTAGTACCCATGCTCTTTTTGTCAGCAACCGTGGGCACGCCATGACCAGACAGAATTTTTGGTACATAATTCGTCGCCATGCCAGGGATGCCGGAATCGCCAAAAAAATCTCCCCCCATCTCTTACGCCACTCTTTTGCCTCTCATCTACTAAATAACGGGGCGGAGCTAAGAGGGGTGCAAATGATGTTGGGACATGCCGATATATCAACAACTGAAATTTACACCCACATCGCCAAAGAGCGAATGAAACAGGTGCATGGGCAGTATCATCCACGGGCATAAAGGTGGCTGGCACAACCCCAATTATTAGATGCGGAGGTTACTGTTAGTGGAAGAGGAGCGACAAACAAATAAGGATGAGCCAGGGGTTGGCAGACGTATGTTGGTGGGTATTAAATGGGGTATGGGGATTTTTGTCGCCCTGCCATTTATTATCATCCTTACCCCAATGTGGTACATCCACCGTTGGGATAAAAAACGCCGTGGTCAGGAGGTTCCTGAACCGCCATGGGCGGTGCTGTTCGATAAAGATGCCGGCAAGCCAAAACCACCACCAAGAAGAAGGGTACGGCGACCATATTCCGAAGATGACTATATAGCGTCCAAGCAGGAGTCTATAGATAGGGCAAACCGTATAGCCGTTGAAGAGCTAGCCAAACAATCTTATGGCCGGGTTGCCATAGTAACAGGTGGTGGACACCGTATTGGAGCAGCTATAGCTATCGATCTGGCTAAAATGGGCTATGTAGTAGCCGTGGCCTATTATCAATCCGCTAAAGAGGCCGAGCAAGTTGTCACTACCATAAAAGAGATGGGTGGCAAATCAGACGCCTTTGCCATGGATCTCCGTGATCCAGAATCCATAACATCCCTTCTCAACAATGTATCCGCCACCCTTGGCCCGGTAGATCTATTGATCAATAACGCCTCTCTATTTCTACCCACCCCCGTAAAGGAAGGACGCTGGGATGTAATTGAAGATCTTCTGCAAGTAAACCTCCAAGGCCCCATATTACTTGCCATGGAGGCCATCGCCATAATGGAGGAGCGGGGAGGTCATATCATAAACATGTGTGATATCTGGGCCGAAAAACCCTTAAGAGGCCACGCAGCCTACAGTGCCGCCAAGGCAGGGCTGATTTCGGCAACCCAGGTGTTAGCCCGTGAAGCAGCCCCCATAGTCAGGGTAAACGCCCTTGCTCCGGGAGCCATACTACCACCAGAAGATAAAGAGGGCCGAGCAGCATTTCAAAAAATCCTAGCCCGCACCCCCCTGGCAGGATCAGCCAGCCCCGACGCCATTCTACAAGCCATAAGATATCTACTAACCGCAGAATATGTAACAGGAGAGGTGCTCCATATAGATGGAGGCAGAAGGCTGGTTTAACCATCTAGGTCTAAGAATATCAACAACACAACAAGCCGGATTAATTAGTTAAAATAGCAACGTAATTTAATATAATTATAGTGTAATATCCCAGATTTGGCTTTTTTATGTGGAATAAAATAGCTATAATTATCGGCCTGTCACCATTGTTTACTGCTATTTTATCTGGATGAATTTAAATGTTGATTGATAAACTTACATTTAAAGAAAAACATCTCAACAATTCGTTGATAAATGGTGGCTTGCCTGATGCTTTCCAGCATTTTGTAAAAGAGGTAATGGAGGCCAACTATCCCGGCCTTGAAGCCTTTAACGCCAAAGGTAAAGATGGTGCAATAGATCTTGTACAGACCATAGCCTGCACGCGAGTTGTTTTTGAGTGTAAACAAACGGATGATGAAGGATGTAAAGCGGTAGAAGCACAGTGGAAAAAGACAGAAACCAACCTGAAAAATAATTTACAAAATCCCGATAGCCCAAAAAAAGGGCAGTCCCAATATACACCATGGTATAACGCTGCCATTCCCATAAAAAAGTATATCTTTTGCACCTCCTCTCCAATGCAAAATCTAGCCAATGTAGATAAAATAAAAGAGCTACGAGGGGAGATTCAAGATTTTTTTGACCATCTTATAAGTTCAAACTCCCATCTAAAACATTTAAAAGGTTTGCAAGTTGAGCTGTTTTATTGGAAGGATTTTTTAAAGCAAATAGAGCAACAACCTGTTTTAGCCGTGAGATGGTTTTCCAAAGTTTATGATATTGGTATGGACCCTCTATCACATGCTCCTTTGTCCCAATTATTTAGTGAATATTTAAATCAAGACACACTTAGCTACTATAGCCTTAATACCCACCTGAAAAAATATCCCCCACCCGATGGAGAGTTAATTGAAGATGAAGCAGCTTTGCTGGATTCTCTATTAGCTGATAAAAAAATCACAGGGCGAATAATTACAGGTGCTGGTGGTGTGGGTAAAAGCCGATTAACCCTTGAAATTGGCCGCTATGCCTTGGCAAACAGAACTGATTGGAGTGTGCTAAAAGTCAGAAGAAAGCTAAATATTGACTCCCTTAATATGTTGCCAACTTTATTTGAAAACAAAAAAGTTCTAATTTTATTTGATTATATCGAGACACAACCAGAATTTCCCGAAATAGTAGAGAGAATAAACGAGCTAAATGAAGAAGGTCTATCTATCCGCTATGTTGCCAACTGTCGAGCAGACTATTTTAAAAATCATATAATTTATGATTTAGAACGCCATGAACCGTTTGATCTTTCCCCCACTAAAATAACAAGATCTCTCTGGTTTGCCAATTTAAGGCAAGAGTCTGTAAAACGCATTCTACAGAATGTTGGAGAGGATATTTCTGGCGAGTTTTTAGAAAACTGTCGAACCGCACCAGCCCTGGCGGTTTTCACCCTCTATTTGTCTAAAAAAGATGGACAGCCAGGTTTAAAAGATCTGTTAGAAGAGAGAGATTTTGGTCGTTGGGTTCATAAACGGTTAAAAAGAACCTTCCACAACCAAGATATAACAGAAAATCTAGCATTTTTAACCACATTTTTCCCCCTGCCAGAATCTCTGCTAGGTACCTTTCCCGATATATACAGAAAATTATTTATTCCCCTGAAACATGATGGTTGGGTAGAGTCCGTTCGGGCTGATGAGAATGGTGATGAGAATGGTGATGAGAAAATTTTGCAATCTGCCCATGATGTGTTGGCTGATCAGGTATTAATAGCCCATTTGCAAAAAAACGGCCCTATAATTCAACATTTTTTTGAAAAACTGCTATCTTTTGCTGCCAGCAACAAAATTTTAAACTCCACCCTTATCGCTTTGGAGCGAGTTTATCTACAGCCTGAGCTATCTGATGTAAATTGGCAGTTGTTGATAGAACAATCAATTAATTCCAACATCACAGGGTGGCAAGAGCATAGTGATAGATTGTTACGTATTGCTTTTCTCACCCCCCAAGAAAAAATTCACCTTTTAAATAATCATGATGAGCTGTGGCAGGGCAAAGAGCTACATAGCTTATTCCAAAAATCGTTAAGCATGTTAATAAGGGCAGCAGATAAAGACGGTTGTAGCAAAGAACCTCAAAATGAGAAAATTTTGTTAAATTGGCTCCATAAAACAGTTCCCTATGTTTATCCATACAATAGTAACCACCTTTTATGTTCCGCTCTCTCTTTGGCCCCAGAAATATATAAAGACAAAGCTCTAGAACGTTTAAATAACAGACAGCTAGATAAGCAGACCCATTTTCTATTGGTAAGATGGTTGGATAGCGGACTTCCCTGGCATTCTATTGCAAATAAAGTTGAACATTGGGTAAAAAAATATCCCAAGGATCTGCTCCATTTCAGTTTTTTGATTGCATCTTGGCTAAAAGCCAAAGGCGATATTGAATTGGTAGAAAAGTCTGTGCAAGTTTGGCTAGCTGAGTATGGCAAGACTGGAGAAGCTAGGTTTGTTCTAGAAGCATGGTTAGATGCAGGAGGAGAGAAGAAACAGGTAGAGGATGCTGTGCAAGTTTGGCTGGCTGAGTATGGAAATATTGGAGAAGCTAGGTTTGTTCTCAAAGCATGGTTAGATGCAGGAGGAGAGAAGAAACAGGTAGATGATGCTGTGCAAGTTTGGCTAGCTGAATATGGAAAGATTGAAGATGCCAGTCATGTTTTAAAAGCATGGTTAGATGCAGGAGGAGATAAGGAAGAGGTAGAGGATGCTGTGCAAGTTTGGCTGGTTGAGCATGGCAAGATTGCAGATGCTAGGTTTGTTCTAGAAGCATGGTTAGATGCAGGAGGAGAGAAGAAACAGGTAGAGGATGCTGTGCAAGTTTGGCT
>JADFZS010000090.1 GCA_015232405.1 Magnetococcales bacterium | reverse complement strand
TTCTATCAAAAAATATTTACTTTGCTGTTTAAATGATTGTCGAAAAAATGAGTTCTAACAATTTTAATCAGATGCTAAATTTAAATACATTAAAAACAGCACATTTTCTTCAAAATCAATTCTTTCAGAAATATTTCTAATTAGTTTTAAAAAATTTGTTTCAGATGCAATATCATCATCTAAAGATTTTTCAAAATCATTCAACATTTCAATGGTATGAATAAAACCAAATGATATTTCATCGGCATAGCGATTGTAGCGTTTTTTTGAAAATTGTTGCTCTGCCTTGCGAGCCTCTTGCAGAGGTTTATAAATATTATTCAGCTCATTTTCATGATGGCTTATCAATTTATCTTTAGCTTGTTTAAAAAATGACTTGCCATTTTGGGTTCTTATTCCATGGGATAGGGCTGAACGCAACAACAGGCTACACTCTTCATGTTCTGCTACCATATCAGCAACAACATCTTCCATATCGCTTAATGTAGACCCGTTTCTAGCTAGCCCCATAACTACTCTCCACCTAATTTGTTATCATCTTTTATTTTATCTTACCATAGAGATAATTTATAGCAAGATTGGCGAAAATCTTGTAGATCAAGTCACAGGATAATGTATCTGATTTTACCTCAGTGTTAAACAAAAAAAATAAAATGATAACCCACAAATCTTTGTTATAGCATCTTTTTTATAGATATTATTTAATCATAATGAGATTTATTCTCAAATAATAGCATTGCATTTTGATTATCAACATACCTCGATTAAAGCTTGATTGGAAATATAGGTAAAAATATTTAATTTTCATAAATGTAAATGGTGTATATTAACCATATTGCAAAAGCTTGGTGATGTGACCAATTATGGGAAACATGTAAAAAACCGGGTAAATAAATATGAGCTCCTTGTTATCATCTGAATTGAGAAAGTTTGTTGCCCCTGAATTTGTATTTGGTATAGGTGCACGTAAACAGGTGGGGCAATACGCCCATAACCTTGGGGCCAAACGGATTTTGGTGGTATCGGATGCTGGGGTAAAAAAGGCCGGATGGACCGATGAAACAGTTGATATACTCAGCCAAGAGGGTTTTGAGTGTACTCAATATCTGGATGTTACCCCAAATCCCAAAGCCGAAGAGGTGATGAATGGAGTAAACCTATACAATGAGGCTCAATGCGATGCCATTGTTGTGGTTGGAGGTGGTAGCCCCATCGATTGTGCCAAAGGAATTTCAATTGTCGCTGGTAATGGTGGGAAAATTCTCTCTTATGAAGGGGTTGATACAGTTCCTTTTCCCGGTGCTCCACTTTTATGTATACCAACCACAGCAGGAACAGCTGCTGATGTCTCCCAATTTGCCATTATTACCGATAGCAGCCGACGCAACAAAATTGCCATTATTACCAAGTCCATAGTACCAGATGTCTCACTGATAGACCCCCAAACCACCTTGACCATGGACCCGTTTTTAACCGCTTGCACTGGTCTGGATGCTTTGACCCATGCGGTAGAGGCGTTGGTCTCCAATGCTCACTCACCAATTACCGATCTCCACGCGATAAAGGCGATTGAGTTGATTGCTAAAAATATTGAAAAGGTCATTCAGACTCCCGATGATTTAATGGTCAGACAAAATATGACCCTTGGTTGCCTGGAAGCTGGACTCGCCTTTTCCAATGCCAGCCTTGGTGCTGTACATGCCATGGCACACAGTCTTGGCGGCTATCTAGATCTACCCCATGGGGAGTGCAACGCTATTTTGCTGGACCATGTCATGGCCTTTAATTTTAAAGATGCCGAAAAACAGTTTGACCACATAGCCAAAGCTATGGACCTGGAAGTAAAAGGATTTACCACCCAGCAGTTACGAACAAGTATAACGGGAGAGGTGGACCGTCTGCGTAGATCGGTGGGGGTGGTGCGCTCCTTGGGAGAGTTGGGGGTACACAGAACCGATGTTGGTGAACTGGCTGGTAAAGCGATTCAAGACCCCTGCCTGTTGACAAACCCCCGTCCAGCAATAAAAAGAGATATTGAGGTTATTTATGAAGAGGCGCTCTAATAAAAAATCTCAACAGGAGTTAAGAGACGGGGTTTTGGGTTTGGGACAAAAATCTATGCGTAAGAGCTACTACTCCCAGTTACGCCGCCGTATGGATGAACTGGAGCAGTACCGAGGTTTGTTAAACCAGGCCCGGGATGCTATCTGTTTGGTTGATATGGACTCATTAAGCCTGGTTGATTGTAATGATGGTGCAAAAAAAATGTTTCAGTTGCATAGCGACAAAGATACTCCACCCCCTACCCTACTGGAAATAATTGGTGAAAATCATGAAAAAATCATCACTGAGTGGCTATCGCAAAGTGATGAAGCCAAAAATGACTCATTGGAAATAGAGGCAGAACGTACTCTTGCTGGTGGTGAACATATATTTATCCTGCTCTCATTATCCAGGGCGGTTTTTGCAGATATCAAGCACATAGTTTGTGTTGGTCATGATATTACAGCTCGCAGAAATGCAGAGATAGCCCTACAAAATTCCCATGCCGAGCTGGAAAACCGGGTGAAAGAGCGCACTAGAGAGTTGGCCCATAGCAATAAGGAGTTGGAAGCCTTCGCCTATAGCGTCTCCCACGATCTACGTGCTCCCTTACGATCCATCGAAGGTTTTGGTCAAATATTATTGGATGATTATCATGGGAAAATGGATGATGAAGGTAAGCAGTATATAAAATATATGCAAGAGGGCTGCTTGGAAATGAATGCCCTGATTGATGGAATACTGGCTCTCTCCCGTTCAACACGTGGGGAGATTCATATTGAAGAGCTGGACCTCTCATCATTAGCACAAAATATTGTTCAAACCCTCCATAACACTGAGCCAGAACGCAAGGTAACAACAGCAATTATGCCGGGGTTAACTTGCAAAGGAGATTCCCGTCTTATCAAAACCTGCTTGGAAAATCTACTTGGTAATGCCTGGAAATATAGCAGTAAAAAACCCCACACCCAGATAGATTTTGGAACCAAAGAGGAGGATGGAGAGACTATCTATTATATACAGGATAATGGTGATGGTTTTGATATGAACAGCGTAGAGAGATTGTTCCAACCATTTAAAAGGCTCCATACTAATAGTCAATTTGAAGGCAACGGCATTGGCCTGGCTACAGTAAAGCGTATTATTGAACGTCATGGTGGGCGTATCTGGGCGAAAGGTGAAGTTGGTATTGGGGCAACCTTCAACTTCACCCTTTTAGCTGCAGCAAAGAAAAGTTGATTCATTAGAATGCCGCAAAAAAGCAATAGTGAATATTATTTATAAATCATAATGTTATTCTTAAATTTTTTAACATGGCAATATACATACAGCTTTTAGTTTAACAACTGCAAAAGGTGTTTAGGTAGATGGATAATTCCACTACAGATAAAAGAGCTAACGATTTAATTGAGCATAAAGAGCCTTTCCACTCCTTATCACTGACAACCCTTATCCAGATGGGTATCAGAATCACGGTGGTGGTTATTGCTGTCGCATTTCTTAGCTATCAACACATTGTCTCTACACTTGAAGAAAAAACCCTAGATGAGCTGACAAAATATATCACTGAACGTGGTCAAAAAGAGAGTGCTATATTTCAACTGGCACAAGACAACCATAAAATATTTAAAGATACTTTTCTAAAAGCATGGCAAAAAAAAGATAGAGATTTCTCTTATGAATATAGTGAATATTTTCACCGTATCCCAGATGGAACAACACGTATAAAACCCAGAGCATTTTTGGGTATTCCCCGTACTGATGGTACTGTAAGTGACTCCATTTCTGGTTATGTTGGACGTGATGCACCTGTCCATGAGCGGGAGTTTCAAGACCGATTGATGTTGACCTACCATCTACTTGACCGCTTTGGCAAAGGGTGGAGCCACCGTTTTGCCAACCTCTACGCCTCTATGCCACAAAATGTCAATCTGGTTTACTGGCCGGGGCTGCCATGGGGTTCCCAAGCCTCTGCCGACTTAGATGTCAATACTGAAGAGTGGGTCTATATAGCCAACGCCACCAACAACCCCCAACGTAAATCTGTATGGACAGGGTTATACTATGATCAGACAGCTGACGAGTGGATGGTCTCTTGTGAGACCCCAATTTATGAAAATGATCATCATCTGCTCAATGTCGGTCATGATATTCTTTTGAATAAGCTTTTTGAACGAGTGTTCAATGATCATCTCAAAGGAACCTATAATTTTATCTTCCGTGGTGATGGTCGCTTAATCGCCCACCCCCACAAGGTTGAAGAGCTACGCAAAACCGCAGGAGTACTCAACATAAAAGATTTGGGAGACCCTGTGCTATCAGATATGGTTTATGAGATTAAGGGGGTTTTGGATAAAAAAGAGCAACAGGTGATGATCATAGCCCAAAACAGTGGGGATAACTTTCTTGCCGTATCTAGAATAAAAGGACCAAACTGGCTGTTTGTTACGGTTTATCCCAAAGAGCTGCTCTCTACCACCGCTAGCATGGCAGCTCAGTTTATTCTCGGTTTGGGGTTTGTATCACTGATAGTTGAACTCATCATGCTATATCTGGTTTTACGTAGCAATGTGATTATCCCGCTTAATCAATTTGTGGTAGCCTCCAAAGAGGTTGGTTTTGGTAACTATAGAGATATCATCAATAAAAATATCGCCCTTCCTGACAATCGCCATGATGAAGTTGGCCTTTTGGCTACCACTTTTCAAAGTATGGCTTGTCGTATTTCCGATTATCAGGAGAGCTTAAACGAAAGAACAAAACAGTTAGAGGAGACCAACGCAACCCTGGAGTCATTCTTATATACAGTATCCCACGATTTTCGTACTCAGCTACGGACACTAGACGGTTTTAGCAATCTAATTCTTGCTGAGTATGAAGATAAACTCGATAAAACCGGACAGGAATATCTAGTAAACCTTAGAGATGGCAGCCAAGAGATGCACGCCCTGATAGAAGGGGTTCTCGCCCTTTCTCGAACTATAAAAACCAAGATGAATTATGAAACAATTGACCTTGGCAAACTGGCTCAAGAGGTAATAGAAGAGCTTGAAAAAAGATCGCCAAAGCGTAGTGTAAGCTATACAATTTCTGCAAATATGATAACCCAAGGTGACAGACTTCTCCTTATCACCCTGTTGGAAAATCTACTTGGCAACAGTTGGAAATTTACCTCACAAACCCCAGATGCACAGGTTGAGTTCACCAGCGTAATCAAGGATGGCAAAACAGTATATTCAATACGTGATAATGGTGCTGGTTTTGATATGACTTTTAAAGATATGTTATTCAGACCATTTTATAAACTTCATAAAACCAAGGAGTTCTGTGGTTCTGGAGTTGGGGTTGGACTTTGTTTGGCAAAACAGATAGTGGAACGTCACAATGGAGCTATTTGGGGTGAAGCAGAGGTAAATAAGGGAGCATCATTCTATTTTACCCTGGCAGATAAAAAACCGTGATTTTTATAAGTTTTTCAGGTCAAGAATGATTGGCCTTTTTTGACAAAACCAAGAAAACCATCTTCAAGAGGTTTTTGCTTGGGATTGGGGTTGTGGTGATAGAGCCACATTTTATTTTTTATAGATTCCGGTAGGGTACACAATTCACTATAGTGGGCATGGACACCAGTTTGATATGGTGTGGTTTCTGTATCTTGAAAAATATATTTTACCCTTGGCTCCCAATCAATGAGGGTTTTGGCAAGATCTTCGGTAAATTTTGTATCTGTTGTGAATAAAAAAGAGTCGCCATCTGCATTGGAGTTTATTATCAACCCATAGCTATACATGGGTTTTACACTGTTTTGCACATGGAGAAATTTTAACGGTATAAATTGCACACCTTCCCAAACAAAGGGGCTTGTATGATCTAATACCATTGGATCAAAATAGTCCTCCAGTGTCATTACTTTATCATCAATAAATTCTACACCACCACGTAGAGATCTTTCCCAGATATCTTTCAGGATATCACCAACCCCATAGATGACAGGCTTTTGGGCTTGGGGGTTGAAATAAGTATCAAACGCCAGCCACTCCAGACCACCAATATGGTCGGCATGGGTGTGTGAGCAATATACTGCATCAATTGCAGGTATACCCACTTTTCGTTGTTTACCCCATTCACCAAGTGAAAAGCGAATATCACTACCACAATCCACCAACAATCTTTTGCCATTTTTTGCTGTGATAAGTAAATTTGGCTGGTGGTACTCTTGGGTTGTAAACGCAGAGCCAACACCTAAAAAATCTATCTTTATTGAGCTATTCATCAAGGATAATCTCTTATCACTACTATTGGGAAATAGTCTCGGGAAAGAGGCTATTTAACGTTTTTCTTAACGGTGTTATTCTGTTTTGATAATTCATGAAAAACACCCCCGCCCGTTGATATTTAACCATGTTTTTGTTTTTTTTGTGAAAATTAACAGCCCTTATAAAACATTAATGCAGTTTTTTTTAAAGAAAAAAATGTAAAAATACCAATTTTGCTCAATTTGTACTTTTATCAACCCAACCTTGAACAGTACATTTTGATACCTTTAAACATCTGTATTAATTGACATTATCCCAACAAAAACCAACAGCAAGACCACTTTAGTTTTATCAACTATGTTTCATTAATTTCATTGAAAATATTGTCATTTACATTGAATTTTTTGTAATGATAATTATTCTCATTATACAGATCTTTTCAAGCCATGGCAAATGGTCTCTTTTTTATTATATTTCCATTACCCCTTCGCCAACAACATAGCGATAACCTGTCACATATTTTGAGGACTTTGTAAGCCTGTGTCCTAGATGAGCCGTTATTTCATGAATCTTATCATCCATTACCGTATCATATTTAAGCTCCATGATAACGTCATCACATTTGGATGAACGTAAAAACAGGTTTTCAAAACGGTTTATGGCAAAAAATTGTAACTTATAATCGAGAGTTAAACGAAAATCACCATCTGCCGATAGATAATATTTCCTGAAATAACGGTTCATGATAACAGGGCGGCTCTGTTCTATGCTCTGTAGCTCATCAGGTGTAAGCCCCTGCACCCCCTGCAGTCGTTCTTGAATGGTGTTGTAAATTTCGCCGTCCACACTGAAAGGTGATAAAACACAACGTTTTTTCTCACCTACACTACCCTCTTTGATTTTCAGCTCCAATACTGGCCTTGCAACATGAGCAAAAAGATCACCATACCAACGAACACGAATCTTTGTGCGCTTTGACAACCCCTCCACATTATCGGTGTAGGCCATGGCATCAATTGAATCAAGGTAGATATTGTTGATGTTACGACCAGGATAACACTCTGAAAACAGTGCTGGGTTGGCTTTTACCAAACTCTCCGCTTGAAAAGAGGAGATACTCCCCAGATTAAACTTACGCTCATAGCGAAATGAGTTATTGTCACCATCACTGCTGCTCATTTCACGGCCCTTTCTTACAATAAACAGTCATCGCCCAGAATCCTCCAGCATAGAGACCATAGCAGGAGGATTATTTTTGGCAGGGGTTGGCTTTATTTCTGGTGAAATATGGGACTTGGTTGCTGGTGGAGCATCACCAACCATCTCTTGCTCCAACAATTCAAGAACCCCCTCTTTATTCGCCTTGATGATTATACCATTAATGGTAAGCTCGGAGCCAACCTCTAGCCAATAGTTATTCAATACTGAATCCAATGAGTTAACCCCAACATTCATCCGTCCTGGGCCAAATTCCGATTTTTTCTGGTAAACCGCAAAACTGATTGCAGCATTGCTTATACTCATGTTTATAACCTCAACACGGGATAGATCTTTACTTGCCATAGCAACCTTAGCCTCCTGCACATCAATGCCGTCCAGATAGACATTGGTAGCCTCTCCCGCACTAACCCCTTTGTCACCAACCTCCTTGATAAAAATCTTCTCTCCCCACAAAGAGCCACCAGAGACATCTATAGCATCGTTGCCAACCTTAACAAATTTGGTGTTGCTAATGGTCCCCTTGGAAAAATCGGCATCAAAAGCATCACGAAGATTACCATAGAACCTGGTTTTATCTATGCGATAGTTAGAGCGAATGATATTAAGAGCGTCCTCTGAGAGGTTGTTTAAAAACAGGCTGTTGGAGATGTTAACATCCGATTCATAAAATGTGACCATGCCGGTTACGTTCCAACCAGCTACTTGAGGGTTGCCAAGTCCATCAAAATGGGCATGGTGAAGAACAGACAGCTCTTTTGCTCCCAAAACCACAACTCCCTGCCCTGTACCGTCAGAAGTAAAAAACCGTACAGGATCCTCTTGACTACCTTCTAGATGAAGTGCAGACCGGGAAATAACCATAGCAGCACCAGTTATGTCCAGGTTAAACCCCCTTTGCGCCTTAACCTTATACCCTTCTGGTATTATTAAGTTTTTTGAAATTTTCCAACTGCCTTTTTTCAATACAACCAGTTTTTTTGCCTCATCAACTTTAGCAAAAGCAAACTCGGTAACATTGCCAACCTGTTTTATTGGCTCTATGTCATTATCAAACAGGGCTGTAATTCTTGGCCTGGGAAAAACCTTTACGTGGCCTGTTTTTTTGCGGCCTAAAATTTTAAAGTTTACCGTCAAACTACTGCGCATCTCATCCAAAAACGGCGGGGAACCTTTTTCTGGTATAAAGGTAAAGGTACGGTATTCTGCCTTTTTATAACCGACTAATGGGGTCAGTCTGTTTGTCTCACTGACTTTATAAACATCACCAGCAGCTGTTGTAACACTTAAAATTTGCGTTGAAAAAGTTGAGAGGTTGGCTATTTCAAGTTGCAATTTTCCTCTGGAAAATTCAGTAAAATAGGCATGGAGAGCCTTAGGAGGGTTGATAAAACGACGGATCAATATTTGATTGGTCAGATAGTGGTATTTGGCCTTTTTAACTTTGTCGGCCTCCTGGGGAAACTCACTCACCACGGTTAAGAAATCTTTTTCAAGATCTTTTTCAACTGCCTTAAAAAATTTTTCTACATACCCAGGTTGCGAGACCCGTTCTAGATGATGGACATATCTAGCCTCAAATAGTGGATCTGAAATAATGGTGTTTAAAAATGGATAGAGACGCTTGGTGACAAGGGATAATTTACTAATCCTCTTGCCACTATTGGCATCAAAGCCTATGGGTTCTAACCTTGAGGTGACGGGGTTGAGGTAATAGCGCAAATTGTTTACTGAATTGCCGTGATGGGAACCAGAAAGATCACTCAAAGCAAAAAAAGTGGCTAGCTGCTCAACATCAAACACCTGGGTAGTGACCATTTTTCCATCACGGAACTGCTCAAGGAGTGACATGGCTTTTTCATGTTGCAGCTGAACTTTAGGATCCTTAAGAGCTTTGTTTGACTGGAAGGTATCCATAACCAACCGAAAATAGCCAGAGGAGAGAAATTCTTTATCAATGTTTTTTTGACCCTGATATCCATAGTGCAACCTCTCCTCCCAATCAAGATTCTCAGAGACCTTGACTATTGCCCCTTCACGGCGTTGGTTGTGTTCTAAAAGTCTTTTTTCAAAATGTTCCTCCAGAGCATATATCCCCAGATCTTTACCATTTAAAATCACTTTAACAAACATATAGCGCAGTTCAATAAGCCCTTCATACCCCAACAGTTTGTGATAAAGCTGACCTGAAATATATGCCCGAACTTGCGGATGCTGCAGTGAAAAACGTTTCATACCCATGATAGTGGCATTGCCTTTTACAGCAACCCGGTATGAGAGTTTTTTTGCATTTAAAAGATGGTCAAGCCAATCCCCCTTTAGGCGTAATTTTACATCAACTTGACGACCTTGAAATGTAACTTTAGCAGGAACATAGTCATCACTGCTGGTTATTAGAATCCCCTTATCCAGCGCCTCCTTACGCTTGAATTGTAATTTTTTGAAATGTTTCTGCTTAATATCGATGCTGATAATTTTAGGATCAGCCAGCAACAGAGAACGTAGATAAGTATATTTTGGCTGTAGTTTTTCCAGCAAAACATAATAGAGCTGCTTGGTTTGTGGTTTAAAAAACAGAATTGCCATCAAGGCAATTAGAGCAGGAGCAGCCAAGAGAAAAACCACCTGTCGCTTTGTTAACGATGGTAGTTTCCGACCGCCTTCTCGTCTATCTGTTTGCCGACCAAAGCTGTGGAATAGAGATGATCCTCTAACGCTAAATAGATGAAGTATCCCGCTTAAGCGTTTTGACTCTTTTAAGATCAATAATAACCCCCAGAGTTATCTAAAAAGGTAAATTGCGCCCCTTCACTCCTGGCCTGTATCGCCTTTTTGGCTTCGATCAACTTGTCATAGCCAGAAATCTCGACAATAAAAACAGCCTCTAAAGCTCCCTTTTTTTCATCAAAACGTTTTAATATTACAGCCAAACAATGATCTTTCAACACTTTGACAATATCATCAATTCCCATCTTGTCTGGTTCATTGTTTGTGATGATCAGTTGCAGGTTGCGGTCGCTACGGGCAGGTGAAAAACGGCTACGTAATATGATAACAGCAAGTATAACCAGTGTAGCTACAACAGTTATCATCGTTTGGTTGGCTCCCAACCCCAACCCAATAGCTATGGAGAGAAATACATGGGCCAACTCTTCTGGCTCTTTGATAGCTGTACGAAAACGTACAATGGATAAAGCACCAACCAACCCCAAAGATAAGGCCAAAGAGCTTTTGACAATGGTGATGATAAACATGGTGGACATGGAGACCACCACAAAATTACGGGCAAAGGCGCGTCTATTGGAGAGTGCCTGACCAAAATGGGTATAGACAAGGCCCACAGTATATGAGAGTAAAAAAGCAATCAGAAGATTGGTGCTAAACTCAACAATGGAAATTTGCGCTGTTGATTCAGAGAGAAACTGACCGAAAGTTTGCGATGTTTTGTTCACGAATTAAACCAGATAAGAGAAAAGATAGGCCAAATTATCATAGCCCAAGACCCCCTGTCCAACCTTTTTTATGTAGTTACCATGTTATTTTTAAAGAAAATTGTTTCGATAAATTGGCTATAGTTTTCATGTCTTTGGCTTAAGGCAAAATTTAATCCAGTTATTGGTTAAAACCGCCTATAATAGCCATTGTATAGACAATATCCATCAGCGAAAATCAAAAAAAGTACCCTTGATAACAGATACTAAACGTTAATGAGCCAACAGAGTAAATCAACATGGTTTTGTTCTTTGCAGGCCACTGTTGCAGCAAACCACCCAAAGGGACATAACCAGCAACAACCAGCAAACTAAAGATGGGCAAGTATACCGCTTTTTTGGGGTATTAATATAATTTCAACAAAGTTATTGGACAAATATAATCAATAGTGATAGTTTCTTGCGTTCCCTATGTGGGCGGACCTGATTATCTCTGTCACTAAAACAGATAATATCAGAACAAACTCCATAGCGAAAAAAGTGATTTTAAAGGCCGCTTTTGGCTAGTTAATTCACTTATAAAAAAATCAACACCTTGCCCCATATGGCGGACGTAGCTCAGCTGGTAGAGCCCTGGATTGTGATTCCGGTGGTCGCGGGTTCAAACCCCGTCGTTCGCCCCATTTTTTTTCAAGTAGTTACCCCCCCCATTTCAATTTGGTAAATTTCGGCTCTCCGGTCAATCTCCGGTAGATTCACGCGAAAGTACGCCTTTTCTCAGGTCTAATATCGATTTTTTATGGTGGAAAAATTTAAAATGTCATCCCGCGCTATTGTGGGATGGCGTTTTTTGTATCTTCGGTATCAAAAATGGAAAAATGGTGAGCATCGGATTTAATACCGATGCTCACCATTAAAACCCCAAGACTCCTTGACTGCCCTTAATCCAAGGAGACTTTACCAACCCATCAGCTTATCAATCCCTTTGGCAACTTGGAGAAAGGGCCTACCAATATTATCAACTGTCTTATCAATCAATTTAAACCCTGCCTCACCAACAGAATCGATGACTCTCATACCAAGATCAGGCGTATTGATATAACCCTCCCCATAGGCTTGTATAGCCCAATCACGCCTCATCCATACCATGCCGTTAATGGCATCAAACACCTCAATGAACTCTTTGATTTCACAATCGAATAGATAGTTGGTAAGAGTCTCATTATCTGAAAAATATGATTGTAGAATAGTAGGCTCTTCTGCATCAATGACAAGATTAGCAAAATAACAGTAGCCAACATCTACCTTGCCAATATCTGAGCTATTTCCAGTGTCCATATTCAGAATTTCTTCTTGCTCAACATCAACAAAACGCAAGATTGGTTTTGGGCAACTATCCCGTAACTCCCCGGTAGTGATACAAGCCCCTGGCAAACCAACAAATACCCTAGGGACCTCAAAAATACTGGCAGGGACTTCATGGATACCAGGCTCTAACAGAAGCACGGTTTGATTCCCAACCTTACTAAAATCTTTAACCACAATAGGCAGGTACGGATCAGAGAAAAGTCCATCATCAGGCTTCTCATAGTTTTCAGCAGAATGCCTCACCAAATCGGCCATATCAACTTGCTGGACAGAGATCATCTGATTGTAAAAGAAATCAACCTCTTCAGGGGTCGCCCTCCTTATACCCTTCCATGGGCTTTTGTTTTTGTTAGGTATGTTTAGATTTTTCACTATGTTAGATCCTTTATCTTTTGAAATAGTCAAGCAGCACACTCTGTTGCTTGATCTATTAATTGTTGCCGAAGTGGGCCCAACCAGGCTTCATCAGCTATTATGACCCCTACTGATAAATTTGATGACCCTGTCTGAGCAAAAAACAGGTTCAATTCAGGAAAATAACCAACATATTCCCAATAGATATCCATAGTTGAAAGATCACCATAGAAGAGCTGATGATCCTGATTTTTGAAGTCTTCCATATTTTCAACTATAACTAGGTAACTTCCCTCTTCAGGGTCAAAATCATCTTCCTCATCAATTTCAATAGCTGGGAAAACCTCCTGTTTTATGAGTTGAACAACTCCTGGAACTAGACCGACTGGTAGTGCTTCATTATGAGAAGGATGGATGATAATCACCCACCTACTCCATCAACATTTAGAGTATCTCCAGGAATAGAATTTTTAATGATATTCTCTGCTTTCCCAGCTTCATTACCATCAAGAGATATACCACGCCTTTGACGGCCATTACCTGAAGTAGCCTTAGAACTCTTACTTTTACCCCTTACCTTACTAGTTAGGGATGCTGTCCACTGTTGGATACTTATCTCACCTGGAATTCTTGGTCTCTTAGGGTTATCAGGACAGGGGGCTACCAAACCCGAGTGAAATAAGTATGCTATCTTGAAGCCTGGATCATTGGCGCTTCGCCCAGCAATACCAAGCAAAGATTTTGTTTGGAAACACCCCGTATCATCACAAACCTCCTCTGCAGCCTCCATAAGTGCAGAGACTTTTACCCAGGATTTACTAAATTGACCACCACCAGGATTATTCGCTGTTATTCTGATGTATAACTCCTTAGAGCCAATGCTCGTAGGAAAGCCTATATCATATCTTAGAGTTCCACCGGTTCTGCCCCTCTTATTTACTTCACCACTTGCTAAGATAGTAAAAATATCGTCAGGTTGTTTCATTATATTCTCCAAATTATTTTTGTAGATTGATTGTTTTGCGAGCAGTAGACATGGCCGAACACCAGATCTACCTGATAACTGGTTTGTACCGTTGATGTTATGAATATGTAGGAATGCTACGGTGTTTGTGGTTGAGGAGCGTTTGAGAATGGGAACTAAACTGACCCGTAGTAACCACAATTATGGCAGATGATAATAGATCTGTTAGACCGCTCTTTCTCGGTTAGCCAATAAAAGACACTGGCAATAGTGGATAGTATGGCGATGGCTAAACCGGTGGACATAGCACACATAGCAGCTGGTGATTGGCCCCTGTCTGCATTCGACAAATCGCTGGCCTTTTTAATCTCTGTATTTGTTGAACCACACTCTTTGCACTTCATAAGTTTGTAACCTTCACAGTGAAGACGTCGCTATTGTGGTAACTACAAAAGTTGGATTGGAACACTCTGAATAGATCCATGCCCTCTTTTATGGGATAGTCTCGCCCCATATGGCCGAAAATACCGGCAGCAAAATCAAAATCCAATTCTTTGGCCAATTCGGCAAATGGTGGAGAACCAGTGTAGGAAAAGTCTGTTATATATTGAATACATCCAGCATTATTTACCATGACCTCGACAGGGTGATATCCACCTATCTCCTGACTGTAATCAGGATCTCTAAAATTTATAATAACGCCGTTTTTGGTATCAACTCCTGAAGCTGTAATAGCCTTTTCAATGATGGTTGAAAACTGTTTTGATATGGCAAGGGGGGATACCCCAACATCGATTTTCATTTGGTTAGGTTCCTTAAAAATGTAGGATTGAAGACTCTATTCGAATCGACAAATACAAGTGTTTATTGAGGATAGGGCTGGTTGGTTTTCTTGAGATTTAAGACTGAGGGGAAGATCCTCAAATGAGGAGGTTTATAGCGGACTTAAGTTGTTAAATTTTCTATTAAATTTCGCTTTAAAACAGGGTTAACCCATTTTTCATCAGGGACTATGATGGTTAAGGCAAAATCATTGTTCATGATAGCCAACCCTATCAATGCTCGACCGTTGGGCGTTGCTCGCTCCCAAGCCACTTCAAAATGGAAGGTGTTCAAGCCTCCACTCAGAGCATGAAAGCCTATCTCACTCATGTCTGCTGTATCGTCGGTAGGCTCAATAATCACGATATAGCCATTTACAGAACGGTCATAGTACCTGCCAAAGCCATTTTCATTAGACTCTAACTCCAACTTAACAACTATTCTAAGCTCCTTTGGGATATTGTTTTTCCACACATCTTCTCTGTATAAAACTTTTATCACATCCTTTTCCTCTTTGTCAGATGGTGTATTTAGGAGTTAACCTCACCTTCTGGACTAACTCCCACGAACAATGGACCGATTTGCCCTGTAGCCCATCCTGTAGGGAACCCAGACCCTCCTCCCAGGGAAATAACATCCCAATCAACTGTCGTTTGAAATCTATCCGCTAGGCCTCTTAAGGCTTCTACCTGACTTACCTTTAGTCCCATTAAAATGGCCGGTACTTGAGTTTCTAGCTCTTCTAAAATACAGGTCTTATTCAATATTTTCCCTCCTTGATTGACTTGGTGTAACTGATTTCAAAACCTATCTATAGTTTTCTATCTCCAATACCTATTTAGAATTTTCGTACCCCTTAAATCATTTAATTATGTGCTCCTCATAGGCACCTGCAAGCTTCAGCCGCAAGAACATTCTAAAAGAAAAATATGTACGTATATTTTGTGTGTTTACGGTTATTTACAAAATATCTCTCAAACACTCCTCTATTTCTCAAACATTAAATTGAGGAACCTCTCCTCAACCTCTCGATGAACATAATTACCCAAGAGAGTTATTATGAACCTACAACTTGAGAATCACCGATATGAGATTAAATTCTAGGAACAAACAAAAGTTTAAACGTAGCAGGCCTTTGGTTATCACCACGTATAACCGCAAAGGAGGTACGGGAAAGAGTACTTTGACAGGCTCGATAGCATTCGAGATATATTTAGCTCTAGTTGACAAAGGCATGAGTGAAGAAGACGCTTCATCTGCTGTAGCTGTTGTCGACCGTGATCCGCAAGGTGATCTTATTACGTGGCTCAACACCAGAGACCGTATTGGTCCCAAGGCTGTGGTAACTGATCTGCATCAATTATCCGCAACACTGAGAAGACTAAATAAAGAAGGCGTTCAAGTGGTCCTGATAGATCAACCTCCAGGATATTCACCACTATTGTCAGAATCCTTAAAGAACAGCAACTTAGGACTCATATGCTCCATGTCTGGGCGATCAGACATAAACGCGACCAAAGAGGCCATAAATATAGCAAGAGAGCATGATATTAATTTTAGAACAGTTTTAAATAAGGGGATTTTTAGAGCGAAAATTACAGGTTGGGGATTTGATCAGCTAGAAGAGATGGGTAATTTCATACCCTATCCAATCTATCAGAGAGTGGAAATGGCTGAAGCTGTAGTCAACAACCTATTCGTTCAAGAGTGGAAAAAATTTGGTAAATCGGCTAAGGAAATCAACAAAATAAGCCGGAGTGTTAGTCAGGCTCTAGATTTAGGCGGTAATTGGGAAGGGATCAAAATATGATGGATCAACCAAAAAAGAGATTGTTAAGAACAAAAAACAAGGAAACAAAACCCGCGAAACCTACTGAACCAGGCTCTTCAGTTGTAGTAATCCGTCGACTCTGCTTCTCTGTTGATGGAGACAGATACCAAGCATTTAAATCTTTAGTTTTTCGGAATAACCTAACAGGAGAAGTAGCCCTGACCGAAGCATTAGACCGATTATTGTCTGGTGGCTGGGAAGAGTAGCAAGAAGATAATATTATAAACTATAAAAAAATGAGAAGATCACTCCCCTTACCCAGATATCCAGGGTAAGGGGAGTATTCCTTTAAGCTCTATGCGTCATATACTGACAAGATATAAATCTGCAACCCATGGGTTACTATACATAAGATATATTGCTATTTTTCTAATTTAATAGTCATCATAATCGTCATCGTCGCCATAGTCGTCATAATTTTCCAACTCGTTGGATGGCTCAATATTATCACCACTCCTTACATCCAAGCTGATCACATGATTATAGACATCCTGTGCTAAAGAACGTATTGATAGAGCAGGATGCTCATACTCAATCTCATCTGGCAACAATAGATTCTTTTTTAAGGCACGTTCAAGATCAAGCGAACCATTCAAAATAAAAAAATCTGTTAAATCGATCATCCGTTTATAATTCAGACTACCATCCGGATTCAAAAAATAAGATTCAAAACTTTGACCATATTTACCGCGCAATCTACCAACTTTTCGATCGAATTTTTTAAACTGCTTAATTGTATTGAACGTGAACTGAGAAAGACTCATCTCCCTGATCAGATAAAATTGATAAACCGTGTCACCAGGAACCAGAGAAGTATTTCGCCAACGGTCGGGACTATTAGCAAATTTCTTCAACTTGAAAATGAGCCCACGGATAAAAACATCATTCCGTCTAATACTGGTAGGGCTAGATAAACTGTCTAGAAACACCTCTGCCGGTGTATTATCATCAAACATATTCCCCTTCACCAGTGCCCCATCAACATCCACCAGCGCCACTTGCCCATCATCTTTAGAATCATATGCGCGCATTACGGTTGAAGGCTTATCCTGGTTCAAACACCCAATCTGATAGTTCCCCGCACCATGGAATCGACCATAATCATAAAAACCTTTCATTTCAAAACCAAACTGTCCATCTCTAGGAAGTAATTGAACAAGTGCTTCACCACCCCCCCCCTCCAACATCAATCTTCGTACTTTTTTTATGGAGAACATCAACCCTTGGAAATAGATCTTGTAGATGTAACCACGCAGCATTATTCACCCATTCTAGCGCTTCTTTACCACGTTTAATAGTTATATCACCTCCACTTTTAAGGTGAATGACAGGCACCTCACCATCCCAACCAACTTGGATATCATCACAAGCACCAAGCGGGGCAAAGGAGACATTAGGTTCATCTAAATCATACAAACAGACCAAATCAGAAGTGACAATTTGCCCAGATTTTCCTGGGTATACCACTTTATTCAACTCAAACACCCCACCATCAGTAATAGTTTGAACAAAATCCAAACCCTTCTCAGCATAATAAATCACCGATCTGGCTCTGGCAGTAATACTATTCCCGACAACCACATTACTCGTCTTAAAATATGAACTCGTACTAATCCCATAGAAAGTGTTTACACATAATTTGTACAGTGTATTCAATGGGTGAGGTTTTGGGTTTTTTCCCCGTAACACCATCAAGTCATCGACAATAAATTTATCAAGATCTACACCATACCAAGCAAAACATTCTCTAACTTCATCAATACGTGCAGACCCACCAGCTTCAAATGTAAAAGAACAGGTGTTAACGCCATCATGCTCTAATACCCGCTTCTGCAACTCATCAGTCGTCGAACATCTCTCACAAGCTGGGTACAAAATAGCGGTTTGAATATATAGAGAATCAAGCAATTCATCCCGCTGTTCCTGACAGCAAACAAAAAACAGCCATTGAACAAAGTCGTGACCTATTACTCCATTTTTGATCTCATTGTAGAAGATTTTTAAAGTGCCTGATTTATTATCTAACTCCCTTGAGATGTGAGTCTCAGTAGTATCCTCCTCCACATAATCAAACCAACTAGCCACAAAATCTTGCCGGTATTTCAGGAAACAGTCATCCTCTGTAGAAACAATAGCAACCCATAGTCCGGGAACTAGCTGGCAATCCTCTGTATCCCATTTCATGGAATCCAGGAATTCTCGGAGTGTAGGAGTTTGATTGCGTTGGGAGTCAGCATCATATTGAACCGTAAAAGGCATACCTATAGGAAATATCTGCGCTCTCAATGATTCACCATAACAACCAGCTAGGTCAATATCGACTAAGGGAGCATCAAGACTGATCACATTGGGGCGGTTGTTCCGACATCGCCCTCCATTAATCTTGCTAAGTAGAGCAGTAGTTGTATTTATCCGTGTTTGCAGATAACCAGCAGAACCTTTATAAAATAAATCAGACAGATCTTTCCAAGCGTCACTATCATCTGGGGATACACCAAATAGCTCTTTTAACTTGGACTCAAATATATGGCTTACTGTCGCTCCAGTAGTCAGTCTGGGATCGCGGTAATACTCTTTTATACCTAGACTCGTATAAATAGTTTTGAAATTATCTGCATTTGCCTCTAAAGCATCGTAAACACGCAGATCCCCAAGAGCATACGAATCAAATTCATCAGGATGCCTAAAGTACGCATCATCCATACGTTTAATGGCATCACCCATTTTCCCTTTGTGGTCCAGTTTGATACCAGAATTCAAGCAAAAATTTTCATAGCTAGTATTACCATGAATAGCAACAGTATCTATGACCACTAAGTTACAACTAAAATCGTGCCCCCCAATGGAAATTTTCCAAGGCATTTTAACACTATTTGAAAAATTACCTTCTTTGGTCTTCAAAAGACTACCCTGAATGATCTTTTTTTCCACGATCTTATCAAGAACATCTTCTCTGAATTCAGTTCCACTTACGATCATTAAAAGCTCAACTAGGAAGAAATGCCCGTACAGGCAAAACTCAAATACTGGAAGACCTTCAAGTTCATCAGAGTCATCATGATGACTGATCTTTGCATCATTAAATCCACATGACCTGAGATAGTCCACGGGGGCAAAAGGAGTTTCCAATATCGGATGCCTAACCTCTTTACCAATCTCCTCCGCATAGGCAACCTGATCATCATGCGCATAAATCATCCCAGGACCGTCATGGATACCTTTTATCTGAACCGTAACCCCTTTACGCCCAGACAGTGGCTGGTCATCTAGCATGCCCTCCCAACTCTCTTGCGTATATTCAGTGTCAACGATCATCGGAAAAATGTAATCAACTTCAGATATCAACTCCCCAGTCATCCCAGCTTCTGGAAAAATATATCCCCCAGTTTTTCTCGCACTCTTCAATGTAAAGATGTTCATAGTGGTGCCCTAAAAAAGGAATCATTAAGAAGCAACAAAGTGCTGCCCTGGATCTCTTGCTTAGGGCAGCACTTTGCTACAAATTATTGTTAAAACAATAAAATACAATAACTACTAGATTTTTCTCATGCTAAGAATATCAATCACTCGAATGATTTTTTCTACTTCATTATCACTATTAACAGCCTTGGCAGAAACTCGTTTACGCTTTGATACCTGACTTGAGGACTTTGACGATATTTTCCGGTCACGGTATTTAAACGTCACCTTTTCACCTACTAGAGCCCGGAGCCCTTCATTGATTTCACCAACAGTCAAATTACCAGATCCTAAATCTTCCAAAGAAAAAACACCCATCTTCAGCGCAAAACCTGTTAGTACATTGGGACGGCCTACTCTCGCAGAATCATAATCAATATGCATTCCCATCATGGCACGTGATTTAGGTCCACCAGCTGGGATACACCCCTGAAAACTTGTAACATTAACCCCAACTTCAATACGGTCTTCACTTCCTTCTTTCTTGCCAATATAGGCTATTTCTCCTTCAGCATTTTCATCTTTATCTAAAAGTACGTAGTCCTCTATTTGAAGATCCAAATTCTCAGCGGTCTCCTCCCCTGATTCTACAGCATCCACAACAATCGAGCTAACAACACCGTCCCCATTACCATCCTCCAACGATATTCTTTCCAAGTCATAAGGCCTCTTATCATCCGAAATATCATCATCATTTTTTATATTGTTAGAGTTATTACCTGCAAGTGACCGTCGTTGTGGGGCCTTACCACGCTGACGTCGCGTGTTTCTACTTTTGTGTACAATCGAATCGCTCATGATTTCACCTTCCCACCCAGCTCATTAGCTTTAATATAAGTATTCAGCAAACTCACAGCTTTTCTTGAATGCTCAACCCCTAAATTCTTAATTTTTTCAACCCATTTATCCATCTTATCACCCTTCTTATCTTCATCTGGAGCTGGTTTCCCCTTTTTAGGTTTAAGCTTTAACAACTTATCCTTACGGAGACTTTTAATACTGGCCGTTACCGCATCTGGAGTCAGGCTCTCATCACCACATTTAGATCGTGCACGAGAGATAATCAGACCCTGTGTATCTTCAGTATATTTGGGGAAGCTACGCAACAACCTCTCTGGAAGTGCCTCGGTCTCAACATCAACACCGACCCTAATCATGGTTTCACACGCAGCGATAATCCGATAACCATGAATACGGGAAAATTGACATTCTTTCTCTAAACATTCACCGATAGTGTCATATTTAAGAACTTTATAACCCTCACCTCGAATCAGCATATAGAGCGCCATGTACATCGTAATTTGACTCCTATTCAGGTTATATAAAGCCTTTCGAGCCTCATCTGCAGTTAATAACTTCACTTCACCTTCTTTTGCGCCTTGTAACCAACGGGTTACAAATGTAGCATTGATTTCAACTAGACTATCAGCTTCTACTGGAGTGTCTGCTTCAGCTGGAGTGTCTGCTTCAGCTGGTGTGTCTGCTTCAGCTGGTGTGTCTGCTTCAGCTGGAGTGTCTGCTTCAGCTGGTGTGTCTGCTTCAGCTGGTGCGTCTGCTTCAGCTGGTGCGTCTGCTTCAGCTGGTGCGTCTGCTTCAGCTGGTGTGTCTGCTTCAGCTGGAGTGTCTGCTTCAGCTGGAGTGTCTGCTTCAGCTGGAGTGTCTGCTTCAGCTGGAGTG
>JADFZS010000008.1 GCA_015232405.1 Magnetococcales bacterium | reverse complement strand
TCCAGGGTAACATCGTACACTATAAAATGCGCTTTGCCGGGCTGCTTCCACGCTTAATAAAACAAGCTATGTTTTATGGGGTGGGAATTTTTAAAGGTGAGCACCATCCTTTTCCCTCTACCCCACACTGTAAGTTCAATCCACTGCAACAGGTCACATATATATTTGTGATGTTTATTGCCATGCCTGGGTTGATCATTACCGGCCTGCTTTTTTTCTTCCCCCAATTAGCACCAGAGCAGTTTCTGGAAATGGATGGGCTATGGGTTGTCGGGGTTCTCCATTATTTAATAGGAGTATTTTTGGTCACATTTATGATTGGTCACATCTATCTTGCCACAGCTGGGGAGAGGGTGACTTCAGAGTTTAAAAAATGTTGTTTGGTTCAAATATGACGGAGGAAAGACAATGAACATCAAGAACTTTGTTGCAATTGGGCACAGAAAAAAAATTGCATTTATAATTGTTGCTGGGCTGGTGATTGGCGGAGTTCGACATTTCTATCCCTCGTTGTTAGAGAGTTATGTTGGTGTGGTCAACGCTCCACTGACTTATGAAAATAGTGAGCCATTAAGCCAAAGAGCTTTTGAAAATTTGGCCGACTCATTGACCCACGAATACCGTTTTAACAGCGCCATGGAAAAAACCAAAGATGAAGATGTCCCTTTTGCTCGTCGTCTCAAGGTTGACATGTTCATGAAGACCAGATCTTTTGATAAACAGTCTCCTTTTCCCCATATAGACTATTTTCGTAAAGCTGGCATAAATCAATACAAGGGTCCAGAAACCTGTTTGACCTGCCACGATGTTATCAAAATTGCCGACAAACATGGTAAGCCCAAAGAGGTGAATACCTTGGATGATGTGGTGAACTCCGTACACTTTAAATTTCAGAGTAACGAAGGGGGTTTTTCAACATTTGGTTTTGATGGGAGAGAGGTTAACGGAGATGGTACAAGGCCGATTCCGGTTGGTAAAATAAACCGCGCTTGTGGTGTGCCTGGATCATTCACCTGGACCGGATGGGCGGATCTGGTAAAAGCCAAACCGGAACATGCCCATGGCGAGGTGGAGTTGCGTAGTGAGGGCTGTGGTCAGTGTCATATCGGTGGTGGATATCACCCATCCACAGAGCAGATGTTGCCAGCCCACGATGCACCAACAACTGCCAAGGATGGTATCGATTGTCTCATCTGTCACTCCCCAACATATGACATGAATCAACGCTATGTTATTGAGGATGATAACGGTAAAAGGTGGAACCAAGATCGCTCCATGAAGGCAGCCTTGACAGTGGGTCAGCCAACCATGGAAACATGCCTGTTTTGCCATCAACACAACATGGGTGGCGATATGGAGAAGGATTTAGCAAAAGGGGCAGCACCTGATAATCTGGGTTACAAAAACAAACGTCTGCTACACCCTGGTTCCAAGCGTGGTAACTCCATACAACCTGCCCATGATGTCCATGCCGCTGCTGGAATGGCATGTACAGATTGTCATCAACCAGAGGGACATAAAATACCCCGTGGTACAAAGGGTGTAGATCTAGTTGCTAACGATCTTCCCGGCAAGGTTGTAGAGTGTGAAACCTGTCACACAGCAGCACCCCATGTAAAAGATGATGAAGATCGGGCGTTGTTAAATGGTCATGTGGATAGGGTCTCTTGTGAGGCTTGTCATATCAAAAAACTTCGTGATGATAGTGTGGTACTGCGGGATTGGATACATCCAATTTGGAATGAAGAGGAGGGGGTCTTTGTCTTCAAAGATATCTACCAAAGTGGCGAGGCTGGCAAAGGGTTTAAGTTCCTCTGGTTTAACGGTAACGGATCATTTTTAGCCAACGCTTTGGGTGACAACCCTGTGGGTGACGGAAGCTATAATCCACTTATGAATCAGCTTGCCAAAATTGATGATCCCCAGGTTATAGCAAAGGTCCGGGAGGCTGCCATAGAGCTGAAAAAAAGCTATCCAGAAATAGATGTTGAACAGTATGTAAAAGAGGCAACAGATCCACTATCAGTACTATCACCTGAAATGTTGGAAAAACGTAAAAAGATGATTGAGGAGAATATCAGACCCATAATGGAAAAGGGAAAAAGCAAGATATATCCTTTTAAAATCTTCAACGCTATTATGTATGAAGATATGAACAACCAGGGACCATTTGGAGCCATGATTCTACCATTTGACTATCCTAGCTACTATGAGAATGGAGACTCCAAAGCATCAGTTAAAAAAGCTATAGAACATCCCATTATCAAACGTATGTATCAGGCACCATTTAAAGCCTATATGATGGATGAGTTCATGAACTACTTTGGAGTTGACGGTTGGAAGGCGGAGTATCCCATAGGTAAAGATGGAAAGCTGAAAAATGTCGAAGCCCACTGGATGCGGCAGATGGGATCTCTGATGGTAAACCACGGAATTCAAAAGGAGGGCCGGAGCTGTAAAGAGTGTCATAAACAAGATGGAATCATCGATTTTAAAGCATTGGGATATCCCCAAGAGCGGGCTGCTGAGTTGATAAACCTTCCTGAGTTGGAATAGTCAAAAGATAGTTTTGTTAAACAATACATGGTGTGTGAAAAACACACCATGTATTGTTATGTTATTAAAGATTATTAAGAGCCTCTTCCATTCTTTCTTTGCCTAAGCCAAGCATATCTTTGATAGATTTCATTTTATCATTAGAGGAATTTGATATTAGTTGTGCTAAATCAACACCAAATAGCACATTCACACCATCTTTTCCTTTATTGCTGCCTTGCCAAGTAATGGCAACGCTCCATTTATTGCTTGTACGTAGTACACCAACACCAGAGCGTTCGTCTTCACTGGTTGGAGGAACCCAGACAATTGACATCCCACTATCAAGTGCATAAGAGTTGTCTTGTTTTATTATGTAGTCTTGATAACCTGCTATCTCAACAACAGGACGGATGTTCACGTTGGTTTGAGAGTTGTCAAAGCTTATTGGTATCATTGGAATTGGGTGTATCAGTCGTATTTGACGACGAGGTGGGGTATCAAGGTTTCCTGATAATGGTTTACAAACATCAGTTTTACAATCAAAGTTCCACATCTTTTCGTTAATAAAGAACTCCCATGGAAGTTGATGGTACAGTATCTCTTTGGTAAAATTTTTATAACGTTGATCTGCCTCTTTTATCTTCTTTGTTGATGCTTCTCGCCACTCTTCAAGCCGTTCATTATATAGTAGGTTGTAGACATTATCTGAAAGACAATAAAGTTGACTTGCAACTTTTGACTTTTTGTTAGCTTGTACTTCAAAATGCATGATTTCTTCTGTATTGTTCTCATATTTATGTATATGTTCAAACAAACTTAATTTATTATCAGCTAAGTTTGTTTGGTAGATAGCTGACTGAAAGTTATCTATACGGATGAAAAGCTTCTTAGTTTTTTCATTTTGTATATCTTCTTGTTTTAAGTCATTTTTCTTGAGATCTAGATAAGTTGAAATATCATCTTTTGTTGGTAGGGGGTGGTTTTTAAAAACTTTTTTTGCCTTTTCAACCCACTCTTTCTCCGTTTTGTCTCTAGCCAATGATGCCAATTGTTTAAGTTTATTTGTGATAGCTTTATTTAATGCCGCATCATCTTTTTTTTCAGTCAACATCTTCCAAGTTACTGTATCACTACCAGCACTGCCCATTGTCATGTTAAGGCAGTACTCATTAGATTTGTTGTAAACTTTTTGAACTGTCAAAGTATCAAATGGATTAGATGCAAATAGATCTGTAACTGGTAGAAGCAGTATAGAGAATATAATAAATATATTGATTGAATATTTTTTATGATTTTTCATAATTATGCTTCTCTCCTTATGAGAATATTTGTGGAACTATTTTTTGTAATTCGACAATTGTTTCAAGGAAGGTTATAAGGTCATCATCATCGTTACCTTCAGCATCACCAAGGCTGACAACATTTTGTAACTGTTTTAACTTATCTTTAAATTCCATGATTTCATCAGGAATGATTTGCTCTAAATACCATGTATCTAATTTATCACTATCCTGAGGTGATAATGCTGGTAAACCCAACCCCCTAAAGAGACCTTTTATTACGTTAGGGTGTTTTATAAAATGTTCAAAACCATGAATATTCAAGTCTCTTATATGTGTTCCTGGTACCTCAATATCTTTGCCTTTTTGCTTGAATTGTTCAGCTTCAAAAGGTTTGAGCCAGGTAAAAGGGTCAACTGGGTGGCGATAGTTGTAAAAATTTCTACACCAACCACCGTCGGTTCCAATATATTTAGGTCGTAACATGGTCTCATCGTATGGACGAGATTTTTTTGGTGCTAACATACGGCTAACATTTGCAAATGTGTGGATAGAGCTTAGAAGGAAATGTTTGTTTTTGACAAAGAATTTAGCTTTATCACTTTTCCAACCCCCAGTTGCAATAGCGTGACCCGTACCGTTCAATACGCTGGTTCCAAGGCTGTGGGCTATAGCGTGAACTTTGTTTTTATTTCCTGCGTTGTCAATTGCATCGATCATCTGCACTGCAACATCATTAATTACACCATTGCGAATTGATTGACTGTATCGCCAAAGCAGTACATCAATTATGTGAGTCCTAAAGAATTTCTTTGCTCCACTACTGCTCTCTTCCTCCATGTTTTTAACTGCGTCAAAAACTTTTTCAAAAGATGCTGCTTGGGCTCCTGTCATAGTGTCTGAGGCTTTAGAAGCAGTATTCTTCCAGCTGGTAACAAGTTTAGAAAAATTGTGGTCGTATGAGATGGGGGTAAATGTCACATAATCACTAAACTTCCCCTGCTCAAGTGCATCAAGTTGTAGATTTTCAGTCATTTCATCCAATGGTTCCATCCACTCTTTTTCCCAACCTCCACCAGTTGGATGTTCACCCATGCCATGGAAAACCAATACTGTTGCTTTGTCCATCGTTATATCTTCCTCTTTAAGTTAAAGGTATGATTGAAATCAATCTGGTTTTATAATTAAATTATTTTTTTTGAATGTGATTGTATTTTTTTAAGCGTGTTGAAAACTTGTGAGCACTATAACTTAAGATAAAACAAACAGCTTGTCTATAATAAATGAGCTAGTATAAGTGTTGATACCATTAAATCAGATATTATTGATAAAATAAGATAGTTTTATTAAAAAAATATAAAAGATTTATTACGTTTAATCCTAAACATTTTCTTGATTTATTTTGGTCAAATATTTTATGAATGATATTGACAACTAATAAAACAAATCCAAAAATTTTTTAGTTTAACTAAAAAAATAGTTATTGCTGTAGAGTAACAATAAATATGAATATCCTCCGTGATTGTTTATGAATTGTGAACAATGATATTATAATTAACTGTATTGTTAGTTTTTGACCTCTAAAGTATTCTGTTAAAAAATCTATCGATTGGTGGTTGTTTTAAGAAAGGCATAGAGAAATGAACAATACTTTTAAAAAATATTCAGCACAAAACCTTCACTACCTACCTGCAAGTGATATGCATCCAGCAGATACATATTTTCACTTCTCATTTGCAAACTATCACAATCCTGACAGGGTGAGTTTTGGAGCTCTTAGGGTTCTTAACGATGATGATATCAAACCCCACGGGGGATTTGGCAAACATCCACATAGGGATATGGAGATCATCACATATCTGATTTCTGGCGAGCTAACCCACTGGGATAATGTTACCGATATTGAAGAGACTCTTGGACGTGGAGATGTGCAAACCATATCTGCTGGTAGTGGTGTTTGGCACTCCGAACAGAACCTGTCTGATAAGTGGACAAGATTGTTGCAGATTTGGATTTTGCCACCAGCACAACGGCTGCCTGTGAAGTACAACAAGCACAACTTTACCACTGAGGAGAGACGAAACAGGCTTCTACATATTGTTGGCAATAACTCCAACAAAGATGAGGTTAAGCTCTACATAAACCAGGATGTAAATATCTATGTTTCAGAAGTTACCGATAACACCACAACAGTATCATATAAACTAAAAGAGGGTAGGCAGGCTTATATCTGTAACTTTGAAGGGAGTTTAGATATAAAAGGGTTGCCATCTCTCGATGAACGGGACTCTTTGGAGGTTGTGGGTCAACATGATTTGGAGTTTTCGACAAATAACCTTATGGCCCACTTTATCATCATTGAAATGGCAACTCCCCTTTAATCCTGTTTTATCATTTAAGATCAGCAGCAATGTGGTATAACTAAAAAAAATTTTTTAGGTTATAGGTACAAGGTAAAAAAAATAGATGAACAGGGCTCTGAGGCGCAAACAACAAAAACTGGCAAAAAAAAATTCCAAGTCAAAAGCTGTTCATAACTCCAGAGATGCCGAGGCCCAGCGTCTTTTAGATAAAGGGGTGGCTCTGCATAAATCTGGTGATTTGGCTCAAGCTATTGAGTGGTACGAAAAGGTGCTTGTTATTAATCCTCGCCATACCATGGCATTGAGCAATATAGGTCTTGTCGCAAAAGATCAGGGCAAGCTTGATTATGCTGTGTCTTGTTACAAAAAAGCACTATCCATAAATCCTAAACTTTCGGGGGTATATAACAATCTCGGTCTTGCCCAAAAGGAGCAGGGCGAGCATTCCCAGGCAGTAGCAAGCTATCAAAAAGCTATAGCTATAGAGCCTGAACTTGGGGTTGCCTATAACAATCTAGGTCTGGCTCTTACAGAAGAGGGGAGATATGAAGAGGCCGCAAGTTGCTACCACAAATTGATAGAGTTGCAGCCCAATTTTGCCGAGGCTTATAACAATCTTGGTCTCACCTTAAAAGAGCAGTTTAAACCGGATGAAGCAGAGGCATATTTTAAAAAGGCTCTGTCACTAAAACCTACTTTTGTCGGAGCCTATAATAATTTAGGGCAGGTATTAAAAGATCAGGGTAAACTACAAGAGGCGATAACAAGCTTTCAACAAGCACTTTTAATCAATCCACGTTATGCCAAAGCCCACAGCAATCTTCTGTTCACAATTAGCTATTATGCGATGTGGGATGAGAGTGAAACACTGAAACAACATATGCAGTGGGATAAAATTCATGGGCAGCTGGGTGGTCAAAATCTTTATCAACATAAAGCAGATAATGATAAAGATAAAATTTTAAATATTGGTTATGTCTCCGCTGATTTTAAACGTCACCCGGTAGCGGTTTTTTTGCAGCATATTTTACAAAGCCATGATAAAAAGCGGTTTAAGATTTTCTGCTATTCCGGGGTTGTTTCACCAGATAGGATTACTGCTAAATTTAAATCATCTGCGGATGTTTGGCATGAAGTTTTTGGCTGGGGGGAGAAAAAGTTAGCCCAACAGATTTTTAATGATAAAATTGACATACTCATAGATCTTACAGGCCACACAGCAAATAATAGATTAAAAGCTTTTACTTTTAAACCATCCCCAATCCAGGCAACATATCTAGGCTATTGCAATACCACAGGTCTGCAAGCTATGGATTATTGGCTCACCGATAGTGTTCTTACACCAGATAATAGCAGTGATAAAAGTGTTGAAACCACTGTTCCTCTCCCAGGATGTTGGGTCTGTTATCAGCCTGAGAACCGGGTTGATGTAGCATTGATAAAAAGAGAACCTGACAGCGGTGTAGTGTTCGGCTCTTTTAACCAGATATCAAAGCTCAATGATGATGTTGTTAAGCTTTGGAGTGATATTTTGTCCCAGGTGGCAAGCTCAAAGTTGCTGCTTAAATCTAAATATTTAAATAGCAGCAATGCTCAAAAGGCTGTCATAAAGCAGTTTGCACAATATGCCATAGATCCCAGTCGACTAATTTTGCAACAATCAACAAAAGATTATATGCAGCAGTATGGTTTGGTCGATATAGCTTTGGACCCCTTTCCCCGTACAGGTGGTGCTACAACCTGTGATGCTCTATGGATGGGAGTTCCTGTTATCACTCTTGCTGGTAAAAGGGTGATACAAAGACAAGGAGCATCTATTCTTACAGCAATCGGAAAAACTGATTGGATAGCCACAAACAAAGAAGAGTATGTCAATAAGGCAGTTGAATTGGCGCAACAAGGGGTGAGAAGTGGCGAAAAGCGAGTTGAGCTACACAATATTGTAGCCAGTTCTGATCTTTGTGATAGCGCAAAGTTTATTACAAACCTGGAAGTTACCTACCGCAAAATGTGGCATTCCCATATTGCAATGGATTAAATCATTGCCTGTTTAAATTAATATATTTTATCTCATATTCTTAATATAACTAGATTATAATTTTAAACATGTTTAATCTGGATATATCGTTTTTTTTCTTTTCATGGAATTTTACAAAAAACAAGGTTAAAAAAGGGTTGGTTTGTAACTTAGTTTAACCAATTTTGTGATGCGTGACAATTTGTTGTAGAAATATGTTAATTAACGCAAATGTATAAACAGGTATTGTTGGTGTTTTAAAAATATCTTGTAAAATCAATAATTAATATGCCTATATATCATTTTATATAAATTACAAGGATAAAAATTTTCTCAATATCAAGAATTAAACCTTGAAAACATTTCGATGGTTGCATAGAATTAATTTTCATTGAACTGCATAGAAAAAATTAGGTGAGTAGACATAAGCACAACAAGAAGAGCCTTTATGCTGGGGCGTGCTGGAAAGCCCTCCACAATTCGACCTCCATGGGCCAAAGAGGAGTCACAGTTTGTTGAGTTATGCTCAAGGTGTGACAAGTGTATTGAGGCATGTGAAGAGAGAATTCTAGTTCGAGCTGATGGAGGTTTCCCTGCAATTGATTTTTCGCAGGGTGAGTGTACCTTCTGCGAAAAGTGCGTTGAAGTTTGTCCGGATGGGGCATTTGTTGCTGTTAAGGGGAGCGCCCCTTTTAGCCATAAAATAAAAATTGAATCTGACTGTATTGTCTTCAAAGGCGTTGTCTGTATGGTATGCCGGGATCAGTGTGAACCTAGAGCAATCAGTTTTACTCCGGTTGTTGGGGGCTTGAGTCCACCAATTTTGGAGAGTGATTCGTGTAACGGTTGTGGAGCATGTATTGCACCGTGTCCGGCAAAAGCTATAAAAGTTATATCCGATTAAATGTTAGTAAAAGCTTCCATAAAATTTTTTAAGTCTTTATTAAATCTAGATAAACTGGTTTTATTAAGAGTCAAATATGAAAGATAACGAACCTATACATCTAGCGAGTGCTATTGTTCTCTCCCACGTAGATAAGGTTGAGAGTGTCAAAGGTCGTCTTGCTAGTATGGAGGGTATTGAAGTTCATAATGAAAGTAATGATGGCCGTATTATAATTACAGTTGAGAGTCCGAAATACCGCGATGTTGCGGATCTGCTGTTATCGATAAAAGACATTGAAGGGGTACTCTCTTCAGAGTTGGTTTACCAATACAGTGATGGTGATAAAGTTAGTGATGGTGATAAAGCCCACTAAAGGATCTTTCCCAAATTTGGAGGAGATGGTAACGTGAAGTTGACAAGGCGCGAATATATCAAAAGCAATGCCATTGCCGCTGCGGCTGCTGCGGCTGGAGTTTCCCTACCTGCCACAAAAGCTCTGGCAGGTCCATATGAAAATGGCAACATTCGCTGGGACAAAGCTCCTTGCAGGTTTTGTGGAACCGGCTGCAGCATTCTGGTTGGTACACAAGATGGACGCATTGTGGCAACCCAGGGAGACCCTGATGCCCCGGTCAATAAAGGGTTGAACTGTATCAAAGGATATTTTCTTTCAAAAATTCCTTATGGTCGGGATCGTCTCACCCAGCCCCTGCTACGTAAATCCAATGGTGTGTATGATAAAGAGGGTGAATTTACCCCGGTTTCCTGGGATGAAGCCTTTGACATCATGGCCCTTAAATGGAAAGAGGCCCTCAAGAAAAAAGGGCCAACCTCCGTTGGTATGTTTGGTTCCGGGCAATGGACAGTTTGGGAAGGCTATGCTGCTGCCAAACTATACAAAGCTGGTTTCCGCTCAAACAACATCGACCCCAACGCTCGCCACTGTATGGCTTCAGCGGTTGCTGGTTTTATCCGTACCTTTGGTATCGATGAGCCAATGGGCTGTTATGACGATTTGGACCAATCTGACACCTTCGTACTTTGGGGGTCCAATATGGCGGAGATGCATCCCATTCTCTGGTCACGTCTGACCAACCGTCGTCTCTCTGCCAAAAATGTTAAGGTGGTTGTTCTCTCTACATACTCCCACCGTAGTTGTGACCTTGCCGATACAGAAATTATTTTCAAGCCCCAAACAGATTTGGCTATCGCCAACTATATAGCCAACTATATCATCCAGAATAATGCCGTTAATGAGGAGTTTGTCGCAAAACATACAAATTTCAGAAAAGGTGTGACAGATATCGGTTATGGACTGCGTCCAGACCATACTCTGGAAAAAGGTGCAAGCGATGCCAAAAAAGCCAAAGCATCCAAGCCGATATCTTTTGATGAGTATAAAGAGTTCGTCTCTGAGTATACCCTGGAAAAAGCCAGCGAGATTTCTGGTGTACCAGAGCGTAACCTAGAGCAGTTGGCTAAATATTATGCTGATCCCAAACGTACTGTCATGTCACTCTGGACCATGGGCATGAACCAGCACACACGTGGCACATGGATCAATAACCTTGTCTATAATATCCATCTTCTAACTGGTAAAATTTCCGAACCCGGCAACGGACCTTTCTCACTGACAGGTCAGCCATCAGCTTGTGGTACTGCCAGAGAGGTTGGTACTTTTGCTCATCGTCTACCAGCTGACCTGGTAGTTATGAAGAAGCCCCACCGGGATATTGCCGAGCAGCGTTGGCAGCTACCCGAGGGAACCATTCCCGGTAAGCCCGGTTTCCACGCAGTTTTACAAAACCGTAAACTAAAAGATGGTGCTCTAAACGCTTATTGGGTTATGTGTAACAACAATGTTCAAGCAGCACCCAATATGAATGAAGAGACCCTACCTGGATACCGTAACCCAGAGAACTTCATCGTTGTATCTGACCCTTACCCAACTGTTACAGCTCAGGCTGCTGATCTGGTTCTACCAACTGCAATGTGGGTGGAAAAAGAGGGAGCCTACGGTAATGCCGAGCGACGGACCCAGTTCTGGAGACAGCAGATTAATGCTCCAGGTGAGGCAAGATCTGACCTCTGGCAACTTGTTGAATTTTCCAAACGCTTTAAAGTTGAGGAGGTTTGGCCAGACAGCCTATTGGACAAAAAGCCGGAATATCGTGGTAAAACTCTCTACGATATCCTCTATGCCAACGGTGAGGTAGATAAATTCCCACTGAGCGAGACCCAAGAAGGTTTCGAGAATGAAGAGGCCATGTACTTTGGCTACTACATTCAAAAAGGTCTTTTTGAGGAGTATGCCGGGTTCGGTCGTGGTCATAAGCATGATTTAGGAGACTTTGACACCTACCACAAAACCAGAGGTATGCGTTGGCCTGTGGTTGATGGTAAAGAGACCCTGTGGCGTTTTAAAGAGGGTTCAGACCCTTATGTAAAAGAGGGTACAGGCTACCAATTTTATGGCAAACCTGACAACAGAGCCTGGATTTTTGCCCTGCCATATCAACCAGCAGCTGAAGAGCCAGATGACCAATATGATCTCTGGCTATGTACCGGCAGGGTACTAGAGCACTGGCACTCTGGCTCTATGACCCAAAGGGTTCCAGAACTCCACCGTGCCTTCCCTGATGCGGTTATATTCATGCATCCAGAAGATGCAAAACAGCGTGGTTTACGTCGTGGCATGGCTGCCAAAATTGAGAGTCGCCGTGGTATGATCACCACCCGTATTGAGACCAAAGGCCGTAATAGACCACCACGTGGTTTGGTATTTGTACCTTGGTTTGATGCTGGCAGATTAATTAATAAACTGACTTTGGATGCCACTTGCCCCATCTCCAAAGAGACGGACTTTAAAAAGTGTGCAGTTAAAATTTCCAAGGCTTAATGGATCGAATTTTTTATAGTGGATGAAGCAAAAAGAAAACCTGTAAACCCAGAAGAACAAAAAGGGGTCTCCAGGAGGGTTTTTATCACGGATTCGGCCCGGGGAGCAGGTGTAGCACTGTTGGTAGGAACTGGTTTATGGAGTAAGGCCGAAACCGCCCACCCCATACCTTTAAGGGAGATAAGGCCTCCTGGAGCCTTGCCAGAAGATGACTTTTTGGGTCGCTGTATACGCTGTGGTTTGTGTGTACGTTCGTGCCCTTACGATACTTTACGATTGAGCAGGGTTGAGGAGCCGGGAGTGGTGGGAACACCATTTTTCAAGGCCCGGGAAATACCCTGTGAGATGTGTGAGGATATCCCGTGTGTAAAAGCCTGTCCTACAGGTGCACTGGATAAGGAGTTGACCGACATAGAGAAGGCCAAGATGGGTCTGGCGGTTTTATCTGACCACGAGACATGCCTTAACTATTTAGGGTTGCGTTGCGAAGTCTGTTATCGGGTCTGCCCGGTAATAGATAAAGCCATCACCCTGGAGCGGTCCCAAAACAGACGGACTGGAAGCCACGCTATGTTTATCCCTACAGTCCATTCGGAACACTGTACTGGGTGTGGAAAGTGTGAACAGTCTTGTGTGTTGACAGAGGCAGCAATAAATATTCTACCTATCTCACTGGTAAAGGGTGAAATGGGTAAGCATTATAAGTTGGGCTGGGTTGAAAAAGAGAAAAAAGGAGCACCGTTGGTCCCAAGTATATTGAATAAACCGTTGGGACAGTGGGGCAAAGACCCATGAAAATGGGAACTTTAGCCAAAGGTAGTGGTGTTGGTAAGGCAGCAAGGGAGACAAAAGGGTGGTATTTAGCCCATAAATGGTTATTGCTTAGACGTTTCAGTCAGGTTTTGACCATCGGCTTGTTTCTTTTGGGTCCATTAGCAGGTGTCTGGTTTATCGAGGGAAATTTAAATGCCAGCCTGATACTGGACAAGGTTCCTCTAACCGACCCTTTTTTAGCTCTGCAAGTCTGGATGTCAGGAAGGGAGATGGAGTCCCAAGCTGTAATTGGTTTAGGGATTGTATTGGGATTTTATCTTCTTGTTGGAGGAAGGGTATTTTGCTCTTGGGTATGTCCCATAAACATCGTTACCGATGGGGCTGCTTGGCTTAGAAGATTTTTAGGTCTACCCAAGGGTGTTGGATTGAGCAGAAACACCCGCTATTGGATATTGGCAGCAGTGTTTGTATTGCCAGCCATAGGAGGTCAGCTCTATTGGGAGTTGATAAATCCTGTTTCCATAGTACATAGAGGGCTGATATTTGGCTTTGGTCTCTCTTGGGTTGTTGTGGTCATGGTTTTTCTGTTTGATCTGCTGGTTAGTTCTGATGGTTGGTGTGGTCGGATCTGTCCAATGGGGGCCATGTATAGTCTTTTGACTCCAGCTTCAAGGTTGAGGGTCAGTGCGGTAAAACGGCAGCAATGTAACGACTGTTTGGACTGTTTTAAAGTCTGCCCGGAACCACATGTTATAAACCCCGCCTTGAAGGGTGAAGAGTTGGGGTTGGGGCCGAATATATTAAATATAAACTGTACTAATTGTGGGCGTTGTATAGATGTATGCGCCCCCAATGTTTTTGAATTTGCAATCAATTTTTCAGACAACTCGAGGATTAAGTTATGAAAAAGGTCACGATGTTGGTGGTTCTGTTTGTCGCAACTCTAATTTTGGGGAGTACACAATCCCTGGCACAAGGGTTGGGAGGAACTGGAGGACTTGACTCTATGAGAGGAGGCCAGAATTTATCTGATGATTCCAAGGTTCCGACTTTTAAACGTTGGCAGCAGGATCAGCGTCCCATCCAACGTAGCTACCTACAGCAGCCCCCCCTTGTTCCTCACTCCATTGAGGGGTATCGCATCAATCTTCGTCAGAATAAATGTTTGAGTTGTCATAGCTGGCGTCGTTACAAAGATTCCGGTGCTACCAAAATCAGCCTTACCCATTTCCGCAGCCGTTTTGGTACAGAGCTGGCTGATGTATCGCCACTGCGTTATTTCTGCACACAGTGCCACGCTCCACAGCGTGATGCTCGGCCTTTGGTGGATAACACCTTCAAGCCTGTTGAGGCCATGAAATATAATTAATCGCTCCTTAACCAATAAAGTTAAGAAGACTGGCTATTCAAACAGCACATGGGAACGATCAGATGAGTGAATCCAATCAAGGTATGGGTATTTTTAAAACAACAAAACTATCGGTCATGGCGACATTTTTCGTCTTGGGCATCGTTTTTTGGGGTGGCTTTAACTGGGCATTGGAGATAACCAATACAGAAGAGTTCTGCATCTCCTGCCATGAGATGGAAACTACTGTCTACCAGGAGCTGCAACAGACTGTCCATTTTACCAACGGTTCTGGTGTACGTGCGACCTGTCCAGACTGCCATGTTCCCAAAGAGTGGCATCATAAGATCATGCGTAAAATTCAGGCCAGTAACGAGATATTGCATAAAATTCTCGGTAGTATCGACACGCCGGAGAAATTCGAAGCCAAGCGTCTACAGCTAGCTAGTAATGTCTGGAAAACCATGAAACGCACAGATTCCAGAGAGTGCCGGAACTGTCACGACAGGGAGTCCATGGACTTTACCAAGCAGGGTAGAAGAGCCTTTGACAACCATCAACGTGGTTTTGCCGAGAATAAAACCTGTATCGACTGTCATAAAGGTATCGCCCACTCCCTACCCAAAGGTATGAAAGATACTGGAGTGCTGTAGAAAAAACTGTTGCTACATAAAATACTGGTTAAAAAAAAGACCCCAAAGGAGATCGGTAAGACACTCCTTTGGGGTTTTTTTTGTCTTGAAAAATATCAACAACTCTTTTGGTTATACCGCCATTTTAAAAGAGGTTTAACCTCTATGATCTGTGTTTGTTGCTATTTGACAATCTTTAAATAGCTCCTGGTTTGCTCTCCATTTTAAAAAGCAGTTTTTGTCGTTCCAAAAAGTTGTTAAAGCACCAGTCATAATTAAATTGCTGTTTGATAATCCTTGTTCTTTAAAGCCAAGCAACATACCTTTTTCTACAGCATCAGCCAGCTGTTGAGTGCGAGGATCATGGGGTATATTCACCTTGGGGCTATTTTGTAGCGCAGGTTGTTTACAGGCCAGCTCATCTAAAGATTCGTACCAACGACAACTAAATGGACGTACTAAATGTATTAGACAGAGGTTTTCGCCAGTATCTAAAAAAGGGCAGGGTATACCAGTTGCAAAGCGTGCAGGGGAGTCTAGGCGGTCTTCGTTTTGCCATCTTTGAGCAACATTTAATTTAATATTATCTTTTACAAGACCAGGAGTGATTTTTTCTTCAACATACCAGCCAATTATAAATGTTTCAGCGTAGGTTAAGGATACCTTTTGCCGACAGCACCAGCCACAGCCACGATTACAGGCAATATGTTTAAAGCTTGAAAGTTTTTTGCGCAATTTATCAAACCATTGGTGGGCGTCTGCAACAGACAATATTACCGCCTCTCTATGCGAACCAGCTGTGGCAAAAATATCTGTGACAGATTGTTGCTGAAAGTTGATAATCTCTTGTAGAGCACTCTTTTCCATATTGCTTTTTTGAGTAGAATAATTGTATGTTATGTAATTGTTTTTTTTAAATCTTACCTAATATATTTATCTTTGTAAAATCTGTTTAACGAGGAATATGCAATGCTATTGAATACCGGAGACACCATCCCTTCACTTACTATACCAGATCAGAACGGAAATGAGGTTGCTCTTGAGAGTTTGCTGGGAAAAAACGGTGCTGTTATCTATTTTTATCCCAAGGATAACACCCCTGGTTGCACCCTTGAGGCAAATGATTTTCAACGGTTGAGTGATGATTTTGCCGCGTTGGGTATAAATGTAGTTGGCATCTCAAAAGATTCAGTCGCTTCCCACACTAAATTTTCCACAAAACATAATCTTACATTTACCCTGTTAAGTGATGGAGAGGGGGCTGCATGTGAAGGGTTTGGGGTATGGCAGGAGAAAAAAAACTATGGCAAAGTCTATATGGGAATTGTCCGTTCCACATTTTTGGTAGATGCCAAGGGAAAAGTGGTTAAAACCTGGACCAAAGTAAAAACCAAAGGCCATGCCGAAGCGGTTTTGCAAGAGGCCGGATAGAGATACAAAAATTAAAAAAATTTATACGTGGGTTATTATAGTGATTTTAAATCAAAAATATACAGTCAAAAGCAAAACCTTGGGAGGTCTTGCAGACCCCCAAACCCCCACGCTTTTTAATTTAAAGGCTTGAAAACAAAGGCAAAACCTTGGGATGCCTTGCAGGTCCTTAAACCCCTACGCTTTTTAATTTAAAGGCTTGAAAATAAAGGCAAAACCTTGGGCGGCCTTGCAGGTCCTTAAACCCCTACGCTTTTTAATTTAAAGGCTTGAAAATAAAGGCAAAACCTTGGGCTTCACCCAAACCCACAAGGGAGATAATCCCCCTTGACCCCTAATAATAAAAACATTTTTTTTCGTCCAGATTTGGCTTGAATTTACTATAGCTTACGAGATAATAAACATCAGGTTGAATTTTGCATGCTGTAGAAGCTCCAGCACTTTTTTGTTGCAGTTGATGATCTCAATGGGGGCGTCCAATTTACTCTGGTGCTCTTTTAACATCAACAACAGGCCCATACCTGCGCTATCGATAAATTTAACCTTGTCAAAGTCGAGAATATATCTTCTATCAATGGGAAGGGTAAGATATGTTTTTCGTAGATCTTTTTGACAATCAATGTTGAAAATATGGGTATTAACAGAAATAAAGATGCTTCCATCGGCATTTTGTGTTGCTATAAATTTTGCAGATGGGTTTGAGGGTTGTTTTTTATCTATTTGGCTGGTCTGATCGTGACCATCTCCATGGGCCATTATTATATTATAACTCCATTGAAGGTATTTGGTTGACCTGTAGCCAGTAAACACCAAGCTTTGCCACAACTTCGCTAAAAGTGGTGTAATTAACAGGCTTGCAGACAAAGCTATTTACGTTTAAATCGTAACTTGCTGATATATCCTTTTTTTCGTCAGAGGAGGAGAGAACAACCACAGGCAGATTTTTTGTTCTATTGTCTGAGCGTATTTTTTTTAATACTTCCAGACCACTGATTTTAGGGAGTTTTAGATCTAGAAGTACAACAGATGGCAACATATTGTCGCGATCTTTATATTCACCCTCGCAAAAAAGAAAGTCCAGTGCTTCGGCTCCATCCCGTACTACGTCAACCCTGTCTCCCAAACCGTTTTTATTTAGCGCTCTGAGGGTGAGTTGTTCATCTTTTGGGTTGTCCTCAACCAGCAGAGCTGTTTTTTGGTTGTTGTTAAACTTGGTCATATAAGTTCTATGTTCATGGAGCTAAATCAAAAGGCCCCAAAGATCATCTCCTATTAATAATAAGAAAGGAACTATAGTTGACCCTGAGTATACACCAAAAAGCAATAGAGTTGGATAATTTGTAGTCATGTTAACAATTTAATTTTTTCTGTTAACATTTTCCCACTATTTGTAACAAATATTAAAATCTATATCCCCGAACTTTCATCCAGGTTAAAATGGGGATCATCAGCATATTTTTCTTTTATTTTGAGTGCTTCTGGTAGTATTTTAACGAAAATCGGAACCAAATTTGGGTCAAAGTGGGTTCCTGCATCCTTTTTAATGACATCCACCGCTTTTTCAACACTCCAAGCTTTTTTGTATGGTCGTTCCGATGTCAGGGCATCAAATACATCGGCAATTGCCACCACTCTGCCTGAAATTGGGATATCCTCACCTTTTAAACCTTTGGGGTAGCCTGTGCCATCCCATTTTTCATGGTGTGAAAGGGATATCTCCTGGGACATGGCAAGGAGGGGAGAGCTGTGGTCGCCGATAATTGCTGCACCATACTCTGGATGTCGGCGCATGATGTTCCACTCCTCATCATTTAACTTGCCGGGTTTTAAAAGAACCGCATCCGGTATACCTATTTTACCGATATCGTGCATAGGAGCTGCGTGAAAAACCAGGTCCGCCCACTCTTCTGATATGTCCATAGACTCTACCATCAAGCGAGTATAGTGGCTCATTCGTATAACATGTAGCCCGGTCTCATTATCTTTAAACTCCGCTGCTCGACCCAAACGACGGATGATCTCCAGGCGTGTTTCAAGAAGTTCGCTGGTTCTCTCTTTTACCAATCGTTCCAACTCGCGTTGTTGATTATAAAGAGCCAACTGGGTACGCACCCTAATATCAACAATGGGTGGACTTATGGGTTTGGTAATATAGTCAACAGCTCCTAGTTCCAAACCTTTGCGCTCGTCTGCAACTTCAGCCTTGGCTGTTATAAATATAATGGGGATTTTGTTGGTTGCCGGGTTCTCTTTTAACCTTTGGCACACCTCATAGCCGTCCATTTCTGGCATCATGATATCCAATAGAATCATATCTGGACGTGGGCTTCCTGTGGCTATCCTTAAAGCTTTTTCCCCATTTAATGCGGCCTTGACCTTATACTCTTTGCGCAGAATACCCCCAAGAATATCAAGATTTTCCGGGGTATCATCAACGATTAGAATTGTCGGTTTGTCTATTGATGGTGCCATTGTATAACTGTTCCTTTGATCGATTGCCAATTATTGGGTTTTTGCTAACTTCCAGCTAATTTTTCTCTCAACTCATCGACTATCTGTAATGCCTCTTCAAAATCATAGCTGCCAATAGAGGAGCTTATTTTTTGGGCCACCTGCGCATGGGGAGAGCCTTGCAACAACGGCTCTAATGTTTCCACAAGCTCAATTGCTTCACTATCGTCATCTTGCAATAAAACGTGGAGATTTTCCAGTAGTGGTTCAATCTGCTCCATATTAAGTGGACTATTCTGGCTTGAAGTATCCCCATTAGCACCACTTTTCTGCTCTTCTGAGGCAAAATAGGAGTCCAGAGCTGCCAATATGGGGGTTAACTCCAACATCACCGATGAAAAAGCCTCTTCAATCACCTCTTTATCGGCTTTTTGGTCGCAGGTTGACTCCAGATTTTTTGCCATCTCTTGCAACAGGCTGGCTCCCAAGTTACCTGCAACTCCTTTTAGGGTGTGGGCTATACGGGTTGCTGTTGCATGATCATTTTGGTCAATGGCGTTGTTAAATTCAGTTTTAAAACCTCCTTGGCCTTTGGTGAATTTTTTTAACAGTTTGAGATAGAGTTTTTTATTACCCTGGGTCGTATCCAACCCTGCCTCTGTGTTTATACCATGGATGTCAGGTATAATTAGTTCCTCCTGTTGTGGTTGGGAAGGCTCAGTTACAGCTGCATCTTCACTATCTTGGTATAAAGGATTTGCCGGAGTAATCCACTTTGCCATGGTGGTAAACATATCTCGAACATTGATGGGCTTGGCGATATGATCATTCATGCCAGCTTCCAAGACCTTTTCACGATCTCCAGCCATGGCATTGGCGGTCATGGCGATAATGGGAAAATCCTTGAACTCAGCTTTTTTGCGGATCTCTCTGGATGCAGTATAGCCGTCCATTACCGGCATCTGCATATCCATCAATACCCCATCATAAGGGTTGGGGCTGACCATCAACATATCTATAGCTTCTTGCCCATTGTTTGCCACGTCAGCTGTTATGCCGCCATTGGATAGAAGCTCTAAGGCTAGCTCTTGGTTTATATCATTATCCTCAACCAGTAATACATGAGCACCCTTTAGAGTTGTACCAGCTTTACTGATGGCCTCTGAGCTGTCGCGAACTGAAGCGGTACGAGAGATTGGATTTTTTTGTACTTTCAGGTTTGCCGTAAATTGAAAAGTACTTCCTTTGCCAGCAACGCTGTCCACCCATATTTCACCGCCCATCAAAGCTGTTAAACGTTTTGATATGGTAAGTCCCAAACCTGTGCCACCATATTTTCTGGTGGTGGAGCTATCAGCCTGAGAGAATGATTTAAACAGTTTTGCTTGCTGCTCTGGGGTCATGCCGATGCCGGAGTCTTCCACCAAAAAGTGCAACTTGATATCGTCTCCCGTTAGCTCTTTCATTATCACTCTGATTACAACTTCACCTTTATCGGTAAATTTAACGGCGTTGTTGCCAAGGTTGATAAGAATCTGCCCAAGACGTAGTGGGTCTCCTATGAGAGCTGTTGGCATTTTGGGGTCCGATTCAAAACGCAGACCAACCCCTTTTTCATCGGCTTTTAATCCAACCAGATTTTCTAGATTGTCAAAAACATCCTCTAAGTGAAAATCAATGGACTCCATATCAAGTTTGCCAGCCTCAATTTTGGAGAAATCCAGAATATCGTTGATGATACCAAGGAGGGACTCAGCGGAACGATGGACCTTTTTTATGTAGTTACGTTGGCGGTTGGTCAATTCGGTCTCAAGGGCCAGATAGGACATGCCAATAATAGCGTTCATGGGGGTGCGGATTTCATGGCTCATGTTGGCTAAAAAGTCAGATTTAGCCTGATTGGCTGAATCGGCAAGCTCCTTGGCTTCTGCCATGGCCTTTTCTGCTCTTTTTTGCACCTCGATATCAACAAAAGTGCCAACCAACCCACCCGGAGTTCCATCCTCTTTGGCAAAACCTTGAACCCAATATAAGGTGTGATGATCTTCACCGTCGGAGAATGGAATAACCATCTCTTTGTGCACCTTGCCGATTGTTTCTATGGTCTCCTCATCCTCCTTTTGATAACGTAAGCGATCCTCTTCAGGTAGATAATCTAGCTCCAGGACGCTCTTACCAATAAAGTTTTCACGTTTAACATTGAATGTTTCTTCATAAGCACGGTTACAACCCATAAATAGATTGTTGGCATCTTTATAAAAAACCGGGTATGGCATGGTGTCCACCATGGCCTGGGTAAAGGTCAACTGATCGGCAAGCTTGCGTTCGCTCTCCTGCATGGCCTCTTCTGCCTGTTTTCTCTCGGTAAAATCTACCACTGTTCCCACCATACGTGTCGGAGCGCCCTTTCTATCACGGGCAACTATAGCCCCTTGGGAAGATAGCCAACGTATTTCACCATTCTTTGCTATTGCCCGATATTCAACCTCATATTTATTGCGATCACCATTTCTATATTCGCGTCCTATCTCCAATACCCGCTCTAAATCATCTTTATGTATGGTTTCAATCCAAATTTTTCTAACTATGGGGTCTATTTGCGAAAGGTTATAACCCAACATCTGCGCCCATCGTTCATTTACCACCATGGATTCACTTTGCAAATCAACATCCCAAAAACCCAGGTCGCCACCTTCAAGGGCAAGTTCCAACCTCTCTTCCCGTTCGTAAATCTCTGCCTCAGCCTGTTTCTGCTCGGTTATATCTGTAAGGGTAACAACAGCTCCTCCTTCACTTATGGGAGCTTGGCGAATATCTAGAACATTGCCTTTGGGTAGTATAAACTCAATGCGTTTGTGTTCTCTTTTTCTTAAACCTTCCAACGCCTCAACAATCAGGCTCTCCTCATCTACCGGGCCATAATCACCACGATTGATCAAATATCGAATTACCGCTTCAACTGGTAGCCCTGGTGCAACCAGTTCTGATGGTAGCTCCAGCATCTCCATATAGCGAGCATTATAGAGTAGATAGTTTAAATCGCCATCCAACATATAAAGGCCATCTGACATGCTGGTCAAAGCTAGATCAAGACGTTTTCTTGAGTCTATTAAATCTTTGCTATCCTGTTTTTTTGCTGTTATATCCTCTTGCAGCGCTATGTAGTGGAGCACCTTGCCATCTTGTAATACCGGGCTTATGGATATTGCAGCCCAGTAGGTCTCACCATTTTTTTTACGGTTTAAAACCTCACCTCGCCAAATACTACCTTGGGAAATTGTCTGCCACATATCCCTGTATAGCTCATTGGGAGTAGCACCAGAATTTAAAATACTAGGGGTTTTACCTTCAAGATCATCCAGGGAATAACCAGTCACCTCAATAAAACGGGGATTGACATATTCAAAATATCCTCCTGGGTCAGTTATCACCACAACTGAGGGGCTGTTTTCTACTGCTAAAGATAGTTTTAAAAGCTCCTCTTCAGCTTTACGTCTTTGATCTACCTCTCGACCAAGGCGACGGTTCCAAAATAGTATTATGCCGATCACCAGCAAGACAACAATACCAATTTGTATTGCAATGGTACGTATTTCTGCCATATCTGCGCCATGTTCATAGCGTACAGAGAAGGTTTTTTGTCTGAGAGCAGAGTGCTCCTCTAAAGTCATGGCGTTAAGGGTTTTGTCGATGATCGATGCAAGTTGGGGCCAATCCTTGCGGATTGCCATTGCCTGTTTGTCATTTTTATATTCTGAAGGGGCTGCAACCTTGATATTTTGCAGACCTGTTTTTTCTATAAGATAACTACCAACAGCAAGGTTGCTTAAATAGCCATCGGCCTGACCAAAGGAGACAGCTTTAAGTCCCTCTTCTGAGGTATCTACAAGGTGGAGCTTGATTTTTTGATGGTCATTTTTTAAACGGCTGTGAGCGATAAAACCCTTTTCAACAGCAATAGTCTTGCCATGAAAATCACGTAGAGAGCCGACAAAACCGTAGTCCTTACGGGTAAATATCACATAGGGAAAAGATAAATAATCACTAGTGATGTTGACCAGCTTTTCTCTTTCTGGACTACGGGAAATAGTTGGCAGTAAATCGACTTTATCACCCTTGGTAATACTCTTTATGGCATCTGCCCAATTTAGTGGAACAAACTCCAGCTCAATACCAAGGTTGCCAAGTAGAGCTTGCACATAATCTATGGATAGCCCCTGGGGTTTTTTGCCATCCATAAAGTGGAAAGGGGGCCATGTACCAACCATTACCCGAACTTTTTTATGGTCGTTCAACCAAGCCTTCTCTTTGGGGCTGAACTGTACCTGACTCTTTTGTTTTTGACCAACTGTACTTTGTGGCAGCCAGCTACGACGTAGCTCTGTCAACTCTTCAGGGCGGATTGCATCATACCCTTTTTGTAAAATGTTACGTAAAATAAGCCGCTCTTTTTTCACTCCCATATGGAGGCGGGTCTCCTCCGGTTTTTTCAGCCACACCTCGTTGGTGACCATAACATCAGGAATTACATGTTCTTTGGATAGATGGTTGATTACACCGTGGCTACCAATAAACGCATCCACCTTACCCAGGGAGACCGCCTTTAAACCAGCAAGAACACTGGAAACCGGGTATTGTACAATTTTTGGGTATCTTTGGGCCATTACCTGGGCTGTGGCAAACCCCTCAACTATCGCTACATGTCGACCATTTAGATCATTTAGGGTGGCATGTTTGTCAAACCCTTTACCAACCACCAGCACCGTGGCATTTGTAGAGTATGGGTCTGTAAAAGCCATAATCTTGTGGCGATCACCTGTCTGATAAACCGCAGGTAGTATATCCAACTCATCGGCTTTAAATTGTTCAAGTATCTCAGACCACGGTATACCATGTTTAAACACAATGGGAAGCCCGGTTTTTCTTGCCACTAAGCGCAGTAGATCATTGGAATAGCCAGTGGCAACACCATCATGAACAAAGTCAAAAGGTGGCCAATCTGTCTCTGCACCCACTTTAAGAGGTTGGGGTAGGGTTGCTATCCAGGTTATCTCCTCTGGAGTTAATTTGGCCTCTGTAGCTTTAATGGCTCCACCAAACCATTTGCGTTGTAGTTTGGCAAACTCCTCCTGGCTGACCTCTCCGGCGGCTTTTTGCAGCAGATCGCGAAATATCGGTCTATCGATATGCACTGCAATGCGCAGTTTGTTGGAAAATGCAGGGTCGCTTATTACGCTATCAACACGTAAATTGGTCAGGCCATGTTTTTGAATAAGCCAGTTTTCAATAGCTAGCCCTCCCAGTGCCACATCTGCTTCACCACCAGCGACAGATTGCAAAGACTCCAACAGCCCACTTGTAAGATGTAGGGGTATATCAGGATATTTGCTCTGTAATATTTCCTGGTAGAAAAAACCACTGGGTATCGCAATTTTTTTATCAGTTAAATTGGCAAAACTACGTACCCGTTTATGATCATTGCGACTGACAAAAACCGGAGGGTTTTCCACATATGGACTGGTAAAAGTCAGATAGCTTGAACGCTCTGGTGTTTTGACAATGTTGAGCATGATATCCAGACGGCGGGATTTCATCTGCAACAAAAATTCATTCCACGAAGGTCCGGTAACATATTTAATGGCAATGCCTAACTTGCTTGCCAACAGATCCATATAGTCTATGGAAAACCCCTTGGGCTTGCCATATTCACTATAATTAAACGGGGGGTAGTCAACCTCGTTATGGACCAAAAAGGGACCGGGGTTAGCAGCAAGCCATTTTTTTTCAGCTACCGTCAGTTTTAATTCATGTGCAGTTTGGGGTTCTGGTTGGGCTTGGTGGGTCTGATAAAGTGCGGAAACCCGTCCAGTTGCCGTCATTTTTTTTAGTACCGCATTTAGTTTATCATACACCCCAGCATTGGCAGAGTTTTTTGCCATACCATAGTAGTTGTCTATGGTTTGTACATGGCGATAGTTGGCATAGCCATAGTTGCGATAGCCCAATCCTGCCAGAGCGCTATCCATAGCCCCACGATCCAATACTGCAACCGCATCAACTTTACTTTGAATCAACTGTTTTGCCAGCCCATAATCACCCCCTGTGGAGAACACTTTATGGATTTCAGCGTCTTTATCAAATTTGCTGTAATATGCGGTTTTTGCTTTAACCCCAATGGTGAGCTTTTTTAGATCATTAAAGTCACGGATAATATTTTCGTGACCCTTGCGTACCAAAAAAAGTATATCTTTGCGTTGACTGCCTATGGGGCCTAGAAACTGGATGAACTCTTCACGGTTTGGCTTGCGGATTGTTCTTGGAATGATGTCTATGACACCTTTTTTTATATCTTCGATACTGGTGGAAAATGGCTGGTCTCGCCATAAGACAGAATAGCCGATCTTGGAAGCAGCCTCTTCCAAAATTACCTTTAATGGGCCGCCTTGATAGTTACCATCAACTATCATCTCTGGTGGACGGTGGCGTATATCTGCAGTTAAAACTTTTTCACTACCTAAGGCCGAACCCATAAACAGCAGTAGATAGCCGAAGAAGGTTAGTAGTCTGAGTTGTAACAAACCCATGGATCAATCTCCAAGGCTATATACTTAAATTAGCAGTAGTGGGTGACATGCTTTTGTTTTTCTCCTAGGTAGCGAGTATTACCACATCGACCGTTTTAATGATATATTCAATAATAGTTGTGCTAATTTTTTCCTAAAATTGCTGCTCTTTGTACTTTTCGAAGGCGACGATCAACGGTATCTATCGCTCTAACAGCGTACTCCTGTGCGGTATATATCTGCATCATGGAGGGGCCGCCATCTTTTCTTGTTGCCATATCACCGACACAAAAAAGCCCCGGTATGTTGGTCTCAGCAGAATAATCATCCACCAAAACTCGTTTTACATTATCGGGATCATCACTTTTTTCAAGCTGGGCTCCCAACTGTATTGCCAGCTCATTATATACTCTGTGCAGACCCAAAGATACCAACCCATAACGGGCGGTTACACGGGTGTTGTCCTCAAGGAGAATTGCATGGAGATCGCTGCCAGCTTTTTTCTTTACAGGCTCTTCTCCCTCCTGTTGATCATCAAAACCGACTATACGAGATGTCTCTACAGCAATACCGTGGTGGTCCATTAATTTACGGGTGGTTTGGGCAGCTTGTAGCAGCTCACCGTTGGTCACCATGGTGATGGGAACGTTATAACGCTCCTTCAACATCAAACCCACCTGACACGCCACCTCCGAATAGCCGATAATAACAGCAGCACCTCTGCTCACCAAATGGCCTTCACAACGGATGCAGTAGAGCAGACGTTCTAAGTTGGAGAAAGGAAAAACCCACTTTATGTCATCCACTTCACGACCACTTTTTATGGTTTTTTTTACCTCTGGCAGACGGTCCATCACACCAGTAGAGAGAATGACACTATCGGTGGTTACCTCTTGCAGTTGTTGGGAGTCCGGTTTTTCTTGTAGCAAGATGGTGAAAATATCCCCGGCTTTTTTAATCTCCACAGCTTTTTGATCGGCAAATGTGACCCACTCAGCAAATTGCTTCTCAATGCGTTCAATTACATTGTCGATAATCTCTTGGGTGCCGATATGAAATGTTTCCTGATTCAATTGCGCAACAGCCTCTTGAAATTGGTCGGCTGCGAGGGTTTTTTTTACTTGGTTTAGCATGATCCCCGGATGAACACCGATCATGTTATCTATGTTTAAAACATATTTACCACGACTAGCCTTGGCGGTTTTGCGTGTCCCTTTTACCCATAGGGTTTTTAGATGGTATTGGGCCGCCCTGAGAGTTGCTGCTGCTCCTCCGATTCCACCACCGATAACTATGCAGTCGTACTCATTGTTTGCCATGTGAATTTCCCCAATTTAGCTGTTAACCCCATCTGTTCTTTTATTTACACTGTTTTTTTTGAGGTCTGGAGTTTTTAGCAACCCTCAAAAGTACAAAATGCAATTTAATTAGGTTATGATGATTGTGGGGGCGGTAGCAGCAATTCAACAAAATATGATCTTAACGCAAATCAGACCATTATCTTCAATTGTCCCAACCATCTCCACAGTTTTTTACCCTTGATGTCAACACTACTTCATATTTGCAAAAAAATACAGTTAAGGGTGTTAAACTGAACTTTGTGCATTTTAAAAAATATATCAGAAGGATATCTATTAATTGATAATTTGCCTATTATATTGATCATGATGGAGTTGATTTGTTCATGCTTGATGGGAAAAATAGTGTTGAATGGTGAAAAGAGAGAGTTGTGTAAAAAAAACCAATAAAAGTAAAAAAAATATACATTATGTAGATATATATTTACTATAAACTGATTTTTGTAAAGGTTTTTTCAGCCATAAAATCAATAATAAAAAATAGATGCAAAAGCTAAAAATTTCAGATATATAGATGTCTTTGCCGTGAAGGAATCATCGTCTATACTGCTTTTTTTTACCATTACAAATAATTTTAGTTTGAAAATTGCAATTCTATAAACAAGAAGCCCTTTAATATGGCTTTTAAACAGTTTGAGGTAGAATAACAATGAAGCGGATAAACAGAAAAGTAGCTAACCAAGGGTTTACATTGATTGAACTGATGATTGTTCTGGCAATTATCGGTATTTTATCTGCTGTGGCCCTGCCAGCTTATGATGACTATGTAGCAAGGGCAAGAAGATCACAAGCACAACAGCTTTTATTGGAAATTGCCAACCGCCAGGAGATGTATCTTCTGGATGCCAGGGCATACACAAATTCATTTACAACCCTACAATTTACCAATTCTGATTGGGACTGTACAACAGTGGTAACCCAATGTAGTAACGGCTATTACAATGTTACAATTGCTGTTGTTGCCGCTTCTGCTGGAGTTCCCCCTGCTTATACAATTACAGCTACCCCTTTAGCAAGCCAGGTGTCAGACGGAACATTAACCTATGACAGTCTTGGTGTATCAACTCATACGGGGAGTTGAGTCAAGATGGATATGTTATTTGACAATGGATTTTTCAGGCCGGAAAAAAAGTTTGCCCTTGTGCATAACAGGGCTGCTGGCTTTACCTTGATGGAACTGATGATTGTGCTTGCCATAATTGCAATTTCAGCCAGCATTGCCCTGCCAAATTTTCGTAATTTTATGTTGACCCAAGAGGTTAAAGCAGCTGCTGTTGATCTCCATTTGAACATGTTATATGCCAGGAGCGAGGCGGTGAAGAGAAACGGCACTATTACACTTACCCCCACAACAACAGGAGTATATAACGGGGGCTGGGATGTTAAGTTTGGCACAATTACCCTAAGAACCCTGGATGCCCACAGTGGTTTGACTGTAACAGGGGGTGATGTCTCTTATGGCAGAGATGGTCGTTTAACTGGTGGGGCGGTAAACTTTGAAATTAGTGTGGCAGGAAATAGCTCTGTCACCATGCGCTGTATTACAATTTCTCCAAGTGGACTACCATCTGTGTTGGTGGATGGTGATGGGGATGAGAGTAATGGGTGTAACTGATGAAATTTTTTTCTAAATCAGGCAACAAAAAGCCAAAACAGCTTTTAAACAGTGCTGTTAAGCAGGGTGGTTTCTCCATGATGGAGGTGTTGATCACCATGTTGATAGTCTCCATTGGCCTGTTGGGTGTCTCCCGTCTTTTAGTTCGTGCTCAACTTGCAGAGATGGAATCCTATCAACGGGTTCAAGCATTGATTATATTAAATGATATTGTTGATAGGATAAAAATCAACAGTGAGGCGGTCTCCTGTTTCGCTTTCACCATACCACCAACTGGAACCCCTTACATCGGTGAAACCGGTCCCAACTCACTGGCTTTACCAACTTCTTGTACTGCCAGTGTTAGTGCTTATAACACCCAGGCAATAACCACAATTACCGCTTTGGACAATCTGCTAAAAGGTGCAGCAGAGACCAAGGGGGGTAATAGAGCAGGGGCAATGATAGGAGCACGAGGTTGCATAAGTTATGATAGCAGTAGCGAACTACTTGATGGTTTGGGAGTTGCCATATCAGGTACTGGTGAATATACCGTTGCGGTAGCCTGGCAGGGGTTGTCAGAGACTTTTTCCCCTACAGTTGATTGTGCAAATGATCTCTATGGAACTGAGAGTAAACGTAGAGTTGTCTCAACCACCATACGTTTAGCTAAATTGGATTAATGAGGTGTTTTATAAAATGTTGAATCACACTCAAAGATCAAAAGCAATAAGAGAGGCTGGTGTCTCCTTGGTTGAGTTGCTGATCTCTCTTGGCATCAGCATGATTATTATTTTGGCTGTTATAACCATGTTGTCTGATGCCTCACGTTCCCATATGGAGCTTAATAAATCCAGTCAGCTGATTGAGAATGGCCGTTTTTCAATTCAACAACTACGTACCGACCTGCGCCTTGCAGGTTTTTACGGTCATCTTTTTTATGGTGATTTAACCGCCCTTACTACCCTGCCGGACCCATGTATTACAACAGATGCCGCTGCCCTTTATAGTGCCATGGCAATGCCGGTTCAGGGTTATAATGCAGCCATAACAGCGCTTCCTGCTTTGACTGGTAGTACATGTGGTGGGGTTTTTCTAACCAATAGCAATTTGTCTGTTGGTTCTGATGTTTTGGTGGTGCGTAGAGCACTTACCTCAGTTGTTACAGGCACGCCACTTGTCAACACTGTATATCTGCAATCCAATGTATTTAAAGGTGACATACAGTTTGGTGATACCGATGCAGTAATACCCGGCGAAACCGCAGATGATAATGCCGTTGCCCTGTTTGCAGTAAATGGAACCACCCCGGCGCAGATAAGAGAGTATGCAGTACGCATCTATTTTATTGCCCCTTGTAGCTCCGGGTCTAATACCTCAGTTGCTGGGGGAGTTTGTCAAGCAGGTGATGATGCCATCCCTACGTTAAAAGTGTTGGAGTTAAGTGGAGGTGCTGCTGCCACAATGACCATAACTCCCTTGGCTGAGGGGGTTGAATATATGAAATTAACCTACGGCATAGATAACTCACCCACAACAGCTGATACCACAACTGGTTTGATTGGTGATGGTGTACCAGATATTTACACAGCCACCCCAACAATTGCCCAGTGGCCTTATGTGGTATCTGTCAGAGTTGAGTTGTTGGTGAAGACTCCACAGACCAGTAGCAGCCATGTAGACAGTAAAACCTACACATTAAGAACAGGGACAACTACTGTGAATTTAGGACCATTTTCCGATGGTTTTAAACGCCATGTTTTTAGTACCGAAGTTAAACTAACAAATATGGCTGGACCAAGGGAGATACCGTAGTGAAAAATGAAACTGGAGCAGTAACTTTACTGGTTAGTTTGATAATATTGTTGATCATGACGATGTTGGTGATCTCATCCATTAATATCAACACCATCAACTTTCGTATTGCAGGCAATATGCAGGCACAAAATTTGGTTGAGGCGGCAGCCCAGCAGGGTCTGGAAGATGCGATAAGTCAGACCAGCAGTTTTTCCAATACAACTGCTGCTGATCGTACCATCACAGTTGGTGATTATACCGCCAACGTTGTTGCATCAAAGTGTATTGGAACCGAGGTGATGAGTGGTTTTAGCGCGGTGTGGGGAATGTCCCCCGAGGAGAATGTTTGGGAGGTTGCTTCAGAGGTTTCTGATCCACTAACTGGGGCTAGTATAACAGTACACCAAGGGGTAAAAATTCAGCAGTTGGCTGATAGCTGTATTCCATGATTGGGAGACGAAAAATGTTACCTTTAACTATTAAAAAAAACAGGTGGAACTCTTTTTATACTCTATTTTTGCTATTTCTATTTTTGCTAACTCCAGGGGTGGTAAAAGGAGATTTTGATCCTGTTAATGATGATACAGATCTGTTTTTAACCAACCCCAATATCACATCAGATAGACCCAATGTTCTGATTATCCTCGATAATACGGCAAACTGGAACCTGGCTTTTGACAATGAAAAAAGTGCTTTGGTGTCGGTGGTATCGAGTCTTAACGATATATTTAATGTTGGTTTAATGCTGTTTCCAGAAACAGGTGGAGGTAATATCGGTAACGATGGTGGATATGTTCGTTATGGCATAAGGCAGATGACAAACGCCAACAAAACGGTCCTTGCTGATGTGGTAAATGGTCTGGGTAAACTTGCCGACAAAGGTAACAACGCCTCCACATCTCTGGCAATGTATGAGGCCTATCTGTATTACGCTGGTCTTGCCTCTTATGGTAGTTTTGGCAAGGTAAAAACCGATTATGAGGGCAATACAGTTAACCCTGCCAATGTGTTGGGTAACTATCCTCTAGGTACATCACCAACTGCCACTACTACATTTAACTCACCAATTGCCAATGGCTGTCAGAAAAACTTTATCATTTACATAAGCAACGGACCCGCTGAAGAGAACTCAAATTTACTATCTGTATCGGAGAATATACTGGCTGATTTAACAGGTAGTAACCCACCAAACACCATAGCAATTACCCCAGATGCCCAACAGGGAAATTGGGCGGATGAGTGGGCCAACTTCATGGCTAATTCCGATGTAAATGGACCCATTGCCCAATCACAGTATGTCTACACCTATACCATTGAGGTGGACCCTGGAACCACTGGTCATGGGCCGGATATGACAGCTTTGTTAAAGAGCATGGCAAATAAAGGGCAGGGGAGATATTTTGCTGTTTCAAGTGAGAATAACGGCAACGCAATTATTAATGCTCTTAATCAGGTTTTCCAAGAGATCCAGGATGTCAACAGTGTCTATGCTGCCACCACGCTACCCGTTAGTGTTAATGTACGTGGAACCAACCTAAATCAGGTTTATGTAGGGATGTTTCGTCCCAACTCCCAGAAAAAACCCCGTTGGTATGGCAACCTGAAATGTTATCAGTTGGGTTTGGATGCCAATACTGGTGAGCTATATCTAACTGATGCCAACAACATAAAAGCCCAAAATAGCACAACAGGTTTTGTCACCAATGATGCCAAAAGCTTTTGGACAGAGGATTCAAGTTTCTGGAGCTATAGACCAGCAGAGGATAACGGCAGTGGTGGCTCCTCAGATATGCCTGATGGTGACCTGGTTGAAAAGGGCGGAGTGGCACAACAACTCAGAACCCTGTTTGCCACCGACCAATCAGGAAGAAATTTATATACCTGCAACGGAGATTGTGCAACAGGAGATTCACTGTCAAGTTATCCATTTAAATCCGAAAACAGCAATATAACTGCCGATGATCTGTACCTTGATGTGCAAGAGGTGTCAACCCTTACAGGATTAGTTACCCAACCTGTAACTACCCTTACAGACGTAAAATCTGTCACCTCTCTATCAACCGCAGGTACTCCTATAGCTGTATCCTCATTGGACAATGGGGCGGTTACCAACTCGGTAACTTCCATCTCTACTTCGGTAAGTAAGGTGATGAGCGGTTTAAGTAACCAAGCAACACCTAAAACTTTTTCAGGTATCACCAACCCAACAAACAAGGTTGCTGAAGTTGCATTGCCCAATCACGGTTATTCAATAAATCAGCAGGTTACCATCACCTCTTCTGATGCTGGTTGCCATGCCGATTATATAGGAACATTTCCTGTTTTATCTAAGGAAGATGACACTTTTCGCTATACAATTGATGGTGGCAACAAAGGTAACTGTGGTTCGGGAACTGCAACTACAACCAGTTCCATTGTTACTGCGACTGTTGCTTCTCACGGTTTTGCCAGTGGGCAGCAGGTTACAATTTCTGGGGTAACTCCATCTGACTTTAACGGTACATGGATTATCACCGTTGTTGATGCAAACACTTTCAGGTTTACAACAAACTCATCTTTTTCAGCACCCACAGCCGATGGTGGTGGTAATTATGGTTATGTTACCGGTTTAAGTACCACAGCTTTAGCCACCACCTCAGCAATCCATGGTTATTCCATAGGCGAAAAAGTAACAATTGCCGGGGCCACACCTACAGGTTATAACGGTGAAGTTACCATTACCGCTGTGGATAGCTCATACACATTTACCTATACGGTAGAAGATGATCTAGCCGATGCCAGTGGAACCATGACTGCCACTCAAGGTAATAAAACTGTAACCACTACAACAGCGACAAATCATGGATACAGCACTGGAGATTCTGTCACCATATCTGGTGCTACTCCCATCGGTTTTAATGGTACTTATGATATCACTGTAACTTCAGCCACCACCTTTACCTATGCAACACCCACTGTAATAAGTGTGTTTAGTGGCAGTGGAGTTACCGCATCTAGTGGTGTTTCAACAACTGCATCAGTAGTTGTTGCCAACCACGATTTTGCTACAGGTGATTTTGTGACCATCAGCGGTGCAACACCTGCTGATTATAACGGCTCATTTGAGATAACAGTAATTGATGGAGATACTTTTACCTATACCCTTTCCACCACTCCTGTTTCGGCAACTGGTACAATAACCGCCCGTTTAACTGCCTCTACCGCATTTGTTAATTTACCCGGTCACGGTTATGCAACGAATGACAGCATCACAATTAGTGGAGCCACTCCAACAGACTATAACGGTCTGTATACCATCACCAAGATAGATGATGATAATTTTAGCTATAGCTTGATAAGCTCACCCCAGGAGATTGCTACAGGTACTATAACTGCCGGGATTGCCTCTACAACAGCCAAAGCCACCGCTATTGCCCACGGCTTTACCACAGGTAATGATGTGGTTGTTTCAGGGGCTTCACCTACAGCATTTAATGGCACTTTTACTATTACCGTTACAGGTAATGATAGTTTTTATTACACATTAGCGTCAGCACAAGGAGATGCTACTGGCAATATCACCGCTGAAGAGGTGGGGGCTGGTTTGTCTGTAAGTGCTAGAGATGATCTCATCAACTGGGTGCGTGGTAGAGATAATTTTGCTGATGAAAACCTGAATAGTAGCACTACTGATATTCGGGCATCGATACATAGCGATGTGTTGCACTCCAAACCTGCCATTGTAAACTACAATCGCTTTGCCGATGATCACGATATCATGGTCTATTATGGGGCCAATGATGGTATTTTTAGAGCTGTAAAAGGTGGCTTTCAGAGTGCCACTGATGAGCCGACACCCGGCTCTGAAGTGTGGGGGTTCATTCCATCCGAGTTTTTTGGTCAGTTAAAACGGTTGCGCAACAATGAACCCATCATAAGCAGCTACAACAAAAAACCCTATTTTGCCGATGGTACAGTCAACACCTATGTCTATGACAAAAATTCAGATGGCATCATAAAACCCACAAGTGTTGATGGCGATGTGGTCTATCTATTCATCACAATGCGCAGGGGTGGTCGCCTTATTTATGCTTTGGATGTAACCACCCCCAACGACCCTAAATTTTTATGGAAACATAAAAACACAGATAGTGGTTTTGCTGAGTTGGGTTACACATGGTCAGATCCGACAATTATAACGGATCTAACCATCAATGATGGCAAACCGATACTGATAATAGGTGCTGGATATGATCCTCTGGTTGAGGATCTATCCCCAGATACAATAACCGCTGTAACCTCATCCACCGTTACTGCTGGTGGTATCACATATGACAGGTTGATGGGTCGTGGGGTGTTTGTTTTAGACGCACAAACCGGAAATATTCTATGGCAGGCTGGCCCTCCTGGTTCCGACCCTGGAACCCACGACAACTATCTCAGTGTCACTGGTATGGATTACAGTGTGCCTGGAGGGATAACTGTTCTTAAAAACAGTGGAGGCAGCCATACCAACCGGGGCTATTTTGGTGATACCGGGGGTAACGTATGGCGTATCGATATGGGCTCCAGTGATGTTGGTGACTGGACAGTTACCAAGCTGGCATCTATTGCTGATACCAGTGATATTTCAGGGGGGCTACGTAAATTTCTCTATCCACCAGATGTGGTTTATGGTGATGGTTATGATGCAGTTCTGATTGGTAGTGGTGATCGGGAACATGCTCTGGACACAACAGTTGAAAACCGTATGTATATGTTTAAAGATTATGCTACTGGCACAACCCCAGCAGTTAACTCTGTTGGTGATGCTCTCACCTGGCCTCTGGTTGAGAGCAACCTTTATGATGCAACTACTGACTGTATAGAACATGAAGCTTCATGTACCGATGCTGAGGGTGACACAGAGACCGCAGTAACACTGCTTAATAACCTGAAAGGTTGGTATTTTAAATTAGCCCAGGGTGAAAAGGTGGTTGGCAATGCAATCACCTTGAATAGCGTCGTGTTTTTTAATACCCATCAACCCCAATCCGTCGCCTCTGATGTCAGTTGTGTTAGTGATCTGGGTGTGGCCCGTTCTTATCAGGTATCGTATCAAGATGCTACATCGGTAGCTGATAAAAATATTGATGGCGACCGGGATAAAGATGATCGTTCCCAGGTCCACTCAGGAGGCGGTTATCTGCCGCCACCAACACCTGTAATAGTTGAAATAGACGGCAAGACCGTAATCGGTGTTGTCTCCGGTATCAAGGTGGATACTCCCCCTGGTGTCAACTTGGGAGCAAGAGTAAGAAGGTTCTGGTATAAGGAGATTGAGTAGGCTATTTCTAGGATTAACCAAGGATAGTTATCTTCATTTCGTCTAATATTGATAGGAAGAGCTTTTATCAACGATGTTTAGGACGAATTAATGGAACAATTATCTGATAGTGATCTTGTCGAAAGGGCGCAAAAAGGTGATCGACAGGCCTTCTCTGATCTACTGCAACGTCACTATCAAAATATCTATAAACTGGCCTATCGTTGGTGTGGTAGGCAGGACGATGCCCAGGATGTTGCCCAAGAGGTGTGTGTCAAACTTGTGGGGGCAATAGCTGGGTATCGTGGTCAAGCGGCTTTTTCTAGCTGGCTATACGGCATCACCCTTAATGCTGCCCGAGATTTTCACCGTAAAAAAGTCCGTCATGATAAACGGGAAGATACCGCATTAGATCTCGATCAATTCCAGACCACTGTTGGCAACCCGGAAAACTCCCTTATTTCCAGCCTTATAAGACGCTGTATTGCCCTTCTGCCGGACAATTTGCGTATGGCGGTTATCTTGGTGCATGGTGAGGGGTTAAATCATCTCCAGGCTGCTCAAGCCCAAGATTGTGCCGAGGGGACAATATCATGGCGACTATCCCAAGCGCGAAAAAATCTCCACACCTGTTTAGATAGAGGAGATATCTCATGAAAAAAACAGATCTAAAAGATTCTGATATCCAAAATGCTCTAAACAGTGACCAGATACCTGCCTATGAAAAAACCGCTAAACAGCAGGCTATAGAGGCTGCTTTACAACAATTTGACGAACAAACTGAAAAAAAATTCCAAGGATCCTCTCTCATCCAACGTCCAATCTTAATAACAGCAAACATATTTAAAAAAATAGGAGATTGGATTATGAATATCAGTTACTCACAGATGGCTACCATAAGTGGATTGGCAATAGCGGTATTGGTGGTTGCCTTGATGCCACAGATGCAAGAGCAGATTCCGGCAATTAAAGAGCAACAGTACAGCGTGAAAAGCTCTTCACAGTTGCGACAAAAAACAGAGGAGATAGCCGCTGAAGAGGAGGTGGCGGTTTTACAAAAAAGGGCAGATATCCAGTCGGCTAAAAAACCCCAACCCCAAGCAGCAGCTGTCCAGAGAAAAATGCTTCCACCTGTTGCTTCTTACCAATATGCGCCAACTCCCGAAAGTATGGCAAATTTAAGTGCCATGCCCCAAGCTGATTATGATGTTGCAGCAGGTGGTGGTGGAGTGGGGGTGCAACATGAAGTTAATGCTCCTACAATAGCCAGAATGCCAACAAAAATGGCTCGTATAGCCAAGCTTGAAGCCAAAAGCTACAATAGATCCAGATTGCTTGGTGCCCAGCAGATGGCTGAAATAGCCCAGCCCTTAAATAGGGTGGCTGACCATATAGAACATGATCAGTTTGCTGAGAACAGGGACCGTTTTGCCAAACCCCAAGAAAACCCGGTTCGTCTTACTAACAAACATCCGGTATCAACATTTTCGGTAGATGTTGATACCGCCTCATACAGTTTTGTACGGCGTCAGATAAATGCAGGACGGCTACCCCAGCCAAAAGCGGTGCGTATTGAGGAGATGATCAACTATTTCTCTTATGACTACCCCACACCAACAGTTGCCAACAGGCCATTTAAACCAACAATAGCTCTCTACCCCACACCGTGGAATAATAAAACCCAACTGCTTCATATCGGCATAAAAGGTTACAGTCATACACCTATCAGCAAAAAAAGCAATTTGGTGTTTTTGATCGATGTTTCAGGCTCCATGTCCAGCCAAGATAAACTGCCACTTTTAAAAAATGGTTTAAAGATGTTGGTGGACTCCCTAAAACCTGACGATACAGTGGCAATTGTTGTTTATGCTGGAGCTGCAGGAACCGTTCTTGAGCCAACTTCAGTCAAACAGCGGGCAAAAATTATCGCTGCCCTTGATAGATTGCAAGCAGGTGGTTCTACCGCTGGGGGGGCAGGTATTGATCTGGCCTATTCTCTGGCCCAAAGTGGTTTTGTTAAGGGAGATGTAAACAGAATTATCCTGGCAACCGATGGAGATTTTAATGTTGGTATAACTGATAAAGATGCCTTGAAAGGGATGATTGAACAAAAACGTAAAAGCGGTATTTTTCTCTCAGTTTTAGGGTTTGGCCAGGGTAACTATAACGATCGTCTCATGCAGGAGTTAGCACAAAATGGCAACGGAATAGCTGCCTATATTGATAATTTAAATGAAGCCCGTAAAGTGTTGGTACAAGAGGCCACAGCCAATCTATTTCCCATCGCCAAAGATGTTAAAATCCAGGTGGAGTTCAACCCTGAACAGATATCTGAATATCGTCTGATAGGTTATGAAACCCGTGCCTTAAAACGAGAGGATTTTAAAAATGATAAAGTGGATGCTGGGGATATTGGATCAGGTCATACAGTAACAGCAATTTATGAGGTTTCACTAGTTGGTGGTACAGGGCAATTAATTTCACCACTACGTTATGGCAGCACCACAAAACCCAGAAGTAAAAGTGAAGAGCTGGCCTATTTGAAAATACGTTATAAACTACCAAACGAGACAAAAAGCAAACTGATATCAAGAGCTATCGTAAAAGATGATCAGGTGGATGATTTAAACCAGCTTTCAAGTGATATACGCTTTGGTTCTGCGGTTGCAGCTTTTGGTCAGCTATTGGGTGGTGGACGATATACCGGGGATTTCTCTTACCAAGATATAATCAAACTGGCTAATAGCAGCAAAGGAGATGATCAATTTGGTTATCGGGCCGAATTTGTAAGTCTGCTTCGGTTGGCCGATTCTTTGAAATAATAAAACCATAGACCAGTAGGGGCTAGCTCCTGCTGGTCTATGGTACATTCAAATTATAAATTGCTCGGTCAAAGGAAAATATTGGGCTTTGATCCGAACCCAGCAATGATATAGTTTCACAGCTCCATCAATATTTTAATCTATTTAGTTGCTGCTATCATCCAAAACACCAGGGAATAGTTTGTTGACATCTTCTGATGTTAACAGGCCAGACTCCACAGCATCATTTACCCCTTTTTTTAGTTCAGTAGGATCAAGGGCTTTATTGTTCATCAAGCCACTAGAAACCTTGGCCAAAAGTTGTTCTTGTCTTTCAGGTTGGGAAACTGCTCCCAATATAGCCTGAAATACATTTTTAGAGTTAAAAGAGATCTCCATTTAATACTCCTGTTACTTATTTTGCTTATAAATTTTATGTAATATTATATAGCCCGTATCAGATCTTCTTTAGGCTAAATTTTGTTTTTGTAGCTCTTCAAACTGTCGTACATCTCGTAGTTTTTTGGTGAAATCCCATGGTTTACCGTCCAATATTTTATTTTCAACTTCATCAATCATCTTCTGCAACACATCAACCAACGATTCAAAATTATAGGTTTCACCAGTTAGATGGGCAACTGTTTTACGATAGAGATGGCTGATATGTTGGCGGTGGATATTTACACTAAGGTCAAACCAGTCATCTTTATTTGCATCTGCAAATTGAGCTGAAATTTTTCGTAAGCAACGTAGGGATGTTTCAGAAAAAATATAGACTTCAAACTGCACCATTTTTGCATCTTCCAATGATAGATCAGGATGTCGATGTTTGAGCAATAGATCCACCTCTTCATCTGTTAAACCCTCTCTTAAAAAAGGTTGGGTAATTGAACATTTTTCTACAAGAGCCAGGGTTTTTTTTCGTAGCGCAATTTTTTGTTCTTCATGGGTTGTCGATTCACAAATATAGTTGACTATATCACCATGTTGAGCCTCCCAGGCTTGTAGCCATCCTGCACCGTTTTTAAGCTGTTGTAATACTATGTCATTGCCATCATCACTGTAATCTGAAAGTATAGATTGCACATATTTATTTGATAATATTTTTAGCTCTTGGGCGGTTAAAATATTATCTTCTGCCTGTATGGAACTCCCCATCTTCTATCCTTGATTTTTATCTTGCATGGCAGGTTGAAGTTGCTGTTTTAAATACACATATTCAACATATAATTTCAACCACTGTAACATCATCCTCTTGGTTCATCTCACCACGATATTCATCCTGTGCTTTTTTTAGATATTCCAGTGGGGCATTTTCTTTTATCATTGCTTTTATGGCGTCAATAAAACGCTCTTGCCCAAACATGTTTCTACTACTATTTTTTTGTTCAATAATGCCATCAGAGTAGGCAAAAATTCTATCACCTTTTTCCACCGCAAAAGTTTTTACAACCATGTTGAACGCCGACTCTTTTTTGGTTCCCAGTGCCATGTTTTGCGGTGGTATTTTTTTAAAAAGTTCTCCATTACGAAAAATCAAAACATCCAACATTGCACCACCCCAAACCTCAAGGTGGGTTCTGTTTGCATCAAGTGCCATCCAACTACCAGCCAGAAATAAATTTGCTGGTAGTTTGGTATAAAGATCCTTGTTGATTTCGTTGAGGATAGTTCCAGGTGAAAACCCTTTACCAGTCATCGCATAGAAGATATTTGCAACTGTAGGCCCAATAATTGCGGCAGGTAAACCATGGCCTGTTACATCACCCAAAAATATATGGTGAGCACCATCAGGGCGACGGGCCGAAAGTAAAATATCACCAGCTGTTTTTTCAACTGGCTCTATTAAATAGTTTATTCCTTGTGGGTCAAATGATTTTGATTTACGCAAAAAGCTGATTATATCTTCAATAAATTCCCGCTCTTTACTAAGCTGCCGATGCTGTTTCTGAATTTTTGCAAAGGCTCGATGGGCTTTGATTTGCAGATGAATTCTATGTAGTAAAATAGGCCATAAAATTGGTTTTGTAACATACTCCACAGCCCCAGCATTAAAGGCTTTTTTTACCGATTTGTTATCTTCTAATGCAGTAATCATGATTATGGGAACTGGTTTGTCTACAGCCAGAGTTTGAATTTTTTCCGTTGCCTCAAAACCATCCATATACGGCATGCTGGCATCCATTAAAATCAAATCTGGTCTGTGCTCCTTGTATGCCTCTATAGCATCTTTTCCGCACTCTGTTTCTATAACTTTATAGTCTTTTTTTTGTAATGTCTGGCTGACAAGACCTAAAAGAACCTCATCATCATCACAAACGAGTATAGTGGCATCGGTTTTATTTTGTAGCTTGTTCATGAAGAAAATCCCTGCAATATATCTTTAAGTTCCACCAATACCTGTTCTCCCTCAGTAAATACTTCAGCACTAATTTTACCATCTCCAGGGTACTGTTCTGAATGGCATAGATTTTCAAATTGTTGGCATAAAGTAGCAAGTTTAAGCGCACCTAATGTAGAAGAAGAGCCTTTTATTTTATGGGCATCTTTTGCTGCCTGTTCCGGGTCGTTTCTAGCTATGGAGTTTTTTAAATTATCTAAACGTTCTGGAAGTTTTTCTAAAAACTTTGCCAGGGTTGGCTCAATATCACCACCAATATCATGACGCAGTGTGTTTAAGGTCTCAATATTTATGGATCTGTATTCGTTTGATCCAGACTCCAAACTGTCACTATTTTTAGCTGCAACATCATCATGAAAAATAATCTGGTTTTGTGATGAAATATCAATGTTGCTATCATTTTTTTGATAATTTCTCAAGGTAGCAATAAGCCTACCTTTACGGATCGGCTTTGTTAAATGTAAATCACATCCAGCAGCCATGATGAGATCGGCCTCTTTATTTAAGGCGTGAGCTGTTAAAGCAATAACTGGTGTCGCTTTAAGGTCATGCTCCATCTCCCATTGACGGATTTTTCTGGTTGCTGTGTAACCATCCATCACAGGCATTTGTATATCCATTAGCACAACATCAAAATCACTATTTATAAATTTTTCTACGCCAATTGCTCCGTTTTGGGCAACATCTATCTGGCAATTGCTCTTTTGTAAAAATCCCTGTATGACATATTGGTTCTCTTCGGTATCTTCCACCAATAGAATTTTTAAATTTAGATGTTCTTGGTCGTCTGTTTCATTGCTATAGATATTTGTCTGTTTAGTTGTAGCAGCATCTATTTCTCTCTCGTCTACCCTGGGAAATGGAATAGTAAAGTTAAATGTACTTCCCTTATCTATTTCACTTTCAAACCATATTTTACCACCCATCAAATCCACCAATCTGCTACATATGGTCAACCCCAAACCAGTACCCCCATGGTGACGGGTTATCGATGTATCGGCCTGGGTAAAAGGTTGAAAAATTTCCTGCTGTTTCTCTTTGGGAATTCCCGTTCCGGTATCTAAAACCGAGAACAAAATATCACTATCTGCATTTACACTTATAGATACCTCCACAAAACCTTTTTGGGTAAATTTCAGGGCGTTGCTAATTAGGTTTAACAGTATCTGTTGCAGCCTTGTGGGATCACCATTTACCCATTGGGGCACGTCATCTGCAATTTTACGTTGCAGCTTTATGCTTTTATCCATAAAGGTAAACTTAAACAGCTCCAAGGTTTTTTGAAAGGCAAGACGAAGATCAAAATTGGTGGCTTCTAAAACCAGCTGGCTTGCCTCAATTTTTGAAAGATCTAGAATATCATTTATAAGGGTGAGCAGTGTCTCTCCAGAGTGGTTGAGATTGCTAACGCACCACTCTTGTGTATCTGTAAGTGTTGTCTCTTCTAATATCTCGCTCATTCCCAATATTGCGTTCATTGGTGTGCGAAGTTCATGGCTCATGTGGGCAAGAAAATCACTTTTGGCCCTGTTTCCCGCCTCGGCTGCATTTCTCCCCATTTCTGCCTCTTGTCGGGCTTTCTCCAGCTCCATGGTTCGGGCTGCAACCAAGCTCTCCAGTTGGTCATGATGCTGCTTTAGACTTAAACTGCTTTTAACACGATGTCTGATAATCTCTGCATGAAAGGGTTTTGTGATATAGTCTACACCACCCACAGCAAACCCTTCCGATTCATCAGCAACTTCATTTCTTGCTGTAACAAAAATTACCGGGATATCGCAGGTTGAATCAGAGTTTTTCAAACGGCGACAAACCTCATAACCGTTCATCTCTGGCATCATTACATCCAACAAGATAATGTCGGGCTGATTTTGGGAATTGACCACCTCCAAGGCTCTTCTACCGTTAAGGGCAGCAAGAAGGTTGAAGTCAAATAAAATATCTTTTAGTAGGTCAATGTTGCTGCGTTGGTCATCAACAATCAAGATAGTTGCTTGGGAATTGCTGGCTTCAAGAACAAGATCACCAGATAGATCTATCTCAAGAGGTTGGGCAATTTTTTGTAATACTTCAAACGCCTCTACAAAGTGATAATCACTTAACTGCTTTTCTAGTTCACCAAATAATATCATGGCTGGTGTGGGTTCAATAATCTGTTTGAATTTACTGAGAACCTTTGAATAATTAAGGCTGTTATTAGTCAGATGGGTAGCAAGCTCAATAACTATTGGTTCAACAAGTTCACGATCTATCTGAACATTTAGTTCACCAAGAAATGGCAGATTTTCAACTGTTACCGTATGACTTGGTTTTACCCCACCCAAACCGTTGATAATAACATCTAGATGGTTGGCAAAAGTTGCCAGTGCAGTGTTTTTTTCCTCTTGCGATCCTTCGTTAATGGCATGATGCAACCTTACAGTTGCATCATGCAATGATATCGCCCCAATACAGGATGTCATACCTTTTATAGTGTGTAGATCTCCCAAAATGGTTTCTAGTCTATCCTCTTTTAAAGCCTCCTTGGCTTTTTGCGTTGTATTTGCGTGATCATTGAGAAAAATTGAGAGAAGCCGCATATATGAATTTTGATTATCAGCAACCCTCTGCATACCATCTTTTACATCTATACCAACAATATCAGGTAGCTCCTCTGGGTTGTCCATAATTGCAAAGAGATTGGGAATAGCAGGTGGTTCTTTTATAACAATCCATTTAGATAGAATGCCGTATAGCCGTTCAGGACGTATGGGTTTGTCCAGGTGGGAGTTCATGCCGGCATCCAAACATTTTTTTATCTCTTCTGGTTGGGAGTTTGTGGTGATTGCAATAATCGGCAGTTTTTTTAGTTTTTCAGTTTTGCGTATCTCTTTGGTTGTCGTCAAGCCATCCATAATTGGCATATGAATATCCATGATAACTGCATCATATGGATACTTCATTACCATGGTGAGGGCATCTTTGCCATTATTTGCTATATCAACGATAATCCCCACCCGTTGCAGAAGCTCCAATGCTATCTGTTGGTTGATATCGTTGTCTTCTGCTAATAGAACTCTTGCACCACATATTGTTTTGGCAGACTGCTCCTCATGACAGAGAGGTTTTCTACTACGACGGTCAGATCTAGGTGATAAACTATCAAAATCTTGTGTGATGGTTTTTATAAGACGGGTACGGGTAACCGGTTTGTCTAAAAATCCGTTTATACCCAACTTCTCCCCCTCTTTTTGAATGGCCTCAGAGCCAAAGGGTATAAGGAGGAATATTCTTGGGAGTGGTTGCTTGGGAGCCTCAGCTTTTAAAGTGGCAATAATTTGTGTTGCTGCAGTCAGGCCATCACTGGTAGGCATATCCCAATCAATAAAAACAAACTCGTAAAAAGAGCCTTTTTTTATTGAATCCAGAAGACACTCAACCGCGTTTGTCCCTGAGTTAACTGCATTAGGGTGTAGATGAATAGATTTTAAAAGGTTGCCGATCTGCTCCTGTACTTTGCTGTTATCTTCAACAATCAAAGCTTTTTTACCCCATAATGATTCAGGGATGGTAGGTAGCTTACGTTGACTTTTGGAGTGAAGATCCACCAAGACATCAAAGGTAAATTCACTTCCTTCACCAATGTTACTGGTGACACTTATTTCCCCACCCATGAGCATAACAAGCTGTTTGCATATTGAGAGTCCCAGGCCAGTACCGCCATACTTTCTTGTCGTTGAGCTATCGGCCTGGACAAAGGCAGCAAAAAGGTTGGGAAGAACATCGGCTTCTACCCCGATTCCGGTATCATTAACGGAAAAGTTCAATCTGTACTGTTTGTCAGCAATTTGTTCCGGGTTACAGATAACGGTAATGGAGCCTGCAATGGTAAACTTGATGGCGTTTCTGATTAGGTTGATTAATATCTGCTCAAGGCGCATTACATCGCCAAAAAGAACTTTATCGTAGGATATAGGTGCTAGGAATATCAGCTCAATATTTTTATCGGCAACCTGCTTGCTAAAAAGATCTGCCAGATGTTCAAAAAGTTGGTGAAGGTCAAACTTGACCGGGTCCAACTGCAACCGTCCTGCTTCCACCTTGGAAAAATCAAGAATATCATTGATAATTCCCATCAAAGAGCGAGAAGCATTCTCTGTTTTTTGTAAATAATCTCTAACTTTGTCTGAAATTTCTGCTTTTAAAGCCAGGTCTGTAAAACCGAGAACAGCATTCATGGGAGTTCTGATTTCATGGCTCATATTTGCCAAAAACTCACTTTTGGCTTGGTTGGCTGCTTCGGCCTCATCCAGGGTCTCTTTTAAAGATTTTAATAGACCTTTTTTATCGGTAATATCTTGGATGAAAGCGGTAAAATTAACTCTATCATTTAATATGTTTGATGTCAGAGCCAACTCCAACTCCACCATCTTGCCATCCGAACGTACACCGGGATACTCCATACGCCGTTGTAAAGGGTGGGAACGCTCCCCCTCCAAAGTGTGTTTTGCCATGGCATCTTTATGAGCCTTGACAAGTTCAGAAGGGATGATGAAATCATCAATATTTTTACCAAGTATGGTCGATTTTTTATAACCAAAAAGTGACTCTGCAGCTGGGTTATAATCAATAACTTTACCAGTGTCATCTGTGGTGATAATGGCATCAAGGGCGTGGGTTAAAATTGATTGATGGCGTTCAATAAGCGAGCTTAACTCTTTGCGACGCTCAATTATATCGATATTTTGAAACACCCGGCACATCAACTCTTCTGGGCGATAGGGTTTAGCAAGATAGTCGTTGGCACCAGATTTGATAAACCTTACTGCAAGGTCATGGTCATCGGCAGAAGAGAGACCAATAACTGCAACTTCATCCCGTGAATAACGAGTCCGCAGCTTTTTGACCATTTTCAAACCATCCATATTGGGCATTTGATAATCTGAGATAATCAGATCTACCCGTTGTTCTGCAATCATACGCAGAGCAATCCTGCCATCTTCTGCTAATATTACTTTATAGCCATAACGAGATAGAAGATTGTTTAGATGAACACGGATACTTTTGGAGTCATCGGCAACTAAAATACAGATATTTTTATTGTGTATATAGTGGTCGATAGCATGGATGATAGAGTCAATTATCCCGGGACCATCTTTAACAAAATAGTCGAGCACGCCTTTGTTTAACAAAGACTGTTGCAGATCTTTGTTATAGTCAGCTGTCAGGGTTATACAGGGAATTTGTGTTTGTAGAAGAAAATCAACAGCTTCATCGTTGGCAATATCAGGCAGGGAGTCGCTGAGTACTGCCATGGAAAAATGGTTGTTATTGTCGTTTATCAACTCTTTGGCAGCGGTAAAGCTTTTTGCAATAATAACTTCAACCTTAAGAGTGTTGTTAACTCTATCCCGAAACAGAGAGGAAAAGCTGTTTGAGCCTTCAATAAGAAGGATATAGTCCATTTTTCATCCTTTGAGCAAAAAAAGGAGATTGATGACTAAATAAAATAGTATCAATGCCTTTTCTAGGATTATCTACCACATTTGGGACATACTATGATGAAGATTCAATGCAGTCAACTAAACTGACTATTTAATAAGTGTTAATTTATGGTTTTATTCTGATTGCTGTATTGCACTGTTTAGCTCATGGATAATTTCTGCTGCTTTTTCAAACTCATAAGACTCTACTTGCGCAGTAAGAGATGCCATAATCTGCTGGTGATGCCCCCCTAGAGCCTTTTTGATTTCGGGAATTAAATCTATGGCATCTGGTGAAGAGATACGTAAAAATTCTGCTAAATCTGCCATCAGCAAAGTAAGGGTTTGATGATCAATTTTGGTTATTACTTCTATCTCTTCTTCTATCTCTATGGTTTGTAAGCCAGACAGACCTTTGGCAACGGTGTTCCACTCTGTTTTAAAATCTTCTAAATGATAACTGGGTGGAGTTCCTATGTTACACTCTTCCTCAATTATTTTCGCTGCTTTTGCCAGATTAACAGCGCCCAGGTTACTGGTTGTACCCTTGATGGTGTGGGCCATCTGTTGGGCGGTTTTTATATCTCCATTTTGTAAATAGCTCTCCAACAATTCTGCTGCATCATGGTGGTCGTTATAAAACTCGGTTAGCAGTTTGTAGAGTAGGTTTTCGTTATTGCCTACCCTTGACAATGCAGCTTGAATATCGATTCCTGGTAGCTGTTTTGGCAGTATGGAATCTATGGGCTCTTCTAGTTGTGTCGCCTCATCTGTTGCTAGTTGAATATCAGGCAACCAGCGTATTATGGTTTGATACAGTACGTTGGGATCAATGGGTTTGGTCACATGATCAACAATACCAACTTGTTTGGTTTTATCCTCTATACTATCTACTGAGTGGGCTGTCATAGCTACTATGGGGATATCTTTGAATTTATTATCTTTAGATATCTGTCTTGCCGCTTCATAACCATCGATAATAGGCATTTGCAAATCCAGCAAAATCAGGTCAAATGTAGAGTTGGCTAACTTTTCAATAGCCTGCGAACCGTTGTTGGCAATTGTCACTTGCAGACCAAAATCTTCTAAAAGTTTTTTTGCTATAATCTGATTTATATGGTTATCTTCTGCAAGGAGAATATCTTTGGGTAAAAGCCTTTTCTGTTTTGGTTGGGTTATCTGTGTTGCCAGCTGTTTTGTGGTGGCCTGTTTTTGTCCAACTCCCAAAGGTAGATAAAAACTAAATGTGCTTCCTATATCCGGTTTGCTGGTAACTGTTATCTCTCCCCCCATCAGGCGCACCAGCTTTTGGCAAATTATCAAACCCAACCCTGTTCCACCAAAACGCCGGGATATAGTATTGTCAGCCTGGGTAAATGGTTTGAACAGGTTTTTCAACTGGGCTTTTGCAATGCCGATACCGCTGTCGATAACTGAAAACTCAATTGTTACATCTTCTTTGTCACCAGCCTTTTTTTGTTTGATCAACAGGCACACCTCTCCTTTGTCTGTGAATTTAATGGCGTTGCTAACAAGGTTTATTAATATCTGTCCCAGACGTAGAGGATCACCGATATAGTAGGGGGGGATTTTATCATCTTTTTTTATAATAAAACCCACACCTTTTTTTGCGGCATCCATAGAGACAATGCTGGTTAGGTTTGTAAGCACCTCATCAAGAGAAAAATTGATTTTTTCTATGTGTAGACGACCTGCATCCATTTTGGAGAAGTCTAAAATATCGTTGATGATACGCATCAGGTTATGGGCAGAAAAGTTGATCTGGTTTAGATAGTTGTTGATCTGGCTGTGGGAGTTGCTGCGAATTGCCAACAGGCTCAACCCAATTACACCGTTCATGGGAGTGCGAATTTCATGGCTCATATTTGCCATAAATTCACACTTGGCTTGTACCATTCGTTGTTCGTAAGAGGCTCGAACATATTTTGGCACAATCAAAGATAAATAAATAAGCAGAATCGAGATAGTAGGGTAGAGTGGATCAAAAAGAAGTTTCCCTTCAACAAACAGTATCCAGGATAGTGAAAAAGTTGAACATATTAACATGGGAACCGATAGTATCGACCACCATGGATTGACCCGCTCCAATAGCCAGACAAGTAAGAACCAGGCCAACAATGTAATAAAAATAATCAGCTCATTTTCCCACTCTGGTAGCAGCAGGGTTTGACCTGTGATTATCTGTTCTACCAACTGTAGATGAATCTCTACACCGGGTACATACTCACCCAAGGGGGTCTGCTTATATTCATTGTCTATTAAACCTTTGGCAGTTATACCAACAAAGACCATATGGTTGGCAATTAGGGATGGGTCAATATCACCCTGCAGTAGTTGGCTTGCCGATATATAGCTGGTTTTGTTAAGGGGGCGATAGTGGAGCCACACCTCACCATTGGGGGAGAGAGGTAGGGTTATGGGTCCTACTTGTAGCTGCTGAAGACCGATATTTTGCTCTGTGTTATCTCGGCTGTTATTGACAAAAAGTGAAATATTATCTTTTTTGGCAAATAACCTTATAGACTCCAAACCAAGTGCAGGATAGATGGTGTCACCCTTACGAAACAGCATCATCATACGGCGTATTATACCGTCACGGTCTGCGGAATATTGGGATAGTACCCCGTTGCCTTGGGATTTTTGTTGAATGATTGGTAGTGTGGTTGTGGAACTATCAAAACTGTGCAAAAAGGGGCGAGCATCACCACCATAAGTGGGAAAACGCGCCCGTTGCTCTGGAATATCTTGCTGCTTTTTTTGGTGATGGAGTAAAAAACCCGTCACCACATTACTATTCTCCACTGCGTCAGCCAGGGTTTTGTCTGGGTCAGGCAGTTGGCTTAGTTTTGTATAAAGTTCATTATTATCTTGAAATCTTTTGGCGAGTAATGTTGGTGAGGTTCTGTCCGGCTCTGCCAACAGTATGTCCAGTGTAATTACTCTTGCTCCTAATTGTTGCAAACGTCCAATTATCGCTGCAAGTTTATCTCTGGACCATGGCCATTGGCCGATATCTTTGAGACTTTTTTCATCAATAGCCACAACTCTCAAGGGCATTTGCGCAGGATAGCTGCGTTGGTTGATGCGTTGCAGTTGGTCAAAAGATAGATGACGCATCTGCTGTCGCATAACTGGGTTTTGGATATGTAAAATGAGTAGTGCCACAAGCAACAGAAACGAAAACAGTAGGGGAACTTTACGTTTTATCTGTTTTCCCTTGATCATAGTTTAACACCTCCATTATCAACACCGTATATCATAGCTATCAAGGTGGAGGAGGTGGTGGTGACGAGTCGGTTGATCCTGATGATGTCGGAGAGTCAGTTGTTGAATCGGATGTTCCCGGCTCTTGTAAATCCTGTTCAACATCTCTCATCGTTGGTGGTGGTCCAATTGGTGGTGGGGGTGATGTCAAAGATGGCAAATCAGCAGAAGGCTCAAAACCGGAAGGTTGCAGCTCCATTGGTTCTGAATCCATATGGTATTCCTGTGTTTCAAAACCATCCATTGACCTTGAAAAATCTTCATGGTGTGTAGGTGGTGGCTGTTGGGTTTCGTCTTTACCGCTTAGCTGTGAAGATTGCTTGGTTTCACCATCACCAACTTGTTGTGAAGGCTGTTGCAACTTGCCATCTTTTTTTGTTGTGCTATCTTTTTGTTCCCCCTCTTTAGAGTCACCCTCTTTGGATTGTTCGCCATCTTTTGCTTGTTGGGATGAGCTGTCATCACCCCTATTGGTGGTATTGGTTTTTTGCTGTTTATCTCTAGTTCTGCTCTTCTTAGAGCTATCCTTGGATTCCTCGGTTTTTTTTCTTGCTTGTCTGTTGTAAAGTGCTGGGTTAACCGTTCTGCTGGTTAAACGTGGCATAACGTCAGATCCTGTTACCACGGCATTTTGTCCAACAGAAACCTCTAAAGAGCCACCATCATTACTCAAAACAACCTTGCCATCCAACATACTAACCAGCAGGTCATCACTTTTCAACATTCTAAAGTCGGTCCCTCTAATACCGAGCATCGCCATTGTTGTTTCTAATTTGTAGTTGTCTGGATCATCTTTGCCAATGGTTCCGGTCATGGTGTGAATCAAGCCATTTAACAGGCTAAAGTTAGCCCTGTTTTTTTGTTTTTTATTGGCAAATTGATAGTCATCAATAACAAATCTGGTATCACGATAAATTGTCAGCAGACAACCATCGGTAAATTGCACCTGGGCTTCACCGTTTTTAGTGACTATTGTTTCGCCACTATAGAGCAGGGAGTGGCGTTTTAAATTGCGTGGTTGCTCACCTTTTATAACGGCACTTACCTCACCACGTGCAGCCAAAACCACAGCTGCCTCTTTTTGTGCCGCCAATAGTGTTGTTGGCAGACTCATGGTTGAAAATGAGAGAGATAAAACAACAAGTAGTTGGAAAAATCTGTTATTCAGACTCATATTTAAACTCTCGTTTTAAAGTCACACCAGCGGTATAACGTTCATACTCATACAGTGCCAAATTAGAGCTGTTGTTGCTGTAGCTAACACTTGGTGAGATACTCCAGCCATCATCAAGGATGAAGAGAGAAGATAGATACAGGCTTGTCAGCTCATCGCTGCGTTGTGTGGAATAGTATCTGGAGGTCTACGCATGGTATTGCTAAGCATTTCGGCTACCTGTTTTAAACAGGAGTCACCACCAGCATGACCGTAATGGTCGTTGTATAGTTTAAAATGGTCGATATCCATCATAAGAAGGCTTACTGCTCGTTGGGAACGTTGGCAACGTACCCACTCTTGGGATAAAAACTCATCAAAACGTCTACGGTTGGGGATATTTGTTAAACCATCGGTTTGGGAAAGGGCTAAAATCTGCTTATTTAATTTTTCCAGATCCCGCCGCTGTTGTAAAATTGTAAGATGATTTTTTACCCTGGCCTTTACGATAGCTGGGCGCACTGGCTTGGTTAAAAAATTAATTGCACCAACTTCCAAACCTTGAATTTCATCTTTTTCAGAATCTTTAGCAGTGATGAAAATCACAGGTATGTTGGCTGTGTCTGGGTTCTGTTTTAACTGTTTGCATACCTCAAAACCGTTAAAACCCGGCATGATGATATCAAGTAAAATCATGTCAGGTTGTGGGTCAGACAAAGCTCGCTCTATAGCTTGCTTGCCATTAACGGCTACTTTAATCTGGTAATCATCCTTAAGAATATTATTGAGAACATTAATATTGAGCCGTTCATCATCAACAATCAATATTTTGGACCTGTTTTCATCCATGGTCACTATCCTGTTGTTTCAATTTCCCTGTTGAGTTGTTGTAGTTTTTCAAGTGCGCTTTCAAATTGAAATGATCCTACATTGCTTGCAAGATCATTCATAAGGTTCTGTTGTTGCCAACCCAAGGCCACATTTAAATGGGGAATAATATCCATGGCCTGTGGAGATGCCTCTTTTAACAGCTGTGTCAGGTTATTTATTAATCCCTTAAGAGTATCACTGTCTGCTACCGATGTCATTTGAGTTTGCAAAGTTTCTTTTTTGCCCATCTTCAATTTTGCCAATCCATCCATAACTGTTCTCAAAGAATCGTGAAAAGATTGCATTTCAGTTTCAGGTGAACTATCAAAATTCAAGGCATACTCCAGCTGTCCTGATCGTTTAGAAAGATCTTTGGCTCCTAGATTGCCAGCAGCACCTTTAAGTGTGTGGGCAATCCTTTGGGCCTCTATAATATTTGCATTCATAATAGCCTGAGATAGCATTTTATCATCATCTTTATGGTCTTGGTGAAACTCAAATAAAAGTTTGCCAAACAGCTCTTTGTTGTTACGTACTTTGTAAAGACCGGAATCCATATCTATGCCTGCTAGTTTTTTTGGTAATGTAATTTCATCTGTTGCAATAAATTGCTTATGGGTTTGTTTGGTTTTTCTTTTTTTGCTAGATGATGGCAACCAGTGTATTAATGTTTGGTAGAAAAGATCTGGGTCTATGGGTTTTTTTATGTGATCCACCATACCCCAGGCTATACATTTCTCACGGTCGCTAGCCATGGTATGAGCGGTCATGGCAATTATGGGTATATCTCTGCTATTCATCTCTTTTTTAATTGCTTGTGAGGCTTTGTAACCATCCATTACTGGCATTTGTATGTCCATTAAAATAAGGTCGTATGCCCCATTTTTGCTCATACTAACAGCTTGTTCACCATTGTTTGCTACACTCACACAAAGACCGACACCTTCCAACAGCTCCTTGGCAACTAGTTGGTTGGTTTTGTTGTCTTCTGCCAGTAAAACTTTTTCACCATTATAGACAGGTAGCAACCCAAATTTATCGAGTGGCTGGTAAATTTCTGGTGTTGAAACCAGTTCAAATTCAAGATTAAAAGAGAAAATGCTACCTTTTCCCGGTAGACTATCCACAGCAATTTTACCACCCATCAAACTTATGAGTTCACTGCATATCGATAGCCCAAGTCCTGTTCCTCCATAGAGTCTGGTTGTGGAACTATCTGCTTGGGTAAAAGCGGTAAAAAGATTCTCGCACTGCTGTTTTGTCATACCGATACCGCTATCTTGAATGGTAAATTTCAGGTGTACTTTTTTGTCAGCCATATGGGCTAGTTGTGTGACAACATCTATATGCCCCTTTTTGGTAAATTTTATTGCGTTACTAATCAGACAACTAAAAACCTGTTCCAATACAACTGGGTCGCCATTGAGTTGTTTTGGTATTTCAGGGGCGGTCCATATTTGCAGTTTCAACCCCTTCTCCTTGGCTTTTGCTCCATATATTTTTTTGATGTTTTTAAGAGAGCCGTCAAGTGAAAATGGGAATTTTTCCAGCACTATTTTATCATCTTCAATTTTAGAAAAATCGAGTATGTCATCAATAACTTTTAAAAGAGTTTTTGAAGAGGACTCAATTTTATTCAGGTAGCCTCTGGTCTGTACCGTAAGGTTGTCCTGCATTGCAAGATGGGTAAGGCCAATAATGGGGTTTAATGGGGTTCTTATTTCATGGCTCATATTGGCAAGAAAGTCACTTTTTGCTTGGTTGGCTTTTTGGCAATCTTCCAGTGCTTTTTGTGTGGTTTTTTTTGCGATTTTAAGCTCTCTATCAGCAATATTAAGTGATTTATTCAACTGATGGTTTTTTTTGAAAAAATAGAGAGATGACATGATGAATAACAGAAACATGGTAACTGTTTGGCCCAGGCTTAAGTGGAGGTATGACTTTTCACTAAGTTGTATAATCCAATCTATAAATAACAATTTGTTACTCCTATTATCTGTTACCGACATCCTGCTCGCAAATTAAACTGCTTTTTAGGGCATAACCGATTATCGGTACGGTTTCATCTGGTTTGTGCACACTAACAACAGGTTTGGATGCAAAATAGATAATCGTCACTATCATCAGCATGCAGAAGGTCATGTAGATACTGTTTTGTTTCATGATTATTAACTAATTGTTTAAAAAAACTTCCTGTTACAGATTAGTTGCCTTGATAATATATTCTCAATTTTTGGACCATACTGTTAGATTGAGAAATACATCAATAAAATCAGATATTAATATTTAATTATAGCGGCTGTTGTTATGTTCTTGGGGTTGAACCATTTTGCACTAATTGTTAATGAGATCTATGGCTGTAATTATATAAACATTAGTGTTTTAAATAAAATATGGCCTGTTGCAAAACAATGTCTATAGTGTAACCATGTTCACAGTGGTGCACCCCTAACAAGAAGGTTGCTTTTCATTTGCCACTGTATGTTTTAGAGTGTTGATATTGTAGGGGTGGGATTATTTGATGGGAGTTTTATGGCGGTGGATAGTGACAAACCCAGAGTTCTAATTGTTGACGATGAACGTCTGCATCTAAATATGCTAAACAGCATGTTGAAAGATAAATATCAGATCAAGGTTGGTATAAACGGTGTCCAAGCTCTAGAGAGGGCATTGTCAGAACCCCAGCCGGATCTGATTTTGCTGGATATAAAAATGCCGGATATGGATGGTTTTGCAGTTCTGCAAAAGCTCCGTAAAGATCCTCGTAGTCGTGGTATTCCAGTGATTTTTTTAACCGCAATGGATGCCATTGAAGATGAAGCCAGAGGGTTTGAAACAGGGGCTGTTGACTATATCACCAAACCATTTTCTTCAGCTATTGTTCATGCCCGTATAAAAAATCAACTAACTTTGCAACAGAGTATCAAAGAGACTCTTATGGCCCAGATGCAGGCCGTTGCCCTTGAAAAAAAGGTTGGTGCTCTACAACGCTCCTTGACCAGTTCCGTACTTAACCAGCCGGAAGCATTTTCGGATATAGTATCAAACTCCTCTAGAATGCAGGCAGTATTTCATTACATGGAGGCTGTCTCTGGTACTGGGGAGCCGGTTTTGGTTACAGGAGAGACTGGGGTAGGCAAAGAGTTGATAGCCAAGGGTCTGCACCGTTCAAGTGGTCGAACCGGAAAACTGGTCTCAGTCAATTTAGCAGGGTTGGATGATGTTGCCTTTTCCGATACCCTGTTTGGTCATAAAAAAGGTGCTTTTATCGGGGCCAACCAAGATAGAAAAGGGTTTATAAGTCAAGCGGAACGGGGCACTCTTTTTCTTGATGAAATAGGGGATTTAGCCCCGGCATCACAGATCAAGCTTCTACGTCTTTTACAGGAGGGTATCTACTATCCACTGGGATCTGACACACCCAAAACCATGGATGTAAACATAGTGGCAGCAACAAACCGCGACTTAAACGATATGATGGCTCGTGGTGATTTTCGTCAGGATCTGTTTTTCCGCCTCTCTGCCCATAACATAAAGCTACCTCCTTTACGGGAACGCCAGGAGGATATCGGGCTGTTGACAGAGCATTTTCTCAAAGAGGCAGCTATAGCCATGGACCGGCCTATCCTCACTCCGCCAGTAGAGTTGATCAAACTGCTGGAGCTATACTCTTTTCCCGGTAATGTAAGAGAACTGCGTGCATTGATTTTTGATGCTGTAGCCCAACATCAAAGTGGTTCTGTGTTATCCATGAAGAGCATCCAGAAAACCATTGAAGAGCGGAGATCAACCGCATATAAAACAGATTCTTTAGTAGATGGTGATGGTGAGATAGTGCCGCTTTTTCAAGCCCATGGCCAGCTACCAACCTTAGAAGAAGCAGAGAGTGTTTTGGTTGCAGAGGCCATGCGTCGTTCTGGTGGCAACCAGGGTATAGCAGCCACTCTTTTGGGGATATCCAGACCCGCTTTAAACCGCAGACTCAACCGCCGTTTACGCCATCTTATTGCCAATAAAAAATGACCATCAAATGGGTGTGGCAAACTGAACAAAGTTACAGCTTTAATTTATAAGTTAAGCATATATTAACTGTTGGTTTAATTGCTAATGTTCAGCACTGTTTTTTTGCTTTGGCATGATGAGGATGGTGGTGATCAGGCGTAGAGAAATTTAACAACCTCTGTGCAGACAACATTCATCTGTTGTTCAGGGTTTATTACTGTATTGGTTGAATTGCGAAATGTATCTTGCAATCTGTTTTTTATTTTTAGAGATAGAGAGCTGCTATTCATCTCATCATCAGCACTGCTTAAATCCTCTATGGCAACTTCGTCTGGCTCAATACCTGTCATGCTATGTACCAGCCGGATACCATCATCCCAATTTTTTCTAAAATAAGATTTATAAACCTTTTGTATATCATCGTTGCTCGGTGTGACCATTGTTAAAGAGTGCTTGAAAAAGTCCAAACAGCCATGATTTAAAAACACTCGTTGCCGTTTTTTAATATAATTTGTGTGTTTATAAGACAGGGCAATGTTGCGTCTATTCATATATTTAACCAGCAAAACTGCCTGACCTATATGAAAAGCCTGGGAGGGGTTTCTCGACTCCTCCATAATAGGAACATGAACCCGTGACTCTTCCGGTACATTTTTTTTGGGACAGTTTGGTATTGAGCAGAGGTTGGCAAACATCTCCACAAGTTTTTCACCAAATGTCTCTGCATCAATAAGCCCGAGTGACAACAAGACATCCATGTTACTGGTATCATTGTCGGTGAGCATCTGCTGGAATTTTTTCCAGATTTGGCTTTTAAGCTCAGTTCGAGAAATCTTGTTTTTATCAGCAAATATTTGAATTTGGTCTTGCATGGTATCTCCGATAATCTAACCTGTGTACCCCTGAACATATACTCTTCATTTTTTCTTGCACAATATCAGGTAATGGCTGTTTAGCAACATCTATGCCTGATAATAAAAAAGTATAAACGACTGGTAATAAAGTCGAGAAAATGGGGGGGATTTTATGATAAAATTATACTGTTTAAATGCTGCTATCTTAGTGAAAATATTGGTGTATATTCTGAATTGAGTTTATAGCTACCTTGTAGTAGCAAATAAAATTGAACTGTTAAGCCTGCCAAGCCCTTGTTTAGATTAATTTTGTTTATTGAAAATCATAAAGCAGATGCTTTGGCTAATGAATAATCGGAGTGTTGACTGTTTTATGAAAAGTGCTCCGATTCACCCTTTTCCCATTGCTGAATAGAAGTTTAAAATCACCACACCTACAACTATCAACGCCATTCCAACAACTCCTGGGGTATCAATTTTTTCTCCAAAAAAAAGCACACCAATAACTGCAATTAGGATAATTCCAGCACCAGCCCAAACGGCATAAGAGAAGCCAACGCCAAGGGTTTTTAAACTTAGTGAAAGTAGATAAAAGGCAAGCCCATAGCCCACAACAACAACCGTTGAGAACAGAGGTTTGGTAAATCCTTCAGATAATTTTAAAGCGGTAGTGCCAATGACTTCAGAGACAATGGCAATAGCCAGATATAACAGGCCAATATTTTTCATTTAAGTATGCTTTAAAAAAAATTTCCCATCATAAACTGCCATGGCAGATTGGAGATATCTTTGCAGTTAAGTGGGACGGTTATTATGAGTGACCATTATACATGGAAAATTGTTTCCATAAAATGGAGTTGGCATTTAGTAGAATATAAATAAAATTATTAGCATGTTTGTCACTCATTAAATCATGGTTTGGGTAAATTTTTTTTAAAAAAAATTGAAGATAATAGCAATATCCACATAAACAGTAACCTATGAGTTCAATTGTATGTTATAAAACTGTATCTTTTGCTTTAACCTACAAAATTCTATTTTAAAGCACCGTTTATGCTATACTTAAGTTGAGGAATAGATATGAGAAAAAAGCTCCATATTCTCATTATTGATGATTCCAAAAAAGATTTTCAATTGCTGCATCACATACTTCGTAAAGGTTATGTTGATGTGAAGTGCCAGCGAATTGAGTCTGAACCTGAGATGGTCCAAGCGTTGAGCCAGACAAGATGGGACCTGTTTATCTCTGACTGTCGAATGCCACTTTTCTCTGCCCAGGCAGCGTTAAAAATTTACAATGAGCATGATTTGGAAAGTCCATTTATTTTGGTCTCCGGTGCTATAGGTGAAGAGGAGGCGGTATCACTCCTAAAATCTGGAGCGAAAGATTTTGTCCATAAAGATAATCTCAGCAGTTTATTGCCAACCATAGAGCGATGTTTTATGGAGGCAGAGGAGTATAAAAAACGTAAAGTGGCAGAGGAGGCTTTACGGAATAGTGAAGAGCAGTTTCGATCCATTAGTGAATCAGCTTCAGATGCCATTATAGCCACAGATGAAAATGGTTTGGTTACAGTATGGAACAATAGCGCGCATAAGACATTTGGCTACACCAAAGAGGAGATCATCGGGCAGCCTGTTAAAAATTTAGTACCAGAACAAGAGTGGGAGGCATTGAAAATTGAGTTGCGCCACTGTATGGAGATTGATAACCAGGTTACAAAAAGCTGTGTTAAAGAGCTGCATGGGCTAAAAAAGGGAGGGGTGATTTTTCCTGTAGAGTTATCTCTATCCACATGGAGTGTAAAAGGAACTCCACGTTTTTCAGCTATTGTTCGTGATATTACCCAACGTCGTCAAGTTGATGAAGAGAGGGTCATATTGCAGCAGCAGAGTATCCGTTTTGGACAGTTGGCTACCATTGGTGTGTTGGCAGCAGGTGTTGCCCATGAGGTGAACAACCCCAATAATTCGATTCAATTCAACACCGCCATGTTGCACGATGTTTGGGGGGATGCGGTGCCATTTTTAGAGAGAGCAAGGCGTGAAGAGGGGGATTTTCTCCTTGCTGGTGTCCCCATATCTGATGTGTTGGATACCATGCCACGCCTGTTTGACGGCATTAAAAAAAGCTCGTTACGGATTCAAAATATCATCCAAAATCTAAAACATTTAAGTCGTCAAGATAAGGGGGTGTTGGATCAGGAGGTAAACCTGACCACCATCATAAATGACTCAATCTCTATTCTGCAAAGCCAGATAAAAAAATATTGCAATAATTTTTCCAGTGAAGCGGCTGAATCTCTACCGATGGTGTTGGGAAATACCCAACAGTTAGAGCAGGTTTTTATAAATTTGATTCTCAATGCCCTACAGGCTTTGGGTAGTCGAGATGGCAATGTCACAGTATCAATATCACAAGACAGCAATACCAATGCTGTTTTGGTTAGTGTCACAGATGATGGTAAGGGAATATGTGAAAAGGATTTGAAACTATTGACCGATCCTTTTTTTACTACCAGAACCGATGTTGGGGGAACAGGGCTAGGACTATCTATCTCCAATACCATTATAAACAACCATGGTGGCCACATCACATTTGAATCAGAGCTTGATAAAGGGACTACGGTAACTGTGCAACTACCAATAAATAAAAGCTGACGATTAAATAAAATTTATAGGCCATAGATAACTGTATAGTGAAATTTGTTGATATATATGGTTTAATACCGTCTATTCCTGTCATTATCCTAGAAACGGCGGTTGGCGGTGCGTACATGGCGTAACATATTGGTTTAGCTGGTGTAACAGAGCAAATCGAAGTCACCTTGTTGGTGATGAGACTTTGATCTGTTATGCCAGATGAATCAATAGGTTGCGTCAGGTGCGTGCTGACAACTGCTGTTTCTAGGATTATCGTTTTTGGTTATGGATTTACAGTAGTTATGCTGGGTAATGCAGCTCTTTTTTGTCGTGTGGTTGCTTAACTCTCTAGATATGAACTATGGGATTCAACAATGGATTCAACTAACAAAAAAAACCTTCCTATTATCCTTGTTGATGATGAGGAGGAGATACTTTTTAGTTCCCGAACCCAGCTGAGTTTTGCTGGCTTTGGTCCGGTTGAGACCATGCAGGATGGCAGAAAACTGATACCATTTTTAGAAGAGTTCAGTGGGGCAATGATCATTCTTGATCTAATGATGCCCAATATCACAGGAATCGAGCTTCTGCCCCAGCTAACCCAACGTTTTCCTGAAATACCCGTGGTTGTCATGACGGCTACCCATGATCTCAACAGGGCTGTTGAGTGTATGAAGGCAGGTGCTTTTGACTATATGTTGAAACCTGTGGAGAACAGTCGTTTTATCTCCTGTGTCAAACGGGCTTTGGAGCTAAGAAGTCTACGCAGTGAAGTTGGGCTGTTAAAAGAGGTTCTTTTTTCCGAAACTGCACAAAATGTCTCGGCTTTTGATCGTATTATCACCCGTAGCAGAAAAATGCAGACAATATTTCGTTATGGTGAGGCTATAGCCAACTCCAACGAACCTGTCCTGGTTATAGGGGAGACCGGGGTTGGTAAGGAGCTTCTGGTTGAGGCTCTACATAAGGTGAGTAATCGCAAAGGGGATTTGGTGCCGCTAAATGTCGCTGGACTTGACGACACCATGTTTTCTGATACCCTTTTTGGCCATCGCAAAGGGGCTTTTTCCGGTGCCGAATTAAACCGTGAAGGGTTAATTTCCAAAGCGGCAAAGGGTACACTTTTTCTCGATGAAATTGGCGATTTAAAAGAGTCATCCCAGATAAAACTGTTACGCTTGCTACAGGAGAGACGATACTACCCCCTTGGTGCAGATGGTGCTATTGGTACCGATGCCAGAATAATATGTGCAACAAATAAAAACCTAAAAGAGTTGATGTTAGCCAATAAATTTAGGGCTGATCTCTATTTTCGTCTTTCGGCCCATCAAATAATCATCCCACCACTCAGAGAGAGGAGGGAAGATATAATTTTACTTGCCAACCGTTTTATCAATGATGCCGCTAAATCTATGGGCAAGAGTGCTCCCAACCTACCTCCAGAGCTTTTTCAACTGTTAAATGCTTATGACTTTCCCGGTAACATCAGAGAGTTGCGAGCAATGATATTTGATGGGGTGGCAATGCATGAGTCTGGTAGTTTGAGCCTTAAGAGTTTTCAAGATATTGTATTGGCAAAAAACTCCTTGGATACAGCTATTCCCATAACAGATGAAAACCCATTTTTGGCTTTTTCTGGACGTCTGCCAACCTTTGAAGAGGCTGAACATATATTGATTGAAGCTGCAATTCAGCGCTCTGACGGTAACAAGACACTTGCCGCCAGTCTCCTTGGTATAACCCGCCAGACTTTAAACAACCGTTTGCGCAAAAGATCGGCTAGCAAACAGGGGTAAAATTTAGCACTATAGGAAAAAATTTTTACGCATACTCGTAACTATTTAAAAATAAACATTAAAAGAGACGATTAAGTCTGCCTGTCCTATTATTTCGGAAATTTTTTTTCCACCCCTTAAAAAGTCACAAAAAATCACTTAATCTTTACAATCTGTTAATATTGTTAAAGAAAATAATAACCATAAAAGTTGGTACGATTCCTGATACGTATATTAGCAACAAGCAGCGAAAACAAGCAGTAATTTGTAAGTATGCAGTTGTAGGTGTGATTGTTTTAGGATCGGTTTGAACAAGATGAATTAAGCAGTATCGTAGTTGAAGTAACAAGAAGTGCATGCAGTAAGTAGGTAGTATTTGAAGTATGACTTAGTAAGTAGGTGAATTAAGCAGTATCGTAGTTGAAGTAACAAGAAGTGCATTAGGTATAACCGAAACGTATGACTTAGAAGTAGATGAATTAAGCAGTATCGTAGTTGAAGCAACAAGAAGTGCATGCAGTAGGTAGTATTAGAAGTAGATGAATTAAGCAGTACAGTAGTCGGATGAAGATGTAAATTGCAGTAGAATAGTATCAGAAGTATGAGTTGTTAAGTTTAAGAAGAAGTTAATGATTTAAAAGCAGTATCGTAGTAGAAAAAGTTGTAAATGAGGCACGTTTTTTTAAGTGTCTCGCACCAGGAACCCGGTGGCCTCTCCCCCCCCCTCTTGGCTACCGGGTTTCTGGTCTATTAATTTTTATTAGTGATGAGACGCAATGCTAAAGTGTCTCGAACCAGAGGCTTGGTGGCAACTCCCCCCCCCACTTGACTGCCAAGCCTCTGGCCTAATCAGGAATATAGGACATCTGCATTGGTGTCATAGACACAGACCAGACAATATATACACTTTATTGTCTTTTTTTGGTTGTTAATATCCAGGTTGGTTCGATTTATAATAATTGAAGAGTTTTTAGAAATTTAATAAACCATGATCCCAAGGAACAAAAAATAATGAATCCCGTTATCCATAGCCAGTTATTGTGCTGTGATAGGGAGCAAGGGAGGAGTGGTAAAACAGAGAGTGGAGGTAACAATAGAGCGTCTTACGCTGTTGCAGATAGTTTAATGATGATATACTGCTTAGTCCCAAACATGAAAATAGAGTCTCATAGCTAAAGGTAGAGAGTGATAAAAATTTTACCTATAGATGAGCCGGGGTTTCTACAAGCAGTTATTCGTATGATCCTAGTGGGTGATTCGGATATAAAACTGCTACCAAGTTTGGGCTACGACTCATTTTCAATAGAGACAATAGAACAACTACAACCCGATTTAATTACAATCGCTATTGAGGAGGCCAATAGGGGGGTTGCAGATATTATCAAGAGGGTTATGGATTACTCCCCTCTACCTATTATTTTGCACAGCGAATCGGATGTAGACAAACAGAGCCGATTTTTAAAGTCTTTGGAGTATGGTGCCGTAGATTATTTTGGTTGGCCCACTTTTCAAAACACAATCAAAATTGGAAAATCCCATGAGATGTTTCTGGAAAAGATACACTACTGGGGTAGTCGTGGTTTGCCAGCATACTACAAGCAAAGCAACAATTTGTTAGATGTAGCAAAACTTAATAACAGCGGTTTAGAGAGTATAAAAACAGATCATAAACCCTATGATCTAATTGTGATAGGGGTTTCAACTGGTGGAGTAGGGGTATTATCCAGCCTTTTGAAGAGTATTGGGGATGTTCACGCTCCCATAGTTGTCGCCCTGCAGATGGATGATAGCGTAAGCACACCCCTGATTGAGCAGTTGAGTGAGGAGACAGGTAAAAATATCAAGGTAGGAGTGACTGGTCAGGTTATCAAGGATGATTCAATCACTTTTATTCCAGCTAGCGTCGATGGAGTATTGAAAAAAAACTGTTCCAATCAACTTGTTTTCAACACCATATTTCAACCGGGAATAACAGTACACCCATCCATCAACCAACTTTTTGTTTCTGCGGCTTCACAGGCAGAAAATCCAGTTGGAGTACTTCTTTCAGGGCATGGAGACGATGGTATAAAAGGTAGCTTGGCTTTTACCGAGGAGGGGTTTACTGTATTGGTGCAAGACCCTGAGAGTTGCTTGGTTAACGAAATGACCAGTGCTGTTGTAAAGGCCAATGCAGAGGCCCAAAATCTATCTGTAGCGCAGATAGCGGCATATTTGGGCAGCAGTAGATAGTATAAAAAATGTGGTTTAGTAGATTAAAAGAGTTGCTGGTAAATCTAGGTTAAACATCTAAATCTTTTTTAAGAGGAAAACGATGGAGACAAGCAGGAGTTCGATATTGGTTGGGCAGCAAGAGTATGATAACAATGATACACAGTTGTGGATTGCTGTTATGGAAAGGGCTATTCGTGATCTAGTTGCTCTGGAGCGATTTCGTCAGGATGACCCGCAAATTCTAGAAGATCCTATTTTTCGCAATGACTACCGCTCCCTTAAAAAATGGTTCTACTCCTCCAATATGGAAACCGGTGCGTTCCATTGGATATGCTCTTTAGTAAATATCGATCCAGGTTGGGCATTAACCAGGCTTGATGAACGTCTTGAGTTAGGTTTAAAAGACAAAGCCAAGCAAAAAGCCAAAACAAAAGAGAGTACGAAATTTGTTGATGCCCCCAATGCTATTGCGGCATAACAGTATGAAAATATACGAGCAGGTGCGTATTGGAACACCTGCTCGTATATAAAAAAAAGTGCAAATTTTAAGAGCTTTTAGGGATAGCGCCTTCTAAAATAGCCTCTATCTCCTCAAAGGATGAAGGCTTGGGAATGATCTCAAGAAGTTTGGCGCTCTTTACCTCCATGCTATCATCATATTCAAAACTTGCAGAACAGAGAAAAATTGGAATTTCCGGGCGAATATTCAATATCTGTTTCGCTAGCTCATGACCATTCATTATGGGCATGTTCATATCTGTAATAACCACATCAAATGCATCAGGAGCTTCTATAAAGCGATTAAGAGCTACCTCAGGGTCAACTGTACAGAAAAAACCTCTGTAGCCTTTAACCTGCAGCCTTAACTCCACTGTTTGCAACAGAGCCTCTTCGTCATCAACATATAAAATGCGCAGATCTTTTTTAGACTTTATAATGTTGCCGCTTTTTTGCTCCATGAATGGGGCCAATATTTTTTTGATAATGTTAACCCCATCTTCATAACCAAATGGTTTTTCCAGACATTGGTTAATACCCGCATCTTTTGCTTTTTGCATCAATTCATCATCACAGTGACCGGACCAGATAATTATATTTTGCTCACTGTCTATTTTCTTAACCATCCCAGCCAAATCAATACCTGTAGTATTGGGCAGCATATAGTCAACTATCAGCAGGTCATATTTTTCATGGTTGTTTTTATAAATTTCTAGTGCCTCCTGGCTGTCAAGGGCAATATCAACCACTACATTATCATACTTTTTAAGGGCTTTTTCATAAATTATGGTTAAAAATTTATCATCATCAATCAACAGTACATGTATAGCATCAGTACTGTTTTTAATATTCTCCTCAATGGGTTTAGCATCTTCACTTTTTGGGTTGTCTTCTATTTGTGCCTTGGCAGATTGGGGTTTTGTATTTTGCGCATTCTGAGGGATGATATAATCCTTTAGAGCCGTGGCAAAATCATTTAGAGAAACCGGTTTTTGGAAATATTTGGTAAAGCCACTTTTAGCTGCATTAGTCTCTGTAATCATCTCGCTATATCCGGTACACAGAAATATTGGTATATCCGGTCTTGATTTATGAATCTCCTTGGCAAGTATAGTACCTGTCATGTTGGGCATCACTTGATCTGTTATTACCACATCATATTTTTCAGGGTTGTTTTTAAACATTTGCAAAGCTTTTTGTGAATCTGTATAGGGATCTGTTTTATAACCAAGAGCTGTCAGCATCTGCTTGCCGACATCAACAAGACCAACTTCATCATCCACAAAAAGTATATAACCACCACCTTTTTCTTTAGGGTTCACCTGTTTGATATCTTCATCTTGCTCTGCTTCATAATCAACAATTGGAAAATAGAGTTTAAATGTGGTTCCAACCTCCGGTTTGCTTTCCAACTCTATTGCGCCATTGCACTCTTGTACAGCACCATGCACAACTGAAAGTCCCAGGCCTGCCCCTTTTTCTTTACTTTGTGTGGTAAAAAATGGTTCAAAAATTCTCTCTTGTATCTCTTGGCTCATGCCAAGGCCGTTGTCTTTGATTACCAACTGCAAATAGTTGTCAGAGTCTCTGCCAAGTTGTTCGTTTTTAATTTGCTCTCTGGCTATGTTATGGAGGCTGATTTCTAATAAGCCACCTTTTTCACCCATTGCTTGCGCAGCGTTGGAGCAGAGATTTATCATAATATGACGTAGCTGTGTACTGTCTGCCATGATCCTCGCATTTTTATGGTCTAGGTTCTCTTTTATCTCTATGGATGATGGAATAGTAGAACGGATAAATTTGCTAACCTCTTTGAATATTGGTAACGGATTGATTGCCGTTTTTGGGGAGGCAGTATGACGGCTGAACGTCATAAGCTGATTGACCAGATTTTTTCCTCGAACAGTTGCCTCCTGTATGTTGTCCAGCCTGGTATTTTCATCACCGATACCAATTTTAGTAAGCTCTATATTGCCAAGTATAATTGCAAGAATATTGTTGAAATCGTGGGCTATACCACCGGTAAGAGTACCGATGGCTTCCATTTTTTGTGACTGTCTCAGCTGATTTTCAAGATTATGTCTTTCAGAAATATCACGGAGAAATGCACACAAAAAAGAGCCGTTGCTAAGTTCGGTCAATGATACGCTAACCTCGATATTGATCAGCTCTCCATCTTTACATCTATGGTTGGTTTCAAATAGGTCTGAACCTTGGCTGAAAATACGTTTTACATGTTTTATAAATTCCTCTTTGGAGTCCATAGCATCCAGATCAGATACTGCCATAGTCAGAAGCTCTTCTCTGCTATAGCCTATCATGCGACAATAGGTGTCATTTACCTCTACAATTTTACCATCGATATCAGTGACCCAGAAACCATCTTGTGTAGTTGAAATAATGGCTTGATGCCTATTAACCAACATTTGTAACTTGTCTTCATCCTCTTTTATCTTGGAAATATCTTCAACTGATGACCAGATATAATCTTCCTCATTTTGTCGTAATATTGTTCCCGAAAGACGTACCGGAACAAGATGGCCTTTTTTATGGATATACTCTTTTTCGTAAGGGCCATAGCTCAGTGTTTTTTTAAGGCTTTCTAGCTGTTTTTCTTCATCTTTATAATATTTTTTAGGGGTTATCTCCCAGTAAGTCAGTTGGTTTGTCTCCTCAACAGTGCGACCTATGATATCGGCATATGCTTGGTTGTTATATATTAATTTTCCATCCATGGTGCAGAGGGCCAGACCGATGGGAGATTGTTCAAAAAGTGTTCTGTTGTATTTTTCGCTATCACGGAGTTTGACCACAGATTGTTTAAGGTTATCCTGCATCCTGTTGATGGCATAAGCGACATGGTCCAACTCATCATGATGCTGTTTGCTTTTATCTTTTTTGTCCCAACTAAGGGGGGGCATAGTCTTTTTCAAGTCAATGCTGGTTACATGTTGAGCTAGTTTTTTTAGATGCCTGGTAACCATCAGGTTAAACAGAAACAGAATAAAGCCAGAGACGATAAATGTTTTGACACCGTTGCTGATTAATATTGTAAATACCTTGTCTTTTAAACGGTTATAGAGATTATCAAGAGTGGCTATTGCATGTAGTTGGCCTGTTTTTTGATTGTTTTCATGATCTAAATAGCTAATGGAAAAAGATTTTTTTAATGTGTTGCCAGAGCTGTTTACCCCAACTGACCATGGGTTTTTATCAGGGGTTATAACTGTTAAATGTTCCATATCCCGAAGGGTGAGGATAAGTTCTAATTGTGAGCTTATTTGTGTTGAATCTGTACCTTTAAGACTATTTGCCAGAGGTTTGATATGGTTTTTTTTGATAATTGAAAAATTTTTCTCAATTTCACTGATGCCGATTTTATAGTCACCATACAACTGCCAACCAGTGGTAACCACTGTAATTGCTGAACTCATTAGAACCACCGCAATTAGCAGGCGGCGAGCAATATAACTCTTAAAAGTTTTGTTAAGCTCATTATCCATTGTACCGGTTTTCCTTTAGTGAAATTTCCGGTTGTAGCCCTATGTTCTGCTTGTTAGGATGGTTGGTTCATGGTGATAAAGCATGTGTATTTATAAGGTTTATTTTGTAGTGTAACAAAAAAACCATATGTCACCGCCCTAACTACAAGACTATCATAGTTAACTGTTTAATGATCAGCAAATTTTTCTGCAATTTCCCTGAATTGTCCTTCAACTTGTAAAAAAGCCTCGACAATATCAGGGTCAAACATCACATTTTTATCTTTAACAATAATGGCTGTGGTTTCATCGTGGGTCAGAGATGATTTATAAACTCGTTTGCTAATTAGAGCATCATAGACATCCGCCAAGGTCATAAGCCTGGCTGGTATGGGAATATCATCACCACTAAGCTGGTGAGGATATCCCGTACCATCCCACTTTTCATGATGGTGGAGTATGATATCACGGCCAAACTTGAGAAAGTGAGACTGGGTTGAGTTTAACATTTTTTCAGCCTGTAAAATGGCTTCATAACCGATTATGGGATGTTTTTTTATCTCTTCAAACTCTTCTGCAGTTAGTTTTCCCGGTTTGAGCAAAATCCGGTCTGGTACTCCAACCTTGCCTATATCATGAAGAGGGGCAGATTTGTGGAGTAGTTCAATTGCCTCTGTTGATAAAAAATCACGAAAACGGTCATGGTCCCGCAACTGTATTGCCAGAGCTTTAACATAAAATTGTGTTCTGCGGATATGGTTTCCTGTTTCAGGATCACGGGTCTCTGCCAAGGCTCCCATAGCCACCATTGCCGCATCTTGCAAGGTGAGTAACTGATTTGTTCTATCCTCAACAACATGTTCTAGATGTGCATTTTGCTCTATCAGGGTTTTTCTTGCCTGAATCAATGTTATCTGGGTCTGAATACGCGCTCTAACAATAAGGGGTTCGATGGGTTTAAGAATAAAATCTGCGGCTCCTAGTTTTAAACCTTTTACCTCATCTTGTACCCGGTCTTCACCAGTTAGAAATATAACAGGTATATGTTTGGTTTTGTTGTCACTTTTTAGTCGTCGGCAAACCTCAAAACCGTCCAATTCTGGCATAATTATATCAAGCAATATGATATCTATCGGTTCTGCTAGAGCTATCTCCATGGCGTCTTGACCGTTTGTCGCAACAAACAGCTCATATTGTTCCGAAAGAATGGCTTGCAGTATCTTGATATTGCCTGAAATATCGTCAACTATCAGAATATTCTGTCTTTCACTGTATGTTGCCATCACTCATCCTTTTTTAGTGAAACATTCAATGTTGCTGCCAATTTATCTAGTGAAACAAATGCTTTTTTAAAGGCATAAACATCTAGATGTTCCCCAATATTTTGCACCTGCGTGATAATCTCCGGTCTGTTTGATTGAAATAATAGAGGCTTTAATGCTTCAAAGGTGTTTTGGGATTTAATATTTGTGGTTTTAAGTAGTTTTGCCAACTCCTGCATTAAAGGTAGTATCTCAGACATATCCAACGAAGCAGAACCTTTTTTAGCGGCCTCTTTAATTAACGAGCTACTTTTTTGTTTCTCTGCAATTATTATAGGTTCTATTGATTGTAACACCTCAATTAATTTTTTTTCAAACTCTTTGTGAAGTGTTGTAATCTCCCCCATTTTTTCTTCTCTCAGAGCTTTTTCAAGGGCGAAAGTAGTATTGTATAATCCATTAGCTGACAAGTTGCCAGCACCGCCTTTTACAGAGTGGGCAATGCTTCTGGCGCTATCGATATTTTGAGCATTGATGGCAGCTAAAATATCATCGGCAGCTAAAGAAAAATCTCTATGGAAACTCAATAGGATGGACTTGAATATTTTATGGCTGTTGTTTACCCGTTTTAAGGCAGAACCAATATCAATGCCTTCTAGTTTATCCGGCAATTTTTCCGACTCGGCAACTTGCTTTTCACCATTCTGTGTGTCAGTAGCTTTTTTTGTTGTAGTTTTCTCTCCTTTTTTTGGGGTTATCCAGTGCATCAAAGCTGATAAAAGTTTGTTTTGATCAATTGGTTTGGATATATGGTCGTTCATACCTACCGTTAAACATTTTTCCCTGTCTCCCATCATGGCATGGGCTGTCATAGCAATAATTGGTAGTTTATCTTTGGTAAACAGTTTTCTTATCTCTTTGGTTGCCATATAACCATCCATTCTTGGCATTTGGATATCCATCAACACAGCATCAAATTGTGATTGTTGCACCATCTCAATAGCTTCAAGGCCATTTCTTGCAACTACCACAACCACACCAGCACCATCCAATATCTCTCCTGCTACCTGCAAATTGATTGCAATGTCTTCTACTAGTAAGACTCTAGCACCACCAATTTTGTTTCTTGCTAATATTGTATCATAGGTAGTTTGTTTTTTGCCGGGCCTAACTACATTGGAATCAAACAGCTCCATAATTGTATCAAAAAGAAGGGAGCAATTTATGGGTTTTGTCAGATAGCTATCAACAGCAACATTTTCATATTGTAGTTGGGATTTTAAAAACTCATCCTTCATAGTCAGCAGAACTGTTTTTGGCGGCGTAATATCCTTATATTGTGATGTGAGTTTTAGAATTTTATTGGTGATTTCAATGCCATCATTTTCTTGCATTTGTAAATCAACCAGCAGAACATGGAAAGGCTCTCCGGTCTCAATTGCCTTTATCACTTCAAATTCTGCCTCTTGTAAAGATTCTGCCAAAACAGCTGTATAAGTGAAGAGATTAAGCATCTCCTTGAGTGCATTTCTTGTGGCATGGTTATCATCAATCACCAACGCTTTTAAATAACACAACTCAGCAGGTGGTACTAGATCTTCACTGCTCTCCTCTTCAGGAGATCTGCCAAATACACTTGTAAAATAAAAAGTACTGCCTTTTTTAGGTTCACTCTCTAGCCAAATTTTACCACCCATCAACTCTACAATACGGCGAGAAATTGCCAGCCCCAACCCTGTTCCACCATATCTTCTGGTTGTTGAACTGTCAGCTTGGGAAAATGGAACGAATAACCGTGATGCCTGTTCTTTACTCATGCCAATACCAGTATCACGGACGGAAAACTCCACCTCTACTTTTTGCTCTGTCGCCTCAATTGTCTCGACTCGAAGCTCTATTTCGCCACTATCAGTAAATTTAACGGCGTTACCAACAAGGTTTCTTAAAACCTGTTCCAAGCGCAGGGAGTCACCAACAAGTACGTGCATACACTGGGATGAGTAGCTTAAAATAAGTTCAACATTCTTCTCTTGGGTACTTATTCTAAATATACTTGAAATATGATCAAAGACAGTCCTTACCAGAAAATTGTTCTCCTCTAAATCAAGCTTGCCGGCTTCAATTTTAGAAAAATCTAGAATGTCATTGATAATCCGCAACAAAGAGTATGATGCTTCAGAAATTTTTGTCAGATAGTCTCTGGTTTTTGGTGTTAACTCGCTCTCTAGAGCAAGGTTTGCAAAACCGATAACGGCGTTCATGGGGGTACGAATTTCATGGCTCATATTGGCAAGAAATTCACTTTTGGCCTGGGAGGCCAGTTTGTTTTTTACCCTCTCTCTTTCTGCAGATCTTCTCTCGATAATACCTGCTAAAGTAGCAGCAAAGGTAAAGAGAAAACTCTCATCTTCACTCTTTCTAATATGACCATCATTTAAATAGATATTGACCACCCCCAATAAACGATCTTCAGCTAGAATTGGGACTACATAATGGCCATGGGGTATCATGTTTGGATATATGGTTGAATGGCGGTTGTCGATATGGTCAGAAAAAATAATCTTCTTTTTTTCCGCTGCCAAACCACATAAACAGTGACCGATAGGAACAACATTACACTTTTGCAAAAGAACGTCAGGTAGCCCCCGATATGCAGCAATGCGAAGTTCATTGGTATCTTGATCGATAAGAAAAATAGCTCCTGTGCCTCTGGTAGATAGCCAGGGGACAGTTAATAAAAGTCCCAGTGCCTCATCCATCATTTTGTTGCGATCCATGGATTTTAAGCCCAACTGCAAAAGGTTGCTTATTACTGCCCTTGAGTTTAGCAAACGTTGTGTCTGCTGTTGGGTTCTTTTGCGCTCAGTAATATCCCGGAACACCACAACAGCACCGGTAATCTTGTTATCCTTTATTATAGGGTTGCTAAGATATTCAACGGGAAAACTGCTGCCATCTTTACGCCAAAAAAGTTCATCTTCAGCGTTGTGTATCTGTCCATCTTTTAAAACTGAATAAATGTGACACTCTTTAGCAGGATATCTCTCACCGTTTGCACGGGTGTGGTGCATAATATTGTGTTGACGTTTGCCAATAAGTTCGTAGGCTTGCCAACCGAGCATGTTACACCCAGCTGAATTTATAAATGTAGTTCTGCCATCCATATCCAGACCAAATATACCATCTCCTACTGAGTTTAATATCTGTCGGTTTCGTTCTTCAGACTCTATCAAAGACTTTTCATTGTGAATGCGTTCAGTGATGTCTCTGGCGATGGCAGAGAAAAAAACCTCTTGATCTTGGGTCCAGGTAGCTAGAGATAGTTCCAAGGGGAATTCAGTACCGTCCTTACACAGTCCAAACACCTTTAAAATTCTATCTGAAGCCCAGTTAAGGCTTTTGTTTTTTTGCATTCTCTCCATGCCTTTTTTATGGGCCTCTTTGTATCTTTCAGGCATTAGAGTGGTTATGTTTTGTCCTATTACCTCCTCTTCATTATAGCCAAACATCTGCTTGGCCCCACCATTCCACATGGTGATTAAGCCACTGTTGTCGCATACTATAATACCATCAGAAGCCGATTCACTTATGGAGCGAAACAACTCCTCGCTGACTTGCAGCTCTTTTGTGCGGATAAGTATCTTCTCTTCTAGCTCCTCATTTGCTTTTAGTAGCTGTTTTTTTAAAGAGTTGATGGTTAAGTGGGTTTTTACCCGAGCCAGTACCTCTTCAAGTTCAAAAGGTTTGGTCAGATAGTCCACCCCACCAATGGAAAATGCCTTTATTTTTTCACTCAGCTCATGTTGACCACTAATAAAAATTATTGGGATATCGCAAAGTTCAGGAATGGATTTTAGGCGTTTACATACCTCATAACCATCCATGTCTGGCATTCTTACATCTAATAAAATCAAGTCTGGTGGCTCTGCCTCTATGGCCAATAGTGCACTTGTACCATTTTTGGCAAAATTGACCTGATAATCATGTTCCATAAGAACATTTTTCAAAAGTTTCAGATTATCAAGATTATCATCAACCACCAAAATACATTCCATTGAGTTCCCCATCTTAGCTATTGTCCTTACGGATATCTTGATATTTTTCTATCTTTTCGATAATCGCCTCAAATTGAAAATTATCTATTAAATATCGCAGTATCGGGACTAGTTTTTTTTGTGTTTGGGGTAGCTGCTCAACTAATTCCATACTGGAATTAAAATTACCAGCAAGGGCTGCATTTTTGAGCTTTGCCAACCATTGATCAGAAAGACCATTAAAATGGTCAACCTTTAAATCATC